>JADGPW010000098.1 GCA_017882265.1 Chitinophagaceae bacterium | reverse complement strand
TCTCCGCTCCTGCTGTAGGACTTGAACCTACGACCCTCTGATTAACAGTCAGATGCTCTAACCAACTGAGCTAAGCAGGAATACTTTACCCGCTGTAGCCTTAGCGTAAGCGGGGTGCAAAAATAGGGATATTCAGGTTTTGAAGGAAGACAGGCAGGAAAAATAAATATTTAACCCTGTTCCGGGTTGGCCCCCTATTTTGGGTCGCTTTCAATCAAAGCCTTCCATTTAATTTGGTGAAATAGCCGGGAAAACGAGCCGGATAGCTTATGGGGTTAAAATGTGATACATACAACCGAATCATCGTTGTCTGAAGGATGACTCCGTTGTAAACACGAAAACATAATTTTATTCCGGGTTGAAAATGAAAAAGATTAAACAGGATAAGTAGTTCAATATGGCCTTTCCACAGGAATTCTGTAACAGGCAACTTGTTCAGTCATGCCGCAATCCTTCTGCTATTTTAAAGACATGCAATATATGGGGAAACAAAGCATCGATCGTTTCTGCAGCTCCCCCCGGCGAACCCGGTAATGTAAGTACTAATGTTTTGTTGATGAAACCGGACACACCCCTGGACAACATGGCGTAGGGCATTCTTTGCTGACCATAACTGCGCGCCGTTTCCATAATCCCCCGGATTTCACGGGTGAGCAATGGTTGAATCGCATCAGGTGTCAGATCCCGGGAGGAAAGGCCTGTGCCCCCCACAAAAACAAGCAGGTTACACCTGCCGTCAGCATATTCCTTTGCCTTGGCCTGTATTAATTCAAAATCATCCGGTATGCATTCATGCGCAATCACATCAATATTATTATTCTTTAATTTCTCCACTACTCTTAGCCCCGCTGTATCTTCTTTAATTCTTTTGGAAACACTGTCTGAACAAACGATGACCATGGATTTCAGACCTGTCGTTGGCTGGTCCCTGAAATCAGTTTTGCCACCTTTTTTTGATTCCAGTTTAATAGTTGAAATAAAAACACCTTTATCTATCGGTTTCAACATATCATATATGGTGAGGGCCGTTACCGCGGCCCCATGCATGGCTTCCACTTCCACCCCTGTCTTATAAATGGTATGAACCTCCACCCGGATATGGATTTGCAGCCCTTCTATTTCATAAGAAATGGCGGCAAACTCAACGGGCAGGGGATGACAATCAGGTATGACATCGCTCGTCTTTTTTACGGCGAGTAATCCGGCCGCTCTCGAGAATTCAAAAATATTCCCTTTGGGTACTTTATGCAGCCCGATGGTTTTTATCGTTCCAGGATCCGAAACCACAATGGTGGCTTTCGCCACCGCCTGGCGCAAACTATTTGATTTGTGTGTGATGTTAACCATTATTTATTCTCTTTCCATTGATAGGCTTCCCCTTCCCCGCCATGTTCTGCTGTCAAAAGTTCCTTGCCCCAAATAGGAAGTTCGGCTTTTATCCGCTCTACTAATTCTTCACAGGCAGCGATGGCAACCTTTCGATGCCCGGAAGAAGTAAAAACAAACAGGCAGATCTCCCCGGCGGGTACTTTCCCCAAACTATGATAAACATGCATGCATACCAAAGGGTATTTTTCAAAAATTTCTTCTCTTATCCGGCCCATCTTCTCCAACGCCATTTGCTCATACGCTATGTAATCAATAGCCATAACCCTTTTCCCTTCCATGGCATCTGCCCTTACCTGGCCGAGAAAGATGCTGTGTCCCCCTATATTGGTTTTCGTCATGTGCTTTGAAATACTTTCTGCAATGAAAGCCGGGCTAATAGCTCCGGGTATGAAAATATTTTTCTCTTTCATGTCAATTGTTTTTCATGCATTTTTTTCCATGAAACAATGCCTCCCTGTAAACTATAGCATTGATGGGTATTCCCAAAATGTTCAGCCGTAAGGGTGGCTGCCTGGAGGCTCCGGGTACCCGATTGGCAAAAGAAAATGATAGTACCTTTTGAAAGTTCATTCCATTTCTGTTTCAGTTCACCCAGCGGGATCCTTGCATATTCAAATTCGGTTATCAAAGGTAATTCATGCCCCTCCCTCACATCTATGAACAGGGTATCGGGCTGTAAAAGCAATACGTCAAAGGTTTTTACGTCAATTTCGAAAAGAGCCCCCCCTGTAAAACATTCCTGCTCATAGTTCATTTGATGAAAATCATTTTCATTGCGGGGTATGATTGCTCCCCGATGCTTATTAGGGCTATACGCAAAGACGCTTACCTGGTTATCAATAGCGTTGTATGTCAGCAACTGGTTTACCAATGACCCGCCCATTCCTGTGATGAGTTTTATTACTTCACAGGCCTGGATACTGCCGATAATACCCGGGAGTACGCCCAACACACCTGCCTCTGCACAATTCATTACTTCTCCGGGTGCGGGCTGTTCAGGAAACAGATCACGATAGTTTCCCTTCCATTGCCTTTCTTTCCTGCTGACATTAAAAACGGCTACCTGACCCTGGAATCCCGATACGGCAGCATAGACCAGCGGTTTTTCTTTTATCACGCAGGCATCATTTATCAGATAACGGGAAGCAAAATTATCGGTACAATCCACTATGATGTCGTACCCGCTAATAATATCCAGGCAATTGGTTTTATCCAAACGAATGGGATATTCCACTACCTGCGTATCAGGGTTCATCAGCCGGAGTTTTGCAGCCGCTACAGCAGTTTTGGATTTACCAATATCATGGGTATCATATAGAACCTGCCGGGGAAGATTGGATAGGGAAACAAGATCATCATCTACAATACCTATGCTTCCTGTACCGGCGGCGGTAAGATACTGCAGGACCGGGCATCCTAATCCACCGGCTCCAATCACCAGCACTTTTGCCTGCAGCAAGGCATCCTGCCCGGCTTCCCCAAACTGTTTCAGGACCACCTGGCGATTATATCTTTCACCTGAACTTTTCCTTTCCATATTATCCCCCTGAGAAAGGTGGCAATAAAGCTACCTGTGTTTGCTCACCTATTTCTGTTTTTCCATTAATGATTTTCCGGTCCACGGCTACCAGGAATTGTTTTTGCTCTAATACCGGGTACTGATCGTATAATGATTTTAGCATCAATTCTGTATCTGTCACCCGGTTGATGGAAACAACAGGCGATCCGGTGATATCCTCCAGTTGCCCGAATACCATTATGTTCATCTTTGTTTCCATTACTTAGTTTATGAGACTGTGAAAATTAATTTATAAGATGCGAACGCCAGTACAAAGGCCAGCAGGATCCTGAGTACAGCCTGGTTGAATTTCATAGCTCCGAAATAGGCCCCGCATAATCCACCTACAAAAGCCACTCCAACATAAGAAATCATATTGGTGTTAAAATGAATGCCTTTGGTCCACTGGCCCAGCAGACCGGAGAATGAATTTACGAAAATAAACAGTGCACTGATCGCTGCTGTTTGTTTCTGATCGGTCCATTTCAGCAATAATAACAAAGGGGAAAGTATTATGCCGCCGCCAATGCCGATCATTCCGGAAATAAAACCGATGGCAGCTCCTATTAACAGGGATAGCCCGGTATTGCTTTTTCTTATTTCCTTCACCGGTATATTCGGGAATAATAAAAAGCGTATGATGGGTATCAGCAGCAAAATGCCCAGCATTATTTTGTAAATACCCGTATCAATATTGATACTCCCCCCGATGAAGGCCATCGGTACAGAGGCCAGAGCCAGCGGTAAGAATATTCTGAATATAAAATGCTTGCCCCTGTAAAATTGAATGAAAGACGTAAGGGAGACAAACAGGTTAAGTAACAAAGCCGTTGGCCTCATCACTTCTTTTGCTATGTCGAAAATGGCCCCTAAAGCCAGGTAACCGCTGGCGCCACCATGACCCACCGATGCGTATAAGAAGGCAACAGCAAACAAGAGGAAATAGAACAAAACCATCAACTCGGTTGTCATGAAAAGTAATTAGGGTAATAAATGTATTTCAACTTTTTCTCCGGCCGTTACCCCGGTCACTAATTCAGGGATCATGACAAGACAATTAGCCCTGGCAAATGAATTCATTTTATAAGATTCCTGGCCTCCTGGTAAATGCACCTCCTGCCCGTCAAATATTCCCTTTAGAAAATGGGTGATCCCTGCCGGTTTTTTATAGGGAGAAGAAATAGGTGCCTGCTTAATTTCCAAAGCTAATGTTTGTGCCATAATTTTTTCCAGGGCTGGTAACACATATTCATAAAAACAGGTGAGCACCGATGCCGGGTTACCAGGCAAGCCAAAGAAAAGGACATTATTTTTTCTGCCAAAGAAGATGGGCTTACCCGGTTTCTGCCTGATCTTATGAAATAGTTTTTGCACGCCACAATTCTCCGAAACTTTTACAGTAAAATCATAATCTCCTACGCTTACGCCCCCGATCATTAATACGATATCGCTGGTGTCCAGGGCACTGGTAAGAACTTGCGTTAATGTATCCGGATCATCTTTGCATTTGTAAACGGTAACTCCATCCATATGGAGTTGCTTAAAGACGGCGAGTAATGCAAATGAATTGGACTCATATACTTTGCCGGATTCCGGTGGCGTTCCCGGATCCTGTAACTCATTCCCGGTAACAATAATACTAACCCTCGCCGCCGGAATGACTTCAACAGCAGCGATACCCATTCCGGCAAGAAACCCTATGGCCGCCGGCGTTAATTTTGTTCCGGCATAAAGCGCTAATGCTCCTTCCGCGATTTCGGAACCCGTGGATCTTACATTATCTCCCTGTTTTAGTTTCTCATCTTCTATATGCAGAAAGCCATCAACCACTTTTGATTTTTCCTGTATGACTACTGTATCTGCTCCTTCGGGTACCACCGCACCGGTAAAGATCCGCACGGCTGTTCCCTGTTTTACTTGTGTATGAAGATCAGCTCCTGCAGCTTGTTCTCCCGTAATGGCAATGGGCTTGCCTATACTGGACCAGGCCAATGCATAGCCATCCATACCCGACTGGGGAAACCCCGGAATATTGATGGGTGCATAAATATCTTTTGATAAAATTAATCCCGCTGCTTTGTCAAGGGGTGTCATCCCCGGGGCCGCCTGGGTGCTGTTTTCAACAATGAAATATTTTGCTTCTTCGGTTGAGATCATATTGGCTGGACCGGTTTGCATGAACATGTTTTCTTTGATACGATCAGCCACCTATGGTGATCATGCTCCGGTTAATGATATTTTCTGTATGAATATTTTCCAGGTCAGTAGTGAACTGGCCCCCCAATGCTTTTTTCTTATCAAGTATGCTTTGATAGATCAGGGGAATAATATCTTCCTTATTTCTGAATGGGGTAAGAAGGTCTGTTTCTGACTGGGAAAAAAGACAATTTTTCATTTTGCCGTTGGCAGTGAGCCGCATGCGGTTGCAATCACTGCAGAAGGGCGCACTCATCGTACTGATCACTGAAAAGGTTCCCCTGTGCCCGGGTATGATATATTTCTTTGCGGTTTCGTGTTTTTCTTTTTCAAGGGGAAGAATGTCAAATTCACTGCTTATCATTTCCAGTATCTGTTGCCAGGTAAAAACTTTATGGCTTTCCCACCGGTTACCGGTAAAGGGCATGAATTCGATGAACCGGACATGAACAGGTTCATTCCTGGTCCACCGGACAAAATCAATGATCTCATCATGATTCAGATTTTTAATAACTACCATGTTTATCTTGACGTGAAATCCACGCAGGATCATGAGCTGAATATTCCCATATACTCTTTCAAACTGATCGCGTTTTGTCATAAGGGAAAATTTCTCCTTGTTCAACGTATCCAGGCTTATGTTTAAAGAATGTATACCTGCATTTTCCAGGAGGTCAGCAAATTCATGAAGTCTTGTTCCGTTCGTGGTGATGGTAAGTTGGACAGGCAATTTGGATAAACGCATGATGATATTGGCGACATCTTTTCTTACGAGGGGCTCACCGCCGGTAAGGCGTATCTTGTTTACTCCCTGGGCAATAAATATTTTTGCGATCGATTCTATTTCATCCGGCTGCATCAGTCCGGTGGGAGGTGTGAATTCGTAATCCTCTTCCGGCATGCAATAAAAACACCGCAGGTTACAATTGTCCGTCAGGGAGATACGGAGATAATTATGCACCCTGTTGAATCCGTCAATAATCATTGGCTTTTTTTAATAATTCATAATCATCCGTAGTATCAATATCTATCAGCCCTTCCCGGAAAGGAACCGTGGCCACTTCTTCAGTGTTATCACTGATTAATTTTCTGGCGCCCACATCTCCTTTCAATTCCATCAAGGCCGGGAAAAAACGTTTATGAAAAAATGCGGGCCCCCCTGTTTTATTTTCATAACTACTGGCCACGATAGGTCTACCGGATTCCTGGTTTTTCTCCAATAAACTTAACAATAAAGAGCTGGTGATATAGGGCTGGTCACAAACCAAAAAGATAACCCCATGGGGTCTTAATATTGTACTCATTATATTTTCTAATCCCGTACGAATGGAGGAAGCCATGCCCTCCTCCCACCCGGTATTTTCAACAATGATAACCGGTTTATCTTTCAATTCTTTTCGCAGCAGGTCACTATGGGCGCCGAGTACTACAAAAACGGAGGGGCAACCGGTTTCCAAAGCTGTATCCACGGTGTGCCTCAGCAATGTTTTCCCTTTGTAAGTTAACAATTGTTTTGGGCTTCCCAATCTTGCTGATTTTCCTGCGGCAAGGATTACGATGGCACAATTTTCTATCGTTGGATTCATCCCCAATGTAATTTCTCCTGTTATTCTAAGTACCCGATCTTGAATGAATAAAGTCCTTACTATCACGAAGGGATATACCTTTCTTGCCGGTAAAAACAGTTTTGATTTCAGCAATAATGCTCAGGGCTATTTCTTCAGCCGTTTCAGCGCCTATTTCCAATCCCACAGGACCATAAATACAACTCAATTGCTTTTCGGTCAGTTTTATTCCCTGGTCTTTCAACCCGCCAAGCATCCGTTCCAGTTTTTTCTTTGGTCCCAACACACCGATGTAACGGATATTACGTTCCAGCAATGCTTTCAACATGGCCAGGTCATAATTATAGTTATGCGTCATGAGCACAAATACCGTTTGCTCATCAATAGGTATCTGTTCAAGCACCTGTTCGGGTTTGCTTACGAGCACCTGGCAGGCACTAACGAATCGTTCGGGTTTTGCATGTGTGTTCCTGCCATCCACTACTCTGGCTTCCCAGCCAAGGATATCAGCGAACTGAACCAAAGGAATAGCATCATTACCGGCACCCACTACCACCAGGGAAACAGGTGGTTGTAAGAATTCAATGAATGCGGTAACAGGTGTATTTTCTGAAATATAATTTTTAAACAAGGAAGCTTCTGATTCCATTACGTGATGCACATCTTTCATCACAGCTTCTTTTATGTTGACCAGTGGAATTTCACCCGTGATAGTATTATCTTCTTCAAACAGCAGGCAGGTACCCACCTGTGGAGTAGTCTTATCCTGCGTGGAAAATAATGTAACGAGAACAGATTTATGGCGTTTAGCCATTGCTTTTTGCAAAAGAAGGATCGGGTTAATGGCGGCATTCCTGTCAATAGGTTCAAAAAGAACCTGTATCACACCGGCGCAACCTAATTGTACGCCGACAGAAACATCTTCTTCATCGGTGGTATCATACGTTACCAGTTTGGAATGTTGTTGTGCAATGACCAACAAAGCTTTTCGTAATGCATCCCCCTCTAAACATCCTCCACTGATAGCTCCGGTCAGTTGTCCTTCATCATTTATCAGCATCTGGGCGCCCGGCCTGCGGTACGATGAACCCTCCAGGTGAACGACAGATGCCAATGCAGTTCTTTTTCCTTCAGCGGTGTTTTTTTCATACGCCTTTATGATTTCGTGAAATTCTTTCATAATGTATGGCCTGCCTGTCCAAGACAGGCATGATAAACTAACCTGTCAGGCTTTTGACTTTTTTTATATACTTTTCCGGTTCTGCATCAAATTTCACTTTGCATCCATCACAGCAGAAATAAATGGTCTCCCCCTTATATTCCACAATATGCTTTGGATTGTTCATGTCAACCGGCACGCCGCAAACCGGGTTGATATAATACACCGGGGATTTCCCGCCATCCCCCCGGAAAGGATCTTAGCCTCTTCACCATGTTTTTCCAAAAGGGTGAGGGCCTCCTTCAATGTGCCGGGAGATTCATAATCAAATGACTGGGCAATCATAATTTTAAATTTTAATAATTCCAAAAAAGTGCAGTTGTAATGTAACCTCCTTGACGGGGAAATAATGCAGCTGCTATGTCAATGAACCAAATCAAGAGTAGGGGCTCCCGTTAGGAGTTCCTGCGGGAATGCTAAAAGTATTTCTGAATTTCCTCAGGATCGGGATTAGGCTTCCGTTCAGCCAGATAGCAATAAATACAATGGAAATACCCAGGTAATATAACTCCTGTCCGCCATTTCTGATCACGCTGTTCAGGATCATTAGGATCCCTAAGCCTGACAAAGCCAAAGCATATTTTGTTCGTTTACCTCGGAAATTCAACAGTAATCCTGCAATAATAAGGGAACAGAAAATGGCGGTAAGACTTATGGACAGCGTAGAATAATGATTATTTTGGGTTTCAATGAGAGTGTCTTTACCACAAAGCATCACGGTGCTGGAATAAGCCATGATGCAAAAAGGACATTTGGGTAATAGGGCCAGCAAAAGACCAGTAAAAAAACCAGCATTATTTTTTCCTTGTATCTCCGCTCGTTTCTTACGATTTCCGCAAATTTCTATCTTATGTGGCATAAATAAACGATCCAAAAACAGCGTCTCTCAAAGCTAAAATAATCGGTCATAAAAAAAATATTATTTCTTTAAAATGTAAAGAATAATTACACGATCCTCTGCATATGGGGAATACAAAAAGATAATACCTGATATCATACTTTTTCCTGATGGTGGTCATATTCCACCGGTCCCCCTTTTTTTATCTTCAGAAATTTATACAAAGCATCCTGTGATTTTTTACATATTATGAAAAAACACCCGGGCGGGAACGCCTGTACAAGTTATTGGTATATGCGAAAATTCCGCTAAACCGAAATGTATTACGTAATTTTCAATAGCGATAATTTATTCAATTTTAAACGAATGTTATGCCCGGTTTCTCCCTTAACATTAACAATAAACAATATTCAGTAGAAGCCGAAGCGGATATGCCCCTGTTGTGGGTGCTTCGGGATCTGCTCGATCTCACCGGCACCAAATACGGTTGCGGTGTGGCCAGTTGCGGCGCCTGTACCGTGATCATGGATGGTGACGCCGTGTATTCCTGCCAGCGGCCGGTGGGTGCCTGCGTGAATAAAAAAATAATCACGATCGAAGGCTTGTCGGAAGATGGTTCTCATCCTGTACAAATAGCCTGGCAAAAAGCAGCCGTGCCCCAATGCGGTTATTGCCAGCCGGGACAAATAATGACCGTTGCTGCTATGCTCGGGAAAAATAAAAAACCATCTGCCGAAACGATCAGTTCGGCGATGAGTAATAATCTCTGCCGCTGTGGCACCTATCACAGGATCAAAGAAGCCATTAACATAGCAATTGAAGAAATCAATAAATAACATGACTCAACGAAGTTTATGAATAAAGTAAATATCGACCGCCGCCATTTTATCAAGATCACATCATTGGCATCAGGAGGTTTAGTCATTGGTTTTATGCTACCGGGTATGCAGGCATTGGCGATCCCTGCATTTGACTGTGAATTTTTTCAACCCGGTGCCTACTTAAGAATTGATAAGAAAGGAAAGGTCACTGTATTTGTTGCCAAACAGGAATCCGGACAGGGAGTGGATACGGCCCTGCCCATGATCGTGGCGGAAGAACTGGATGTTGATTTTAAAGATGTGAAAGCGGAGATAGCTCCTTACGGCACATTAAAACAAGGGGAACATGATACCGGCGGCAGCCAGAGTGTGCTGAACATGTATAGCCAGCTGCGGAATGCAGGAGCTATTGCCAAAGCGATGCTGATCGCGGCGGCGGCTGCTACCTGGAACATAAAAGAATCATCCTGTGCAGCTGATCATGGGGAAGTAGTGAATACCATTTCAATGAAAAGGATAAAATACGGGGACCTGGTATGCCAGGCTGCGTTGTTGCCTGTTCCAAAAAAAGTAACACTAAAAAATCCAAAAGATTTCAACCTGATCGGTAAATCAGAACAGCGTACTAACCTGAAAGATATACTTACCGGTAAAACAAAATACGGACTGGACATCAAAGTAGATGGCATGCTGTATGCGGTGGCAGAACGATGCCCCGTACTGGATGGTACCCTGGTAAGCGTAGATGATTCGGCTGCAAAAAAAATTCCAGGCGTCATAAAGGTGATCAGCTATAAAGCCACCGGGGCTCCCATGCATGTAAGGGCGGGGGTGGCAGTCATTGCCAGCAATATCTGGGCGGCCATAAAAGCCAGAAAGCTTCTGAATATCACCTGGGACGAAGGCAAGAAAAATAAGGAAAGTACCGAAGAACTTTTTAAAACATTTGCAGCAAAAGCCGGTGCCAAACCACAAATCGATGTTTTTAATAAAGGAGACGTTTCAACATATACCGGTAAAAATGAGATCACCGCAACCTATGCGGCGCCATTCCTGGCCCATGCAACGATGGAGCCTGTCAATTTTATAGCGTCGGTAAAGGGTGATACCTGTGAATTATGGGGTGGCTTGCAATTACCGGACTGGACGGTAAATACGATTTCTAAAGAATTCGGGTTTAAAAAAGAAAATATCAAAGTAAATCTTGCTTTAATGGGCGGCGCTTTCGGGCGAAGACTGCATTTTGATTTTGCCATGGAAGCGGTTAAGATCGCTCAGCAAACAGATAAGCCTGTCCAATTAGTTTGGGAAAGAACAGATGATATCCGTTTTCAACCCTACCGTCCGGCTAATTATCATTTCTTAAATGCCGGGTTCGATGCTAATGAAAATCTAGTGGCATGGCAACATCATGTATTAGGTACGCCGGTGGCTTATATGACGGACGGCCCCGGAGCCAAGGAAGCCCCCGAGATGGATGGGGCCGATCAGGGCTTTTGTTATGATGTGCCTAATGTACATACCGGGTATACGCCCGTTGATTTTAATATCAATCGTGGATGGTTACGTGCGGTGGATATTTGTGTGAATACTTTTCCGGTGGAAAGTTTTATTGATGAGATCGCTCAAAAATTAAAAAAGGATCCTTTACAGTTTCGCTTATCCATGCTGGAAAACAGGCCTGATTTTAAAACGGGTGATGGACCCGGCGCACTGGTACAGTCGCCCGCCAGGGTGGCCGGGGTATTAAAAATGGTGGCTGACAAGATCGGGTGGAATGATAAAAGAAAACCCAATCATTATATTGGCCTGGCTACCCATTCTTTCATATTTGCCAAATCGTATGCGGCACATGCCATAGAAATCGAGTTATTAGCCCCAAAGAAATTCAGGATCACAAGAGTAGTGGCCGCCATTGATTGTGGCCTGGTTATTAACCCCGACGGCCTGTTGAATCAAATGGAAGGGGGATTGGCTTTTGCGTTAACCCAGGCATTGAAAGGGGAAATAACGGTAAGTAATAGCCGCGTGATACAAGATGGATTTTTCAGCTATGAATTATTACGTTATGATGAAATGCCCCCGGTAGACGTTTATATGATCGATAGCAAGGAAGAACCGGGTGGAGTAGGCGAAGTGGGCTTGCCTACCGTGGCGCCGGCATTATGTAATGCGCTGGCAGCGGCCGGATATCGTCCGCGTACCTTACCTATACGCAATGAAGGATTTAGTTGGGTTTGAGAAAATATGTCTCCCGGAGTCTTCATAGCGTTGGCCAGGCAGCGGGATAGGAGACCCCGATGCATGACAAGTATAATCAACAGCGGGGATTTATCCTTGCATCATTAATAATTCAAAGATCTTCGGTGAAAACCCTGCCGGGATAAATCCTCCGAAATTATTAGTTTGTTGCCACTTTCCGCAGTAAGGGGAACAATACCAGTCGTATTTTCGATTGTTTTTTTTGTGCATTTACACGTAGGGTGCAGGTGGTGATATGCCCAATTAATCCTCAACCCGCCATTTCAGCAATTCAACATTTATTTTTCAAACCTCCCTGCTTTCCCTGCACCGGCTTAAGATCATCCTGGCAGAATCTGCCAATCGGGTATCATACTTTTTAATGATTGTGGTCATTTTCCACATTCACACCCCTGTTTACTTTCGAATTTATAATAATTGGGATTTTATAAAATACCCTATTTAAGGATACCGGTGTATCCGGAGACTGCTCAATTTGTTTTTCAGTAATCAAAATAGATTTTTATGAGAAAATTACTCTTGTTTGCCATTGGTTTCTGTGCTGTACTTAGCGCTAGGTCCCAATCAGTAATTACCCTTGACGGGCCCTCAGGAACCAGGGTGTATACAACTTTGGACACCGCCATCATTTATGCTCAGGATGGCGACTATGTTTATTTACCGGGAGGTGTGATCAGTATACCCGGGGGATTGATAATCCAAAAAAGGCTTACGATCATTGGCGCCGGTCATTACCCGGACAGTACCCAGGCAACCGGGCAAACTGCTTTTACCGGGAGTATTTATTTCACGACCCCATCATCCGGCAGCATGCTGCAGGGCATTTACATTAATGGCTCTATATTAATTGGAACTAGTCCCGCTAACTCCGGTGCCAGTAATATCCTGATCAGCCGTTGTAATGTCTTTAGCATTAATCTTTCCTACAACGGTACTGAACCCGGTGGTGCCCAAAATATTTTTATAAAAGATAATGTTATAAGGTCGTCTATAGCCTTTGCCTATATTCAAAATGTGACGGTTGAAAATAATATCATTGCAGGGGCGCTTCAAAATGGCAATGGTATGATCACCATCCGTAACAATATCTTCCTGCGAAATGAACCCAACCTCCTCTCTTACCTATCTTCGACCAGTTGGGAAAATAATATCATCACTGGGTCTAGTGCATTCATGTATGGCGGTAGCGGCAATCTTTTCTATAACAATATCTTTAAAGAAGGTGACCCGCTGGGAGTAGAATTTTCATCGGGTAACCAGTTTAATGTTACCGACCTCTGTGTGAACCAAAGCGGGACCACCTTTGCTTATACACAAAATTATCATTTGACGGCCAGCAGCCCGGCCAGGGCTGCGGGTTTAGCGGGTACTGACTGTGGTGTATATGGCGGCGCCAATCCTTATAAAGAAGGTGCCGTTCCTGTCAACCCGCATATCCAGAGCAAACTACTGCCTACGCAAACAGATGCTCAGGGAAAAATTAATGTACAGGTAAAAGTGGCTGCGCAAAATCAATAAAGACAAAGGCCTTACTATGAAACGTTTTTTTATTAGTGTTTCAGTGCTTATAGCCACCGCAGGTTACAGTCAGAATAATATCAACCAGTATGAGTATTGGTTTGACGGCAACTATGCCAGCCGGCAGCAACAACCCATAACAGCTGCCCCACAATACTTCCTGGATGCTGGTTTTTCCACCAGTTCACTTTCCGCAGGGCTGCATACCATTAACCTGCGATTCAAAGATGACAGTGCAAGATATTCCACCTCCGTCAGCCAGTTCTTTTACAAGAAGGTGGAAGGCGCTACCCCCTCAGCTAATATCGATGCATACCAATACTGGTTCGATAATAATTTTGCGGCTGCCGCTATAGAGACCTTTACAGCAACTCCCTCCATTATCCTGAATGTTGCAATAGACGGTGCTTCGGTAACCAGTGGTCTGCACCTGTTACACCTGCGTATCAGGGATATCAATAACCAGTGGAGCAGTACGATTTCACAATTCTTCTACAAAGCATTTCCCGCCGGAACCGGTGGCGGCAATGAGATCAATGCATATCAATATTGGTTCGACGGGCAATTTGACCAGGCACAAACAATAGCCGTAAGCCCGATAGAACAATTCCAGTTTTCAGGAGCGTTGCCGGCAGGCAATCTGGCAAAAGGCTTGCACACATTGCATCTCCGCTTTCGTGATAAGACCAGCCAATGGAGTACTACCATCAGCCAGTTTGTTTATATCACCGGCGCCTCAGCCTTTACTAATAATGCCATCAGCAAAATGCAATATTGGTTCGATAATCATTTTGACAGCGCCCAGGTAAAGACCCTTGCTTTGCAACCGGTGGTAATAATAAATGATTTACTTCCTGCTTCTACCCTGACTAACGGTCTGCATATCTTACACCTTCGGATGGAAGATACCGTAGGCCAATGGAGCAGTACCCTGAGCCAGTTCTTTTATAAATTAGATTCTGCCGGAGTTACCACAAATGTTATTACCGGTTACCGTTACTGGTTCAATAATGACAGCGCCTCCAGTATGATCGTACGCCAGTCAGCACCGGAAAATATATTAATCCTGAATACCTCCATTGACATGGGCTGTCTAAATTTCGGTGACAACAGGCTTCACCTGCAGTTCAGGGATGCAAAAGGTTTATGGAGCTCCGCGCTTACAGACACGATCGCTGTGACAGCCGTTTCATCAACTGTGTACCGCTTTACGGGTAATGGCAACTGGAGCGATTCTACCAACTGGGAAAATAATGCCGTACCGGCGCTCGAACTTCCGGGTTGTAAAGAGATCCTTATCGACAATATTCCGGGCGGGCAGTGTTATATGGATGTCCCGGAAAACCTGCTGAAGGGTTCAAAACTCACAGTGTTGCCGGGTAAACACCTGTTCATTCCAAAGCAATTGGAGATAAGGTGATGAATGTCGAACAGATGAACAAGGAATAATGAATGTCGAAGTGCCCACATTCCTTATATTCCTTGGTTTCTTATGTGTTCGTGAAGGGCGGAAAAAATGCCGAAAAGGTGAACCCCCCATTCTGTGGGGCAGACAGATTTAAGAATAGACGAACCTGCCTGCTTTGCTTCGTACTCCATCGCTGAAGCTTTGGCCCAAGCGATCGAAACTATGCGAAGGCGCAGCAGGCTGAGCAAGCTGGGTAATTCCCGAATTCATAAGAAATCTGGAGATATAAGGTATGTACGCACTTCGACATTCATTATTCCTTGTTCATCTGTTCGAAATTCTTCCCGTCTTCCCGCCCTTCCCGGCAAAAAAAAGCCGGCCCTCTAAGAGCCGGCAAATCACTTTTATTTACACCAATTAATTTGCTTTAATTACCTCGTACCATATTTCTCCGTTATCCTGCACAACAGGTTTGTATTGTGCCCCATCAACTTCATAATAGGTTTCGCCGTTAATGTTAATGGTTTGGTATCCGTCGGGAATACTCTCCACGATCGCGCCGACCGGGGGAGAAACCACCCGGTAATAATTATCATGGTAATCATAATAAGTTCCGTTATAATAATAATAAGGATAATCGTTAACATAAATTCTCCGGCAACCCATCGGTAAGAAATCGAGGAACAAACCTATCGGGGGCCCTACTACCATAAAGTAATTATTATACGGGCGATAAAAAATTCCATCGTTATAGCGGTAATCGTATCCACCATAATTGATGATGCGGTAACTGGAAGGGATATAATTTATTACGCTGTTCCTCCTTGGTATATCCCTATAGCGCCAGGCTGGATTAGTCGGGCTATACGGGTGACGGTAGTAATTGGCATCGTACCGGCTACGGTCTGAGCTATTGTACCTGTTGCGGTCCGTATTATTATTGATCCTGTTCCGGTCTGTATTATTATTGTTATTATTATTGATCCTGTTCCGGTCATTATTTTGCCTGATCGTATTATTGTTATTGACCCTGTTCCTATCAGTGTTATTGTTATTGATCCTGTTCCGGTCATTATTTTGCCTGATCGTATTATTGTTATTATTGTTGTTGTTATTCTGGTACCGGTTCTGGTCAGTACGATTATTGGTTGGATTGGTCCGGTTAGTAGGCTGATAGTTGCGGGCAGGGTTTTGATTTACCTGTTGGCGGGGTTGTTGCTGCCGGATGGGGGCCTGGTGAGTTTGCTGGTTATTCTGACGGTTATCCTTATTGTGCTGTGCCAGGGCTGAGTTGTTAAATAATGCACCCGCTATTAATAGAATTACGCCTGTCTTTTTCCATGAACCTGCACATGAGTTGAGAATCGATTTCATATATTTTTTTTTGTATTGTGTAAAGAGCTGTTTACTTAATGAAATTAATAACATATGTATTAGACGGGTTTGCCGGCTAATAACTTTCTACACGCAAAAAGGTAGCCAGAAATTAGAATTGCCGGGAAGGGCGGGAAGACGGGAAGAGGCCTCCCCGATTCATTAAAGCGGCCTCCCCGATTTATTAAAGTAAAATCATGACTTAGGTCGCCCCTCCGAAGGAGGGGTTAGCGGGCCTAATGATGTTAGGGCCTCCCCGATTCATTAAAGCAGAATGTTTCCTAATGTCGCCCCTCCAGTCTTTTAGTATTTACAGTTGTATTTTTTCAATAATCAAACTCTATTTCCCTCTTTTAGGGGGACGAGGCCTCCCCGTTTCATTAAAGTAGAATCATGACTTAGGTCGCCCCTCCGAAGGAGGGGATGCAGTCTTTTAGTATTTACAGTTGTATTTTTTCAATAATTAAACTTTCTTTCCCCGCTTCGGGGGACGAAATTAATGTCATTACAACTTTAAAAACTCAGGGGGCCTTAACAATAATACCAATACTTATACCACCAGCAATATCCCCACGCATCGCAATAGTAATACCAGTAATAACAATATCCGGCGCCTCTTCGCAGGATAGGAACATTGCGGTAGGTTTTCTGAAATGCCTTAAAAGCAGCGTTAATGGTGGTGGCATCATTACTTGTCAGTGTTTGGCCGGCCGCGTAGCGAAGTCTGCGAATAATGGCTGTGTGGGCCCCCCCACCACGGCTCATATCCAGTTTGGCATTCGAAACCATGGATAAAAAACCAATGTCCGCATCCGTTAGTTTGGTGCCGGCGAC
>JADGPW010000097.1 GCA_017882265.1 Chitinophagaceae bacterium | reverse complement strand
TTCTGTAATGTATTGGTCGTGACTTTTTTGACTTCTTTGTGAGTAGACATTTTAGAATTTTGGAATTTTGGATTGGGAAATTGGGAAATTTTCTTTTATGCTACTTGCCTTTGTTTTGCTTAGCTGCCTTATTTGCCGCAGTAAAGATAGCAGTTAGTTCCCAGTTGATTGTAGTCACGGATTACACAAATTAGCACAGATTAAGTTCACTAATTTTGTAGAATCCGTGTTAATCTGTGTAATCCGTGGTTACCCTGCCGCTTCCTGTAATCTCACTTCTTCATATAAGGTGTGGATAAGGCCATCTGCTAATCCGATCTTGGGAACAAAAATTTCCTGTGCATCGGCCCATCGCATCACATTGATGTAAATGAGTAAGGCGGGAACTATCACATCGGCACGGTCTTCCTTCAATTTATAAAAACTGATTCGTTGCGTAAGGGAAAGGTTACTGAATTCTTTATAGTAATCCCTGAGGAGATCAAGGTTGAGGGCTTTTCCATCCTTACGCCTGGAAATAGAAAATATCTTATTGATATTACCACCCGATCCGATCGCTGTTACATGATGATAACCTTTTGTTTTTTTGAGAATCAATTCTTTCATTTCATCCCAGGCAGCTTCATTCACCTGGTTCTTTAGTAAACGAATCGTTCCGATATTAAAGGATTCTTTGAAAATTAACTTGTTGTCACTGAAGAACGTCAGTTCCGTACTGCCACCGCCTACATCGATGTACAGGTAGGATTCCGCCGTGTTCATATTTTCCGCTATATGGTTTTCGTAAATGAAGGAAGCTTCTTCCACACCGCTGATAATATGGATTTGGATACCTGTTTCCGATTTTACTTTTTTGATGATCTCGTCCGCATTTGCGGCGCCGCGCATGGCAGAAGTGGCACAGGCTTTCAGGTGCTTGACCTCATACACATCCAATAAGAGTTTGTAGGCTTTTATGGTCTTGATGATCTTTTCCACTTTGGCGGCTGATATTTCGCCTTTATCAAATACATCAAAACCAAGACGAAGGGGTACCCGGATAAGAACTACTTTGATAAATTCAGGAATACCCTGAGGGCCGGAAATCACATCTGTAATCAATAATCTTGCGGCATTACTTCCAATATCAATTGCTGCCAATCTCACGTGGGGTCAGTGTTTTTTTGTGCAGGTAATTATAGGTTTCAACCTGCGACCGGATCTTCTTTTTTGTGGTCCGGACATACTCATTACTTAATTCGTTATCCAGCCACCGGGCTTTCACATTGTCCTGCAACTGGATATTCAAAATATCTTTCAGTTCCTGTTGCAACGCTTCATGCCAGACAGGACAGGTCACTTCTACCCGATGTTCCAGGTTCCGCAGCATCCAGTCGGCCGAAGATATATAAACTTTCTCTTTACCCCTGTTATGAAATACCCACACCCGGGCATGTTCAAGATATTCATCAACAATACTGATCGCCCTGACAGGTTTTTCAAATTTTTTATGTTCCGATAACATACAGAAGATACCGCGAATGATCAATTTGATCTGAACACCCGCCCGGGCAGCTTCATATAGTTTCTGGATCAACTCTTCATCAGAGAGCGAATTCATTTTCAACGTTATACTGGCCGGCCTTTTCTTCCTCGCCTGCCTGATCTCGTCATCCATCAGTTTTATCATTTCTTTTTTAAGGATCATGGGGCTGGGGATAAGCGTCTTACAGTCTTTCAGGAAGTTCATACCCGATTTAGGTTGTTCCAGGTAATTGAATATCCGGTTCACATCCGACATTATTTTTTGGTTCGCGGTCAGCAGGCAATGATCGCCATACACTTTTGCGGTTCGCTCATTCAGGTTCCCGGTACTGACAAATCCGTACATGATGGTATTATTATCCTTTGTTTTCTTTTTGATCACACAGATCTTGCAATGCACTTTAATATTGGGTATTTCGATGAGCACTTTGGCGCCTTCGTCTTCCAGTCTTTTCTTCCATTCAATATTGGCCTCTTCCTCAAACCTTGCCCGAAGTTCCAGCATAACTACTACTTCCTTTCCATTTCTCACGGCATTGATCAGCGCGTTAATGATTTTGGAATGCTGGGCCAGTCTGTAACAGGTTATTTTGATACTGGTCACTGCCGGGTCAAAAGCCGCTTCCCGGATCAGGTCGATCAGGGGAAGGAAGGAATGATAAGGAAAATGCAACATCACATCCTTCTCCATGATCACATCGTTGACACGGCGCACTGTCAGCAATGGGTGATCGAATGGTTTTTTACGATGTCTTTTTTCTTTAAATACCTGGTCGGGGAAGTCCATGAAGTGCTTGAAATTGTGGATACGGCCACCGGGTATAAGATTATCTCTTTTGGTGAGATTGAGCCTGCGGATCAGGTATTCCAGTAATCCCGGATCCATTTCCCGGTCATACACAAAGCGAACGGGTTTTCCTTTCCGCCGGTTCTTGATCCCTTTTTCAATTTTCTGGATGATATCGGTGGAAACATCTTCATCAATATCGATCTCCGCATCACGTGTCACTTTAAAAATATGCGACTGGTAAACATCGTAACCGAAATAAGAAAAGATATCGGGTAAATTAAACCGGATCACATCTTCCAACAGGATGATATTATTTTCCTCGGGTTTGGAGGAGGGCAGTATGGTAAATCTTCCCAGGGTGCGGCTCGGTACTTCGATCAGGGCATATTTTTTTTTCAATGCATTATCTTTTTTCCACATCACCACAGCCAGGTAGATGGATTTATCCCGCAGCGCCGGGAAGTCAGGAATGTTTTCGATCATAAGAGGGATCACATCGGAACTCACTTCTTCTTCAAAATAGTTGCGAACAAAATCCTGTTGTTCATGACTCAACTCTTTTTCTGTTCTTAAAAATATCTTCTGTTCATTCAATTCCTTTAATACCTCTTCCCAGATCCGGTTAAATTCTCCCTGCTGGTTCAGGACCGTCATTTGTATCTCGTCGATGATCTGCTGGGGATCATTTTCAAGGTGCATATTCGCTTTATTCCCAAACTGGATCATTCTTTTTAACGTAGCTACACGTACCCGGAAAAATTCATCCATATTATTGGAAAATATACCCAGGAAACGGAGCCGTTCCCGCAAGGGAACAGTCGGGTCAGCCGCTTCCTGTAATACCCTGGCATTAAACGAGAGCCAGCTGATGTCACGGGCAATTGTCTTTCTTTTTTCATGATGGGGCATAGCGATCAATCATTTTGGTAAACCCTTTTTCATCTCCCCTGATCAGGGAATGTAAAAAGGAAGATATACTGTTTTCAACAAAATCATATCAGGTCTTTTTTGCCATTTCAATCAAAGCCGTGGTGGAATAACCGTCGAGAATAGGGTTAATAACAACCCGGCCTCCGTGGGCGATCACTTCTTTAGCCCCGGCAATTTGCTCGATAATGTAGTCACCACCTTTTACCAGTACATCGGGTATAATGGCTTTGATCAGTTCCAGGGGTGTGTCTTCTTCAAAAAGTATAATGGCATCAATCATGAGCAGGGAAGCTAATACCAGCGCCCTTGATTCCTGGTTATTGATAGGCCGGTTCATTCCTTTTAATTTTTTTACAGAAACATCCGCATTCAACCCGACAATTAAATATTCGGCTTCTTTGGCTGCTGCAGAAAAAGAAAGCAGGTGTCCCTGGTGAAGTATATCAAAGACCCCATTGGTGAAAGCGATCTTCTTATCATAAATTCTCCATTGAGCTATTTTTTGCAGCAGTTGGGGGAGCGTGAAGATCTTTTGTGGGATAAGGTCAGGTCTGTTCACGTATTCTCTTTTTATTATAATAAGGTAATGCGGCAAAGCTAATCAAACCCCCGATGAGAATTACGGCTGTCTGGACCAGCCATAATAACCAGCCGAATGCCAGTGCAACACCTTTCTGGGAGCCATACAACTGCATTGTTTTTTCCAGGATATAAGCATAGGCGCCGATACCTCCCGGGGTTACCACCATCCCGACGCTTCCGGCAGAAAGTACAGTAAACGCTTCTTTTATTCCATATTGTTCTGTTTCCTGCAAAGCAAAAAAACCGATATAACCTGCAATAAGATAAAGTGACCACAGTAAAACTGACAGCAGGATAAACTGGCCTTTCTTCTTCAGGTACCGGATGGCAGTAATACCCTCCCATATCCGGGCGGCGATCAGTTTGAATAAGGTAGGCAGATCAGCGGGTTTTTTCTTTTTGATGATCATCCATACCACTAATGCAATGAGAAGCAGCCCTGCTATGATAATAAGAATAACATAGCCGGGGATAGTTTTTTTCCCGGATTCATCAGGTGAATGGAAGAAAGTGTCCATCAACTCGTGATACAAACCCGGTTGAAGAATTAAAGTGATGGCAAAAATGATGACCAGTGTAATGGCATCAACCAGTCGCTCCAGGATGATCGTGCCGATGAGTTTGTCGGCCGGCACTTTTTCATATCGTGCCAGTACAGTGCATTTTAATACTTCCCCCATGCGCGGAAAAGCCTGGTTGGCCAGGTAACCGATCATCACGGCAAAGAAAGTATTGGCCCTTCCTGGCCGGTAACCTAAGGGTTCGATCAATAATCTCCAGCGCATGGCCC
Organism: Chitinophagaceae bacterium; assembly: GCA_017882265.1. Taxonomy (GTDB): domain Bacteria; phylum Bacteroidota; class Bacteroidia; order Chitinophagales; family Chitinophagaceae; genus JADGPW01. The sequence continues at coordinate 5,606 of JADGPW010000097.1, read as the reverse complement.
TTGTATAATGACTGAGGAACAGTATCCCAAAGACGGGAATGATCAGCCAATACCTGGCCCTCCGTAACGCAAATTTTATATGAGATTTATCATCCGGGCTGAGATCCCGGATCGACCACCATACCAAAAAGATTCCTAAGGAAAGAAAAAAAACATATTGCAGTATGATGCGGAAACGTTTATTCATGAAAATCGAAAATAATAAAAGAAGTCATATATGTCAAAGAAGTAATATAGGTCATACAGGTCAAAAAGTTCAAATGAGTCAAATGATTTCTGCGGTATATAGAATGACCCATTTGACTCCTTTGACAAATATGACTTCTATGACTTTGTTTAGTTCAGCAGCATATTATCAATCAGCCTCACCTCATTCATAAATGCAGCTACCAGCATCACCATTTTTTGATTTTCATCCCATTCATTCAATAGGGTAAGGTTTGCTGCATTGGCAATCTCAATATAATCAATTTTGAAACCGGCTTCTTCGAGCATGGACCTGGTTTGTTGTTTTAATTGGGCTATACTTTTTATTTGCCAGGTTTCTTTTACCAGGCAAAGGCTTTTGTAAATAGCAACAACTGCCAGGCGTTCATCCTTCCGGAGACGTAAATTACGACTGCTCATGGCCAATCCATCGGGTTCACGCAGGGTAGGGCATATAACAATTTTGATCAGATCTTTTTTCCCAATTAATTCAATGAGTTTGGCGATGACCATGCATTGCTGGTAATCTTTTTGCCCCAGGTACAAACGACCGGGTTTTACGATCTCCAGCAAACGATCCACAACCATACATACACCCTGGAAATGACCCGGACGGAATTCTCCTTCGAGCACCGTTTCAAGGGAACCCAGATCGTAGTGTCTTTTCGGAATTAAACCCGCAGGGTAGATTTCATGAGCAGAAGGGTGGAACAAAATGTCGCAATCGGCATGTTCAAGGAGGTAAATATCTTTTTCGATAGTATGGGGGTATTTTTCAAAATCCTTTGGGTCATTAAACTGCGTCGGATTGACAAAAATGCTGCAAACAGTAACAGTATTTTCTTTTTTTGACATTTCGATCAGCGAAATATGTCCGGCATGAAGCGCCCCCATTGTAGGGACAAAACCAGGGAGATGGTCTTTTTGTTGCTGAGCATCAAGCCATTTATGCAGGTTGGTTACTTTTTTAAATAAGATCATACCGGTAAATGATTAATAGTGGTTGGGTTTATAATCATGACAAGTTCAGTGTAAAATAACTACCTTTGCCACCTTTTACCAAAGGAAGTAAATAATACGGGAAGCCCATGCCAGCAAAGAAAAGAATTTTATTTATCGCCAATGAAATGTCACCCTACCTGGAGCTGACAGAATTTTCAGAGATAGTAAATAAACTGGCTATAAAAGCCAATGACAATAATTTCGAGGTCCGCTGCATTATGCCCCGGTTCGGCACGATTAATGAACGCCGTCACCGCCTCCACGAAGTGGTGAGGTTATCGGGGATCAATGTTTCGGTGGATAATGATGATATGCCGCTTCAGATAAAAGTAGCCTCTTTGCCAAGCGCCAGGCTGCAGGTATATTTCCTGGATAACGAAGATCTATTCAAACGCAAATATGTTTTTCATGATGAACAGGAAAAATGGTATGAGGATAACGGACTCCGGACCGTTTTTTTCTGTAAGGGCGCTTTGGAAACCGTAAAGAAATTTGGCTGGCCGCCGGATATCATTCATTGCAGTGGGTGGATGACCGGACTGATCCCGGCCTACCTGAAAACATTATATAAAAAAGAACCGGTATTTGCACATAGTAAAATTGTTTTTACGATCGGTCAGAATACATTTAAAGAAAAGCTCGGGAGCGACTTCATTAAGAAAGCCCTGATCCATGCTTCCTTAAAAGAAAAAGATCTGGAAGTATATAAAGAAGCTACTAATACAGCCATGTTCCGTGGCGGCGCCACCTTTGCAGATGCCATTACATTCGGCGCGGAAAAAATAGAGAAAAAACTATTTGATGAGTTTTCTAAAGTACGAGGGAAGAAGACGCTGGCCTTTAATCCGGAGGGAGATTTAACAGACTATTTACAACTGTATGGCGACCTTGCAGGCAAATAAACATAACTAACCCGGACTAAATTTACTTTGTGAAGAACAGATACATCGTTTTATCTTTCATAGCAATCGTTGCTACGGTTGCTATCGTATTTTCAGCTTGTAAAAAGATCAATGAAGCCACGGACCTGGGTGGGGGACTTATCCCACCGGTTGATAATATCACCACCTTTGATACCACGCTTACGGTTCAGGCTTTTAATGATACGTTCGCACTCGCTACCGATTCGCAACGACTCAATGCATCAGAAGAACATTACCTCGGTTTGATCAATTCGGATCCCCTGTTTGGAAAGACGGATGCCAGGCTTTTTCTGCAGTTAAAACCTACTGTCTTTCTTACTTATCCTTTTCCCCGTAAAGACAGTATTAAGATCGATTCGGTCATACTTGTTATGGATTACCTCGAGACTTATGGGGATTCCACCATTCCCCAGACGATAAATGTATACGAGGTCAATCAGTCCAGCAATTTTACACGGGATTCTGTTTACCTGATCAGGAAAAACGATATAACGTATTCCAGCCAGCTCAGCTTTCCATCCAATCAATCTTTTATTCCTGCGCGGCTTGCCGATTCAGTAAAAGCTTTCCTGGATACAACCTCCAATCAATTGCGGATAAAACTCGATACGAATTTTGCCCGGCGTTTAATGAATTATGACACAACGACCGGGGGACCTCGCGGCGCTTACAGTTCTGATTCGGCCTTTAATACTTTTTTCAAAGGATTTGCCCTGCAGTCAACGACCTTGGGTAAAGCCGTGATGGGATTTAACCTGGCGGGATGCAAACTGGCTGTTTATTACCGCCAGCCGAAAACAATCGGAACACTCGATTCCCTTAGTGTGACATATTTTACTTTTACTCAATTTAGCGCCACCGCCGATTATATTCAGCGTAGTTTTGGAGTGCCTTTAGTGGCTACTTTAGGTGGAACCACACCTGATCCGATAGCGTTTATTCAAAACACGCCTGGCACTTTTTCGATCATCAAAATACCTGATCTTGCCGGTCTCAGCAACCGGACAGTGCACCTGGCCGAATTAACAGTGGAGCAATTATATGATCCCAGTGACGATAATTTCCCGCCACCAGAGTTCATGTACCTGGATGCTTCAGATCCAAGTATCACTGCTAATCCTTATCAATTTCGAAGTATACCGTATGATCTGAGTACGGACGCTTCCGGCACATTCAACCTTAAAGCTTTTGGGTCCGTGCCTGTAAACGAGGTTGATGCCGGCGGACATATAGTTAAAGCGTGGAAATTTAATATTTCAAGGTATGTGCAGCATGTATTGACACATACGCAAACCTTGTATAACCTGCGGCTCTTTTCACCTTTTTCTCTCAATGAGCAATTCGGTATACCACCCGGTGCTGATATAACTACCACGGTTTTCGTGAATCCCACTATTGTAAAAGGGAGAGTCCGGTTGATCGGCAATACCGGGCATTCCGACGCTAATCCACACCGGATGAGGCTGAGGATTGTTTATTCAAAACTCTGAGTTGAGGGAATTGGAAAAAGTGTCCCGATAGCATTCGGGAGGAAATTTCGAAATTGCATTAAAACTGTAAATATCTTCCATTAAAGTATGCCCGGGAATTTTGATATAACTACTACATCTTTGGTAAAATTTCCCAATTGCACTTTTCCCAATTTCTTATTAAAGGTTTTTTTGTTAGCAACAGGACTTTGTCATTGATAGATACACCCCTATCTTTGCGTCCGCCTACGCTGGGCTTCGGCGGATAAACTTCAAAAATTTTTAATTATGGCGTATTTATTTACTTCGGAATCAGTAAGTGAAGGACACCCCGATAAAGTAGCTGACCAGATATCCGATGCGTTGATCGATAACTTTCTTGCTTTTGATCCCCAATCTAAAGTTGCGTGTGAAACATTAGTAACCACCGGGCAGGTAATCCTGGCCGGGGAAGTAAGATCAAGCGCCTACCTGGATGTACAGGAAATTGCCCGTGCCGTGATCCGCAAGATCGGGTATACCAAAAGTGAATACATGTTTGAAGCCAGTAGTTGTGGTGTTTTATCGGCCATTCATGAACAATCTGCCGATATTAACCAGGGCGTAGTTCGTATAAAGAAAGAAGACCAGGGTGCCGGTGACCAGGGTATGATGTTTGGCTATGCCAGTAATGAAACAGAGGATTATATGCCTCTGGCTTTGGACCTGGCGCATAAATTATTGATCGAACTGGCCGCCCTGAGAAGAGAGAACAAACAGATCAAATACCTGCGTCCTGATGCAAAAAGTCAGGTAACACTTGAATACAATGATAATAACCAGCCGGTAAGGATCGATGCGATCGTGGTGTCAACCCAGCATGATGATTTTGACACCGAAAGCAAGATGCTGGCAAAGATCAAAGGGGATATGATCAGTATCCTGATCCCCAGGGTAAAAGCAAAGTATAAAAAATACGCAAAGCTTTTCAACGATAATATAAAGTATCATATCAATCCCACCGGGAAATTTGTGATTGGTGGTCCGCATGGTGATACCGGCCTGACCGGTCGCAAAATCATCGTAGATACCTATGGCGGAAAAGGGGCGCATGGTGGCGGCGCATTCAGTGGCAAGGACCCATCTAAAGTTGACCGTAGCGGAGCTTATGCGACAAGGCATATTGCCAAGAACCTTGTAGCAGCGGGTGTGTGCAGCGAAATATTAGTACAGGTTTCTTATGCGATCGGCGTGGCACAGCCTACCAGCATCAATGTAAATACCTATGGTACGGCCAATGTGAACATGAGCGACGGACAGATCAGTGAGATCGTGCAAAAAGTATTTGATATGCGTCCTTATTTTATAGAACAGCGATTGAAACTGAGAAACCCGATCTATAGTGAAACAGCCGCTTACGGCCATATGGGACGGCAACCGGAAGTGATCGAGAAGACCTTCACTTCTCCGGATGGGAAAAAGATCACAAAGAAAGTGGAGTTATTTACCTGGGAGAAATTAGATTATGTGGCAAAAGTGAAGAAAGCGTTCAGCATACCCTCCTAAATCCTCCCTAAAGGGAGGACTTCCGAAGACCCCGTAAGTTTGGAAGAGCTTGCGGGGTTTTTAGTTTATAATACATTTGGTAAGTGAAAAACTTCAGACAACAGCAAAAACGTCCTAAAAAGGGCTCCCTGATTATTGGCCGCAATGCCGTGATCAATGCATTACGTAACGGTCAGCCGCTTGACAGGATCTATTTGGATGGGAAAGCGGCAGGCAGGGAGATTGATGATCTGAAAAGATTGGCTTTGCAAAATGGGGTCCCTGTTAATTACGTTCCCGCAGCCAAATTGAACAGTTTTAATATCACCGGTCATGAAGGCTGTGTGGCACAGATAGCTAAAGTGCAATATCAAAACCTGCAGGATACCATTTCATTGGTAATAGAAAACGGGGAGATACCCTTATTCTTACTATTGGATGGGATCACTGATATAAGAAATATAGGCGGTATTGCCCGGAC
>JADGPW010000096.1 GCA_017882265.1 Chitinophagaceae bacterium | reverse complement strand
ATCATGTTCTTAATCTTGGCAAAGAATTAAAACTATTGTCGGTTCCCGGCGCGGTGCTGAGCGGAGAACAATTACAGGAAATAAGAAAACTCGGCGAGAGCATTGAAAAAATATTCCGCTGGTTTGACAAGGAAAAAAGGGCGGCATGGTCCGCACTGACCCGGGTGATCGAAGGAACTTATTATGAAAAAGCGATCATAGCGTTGATTGACGATGTGCTGGATGAATATGGCCAGGTTAAAGACAGCGCCTCCGTCGAGTTAAAGGATATACGGATGAATCTTTACCGCAAGCGGAATGAGTTACGGAGGCTTTTTGACAGGATTGTGGCGAAGTTGAACAAGCAGGGCCACCTGGCGGAGATCGAGGAGAGTTTTATGAATGGCAGGAGAGTATTGGCTGTGTTCGCGGAACAAAAAAGAACCGTTAAGGGGATTTTACATGGCGAAAGTGATAGCCGAAAAACCGCCTTTGTAGAACCGGAAGAAACCATTGAATTAAATAATACAGTTTACCAGTTGGAAAGCGATGAAAAAAAGGAAGTGTACCGGATTTTAAAAGAGCTGACCGCACATCTCTCCACTTATGCTTCCCAGCTTTCTGACTGGCATGCGGTAGCAGGTGAATTTGATTTTATACGGGCGAAAGCAAAATTGGCGGCTGATATAAAGGGAGCGTATCCATCCGTTATTGATAAGGCCCATGTTCATCTGGTTGAGGCCTTTCATCCATTATTATATCTCTATAATCAAAAAACAGGTAAACCCACGATCCCGGTTACGATCACATTGGATGATCAGAAAAGGATATTGGTGATCAGCGGGCCGAATGCAGGTGGTAAGACGGTCACCATGAAAACCATCGGACTGTTACAAATGATGGTACAGAGTGGATTATTGGTTCCGGCAGATCCCTCATCGCAGTTCGGTATTTTCAAGCAACTCATGATCCATATCGGCGATACACAAAGCATCGAGTTTGAACTGAGTACCTACAGCAGCCATCTGCTGAATATGAAATATTTTATGGAGCATGCGAATGGCCGGACTCTTTTTTTTATTGATGAATTAGGCAGTGGAAGTGACCCCAACCTGGGTGGCGCCTTTGCCGAAGTTATTTTAATGGCCCTGGCGAAGAAGCATGCCTTTGGCATTGTGACGACTCACTATCTTAACCTGAAAGTGATGGCAGGTAAAACAGCCGGCATCATCAATGGCGCCATGGCTTTTGATGAAAAGAATTTACAACCACTTTATAAATTACTGGTAGGAAAACCCGGTAGTTCCTACACCTTCTCCATCGCGGAGCGGATCGGGCTGGATCCATCGCTGATTCAGGAGGCACGACAATTAGTAGATGGGGACCATTTCCGGCTTGATAAATTACTGAACCGGACAGAACAGGACCTGCAGGACCTGGAAAGAAAAGAAAAAGTGTTGCAACAATTAATGAATGAAAATGAAAAACTCAGGAAAGAGATGAAGCAGGTTATGAATAAGGAAAAACATTTTCAGCAGGTGGAATTGCTAAGGGAACAGAACCGGGTCACGGAGGACCGGATCGTTTATTTAAAAGATATGGAAAGAAAGCTAAAGCAACTGTTGATCGAATGGCGGAAAGAAGAGAATAAGAGTAAGGTCATCAAAGAAATGGAGGGCCTGCTTTTTAAGAAAAATGAAAAAAAAGTGGTGAGCCGGATGCAGCAAAAGATCGATTCAAAATACAACGAAGTGGGAGGCGAAATAAAAGTGGGGGATAAGGTAAAGATGAAAAAAAATCACCAGGTGGGAGAGGTGATGGAATTAAGAGGGAAGAGGGCCGTGGTGAAGTTGGGGTCATTGCCTATGCAGGTGGAGGTGAAAGACCTGGTGGTTGTGGTAGAAAGAAAGAATGAGGAATGAGGAAAGGTTGAACTTGATCATTGAACATTGAGCATTGATCATTGAACAAAGAGTTAGGTAGAATAAGGACATGACCTTGCCGTCCCAGAGGGACGACTCGTGGGTAGACAATGTAATGATGGGTCTTAGCGTTCCGTAGGAACGCTTCGTGCTCAAAATCAGTAATAAAATGAATAGTCGCACGAAACGTTCCTACGGAACGTGGAAACTTTCTGCTTGTTGCTAGGCTACCCACGAAACGTTCCTACGGAACGAGGAAATTTTCTACTTGTTGCTAGGCTTCTAAATTTTTCATATGAAAAATATGATGAATCGGGATGTATACTTCTTCATTCTGCATTCCTTGTTCCTTTGTTCGTCATTCATTTGTTCGTCTGTTCGACATTCGCTTTTTTTTGACAAAAAAAGCGAGGCCTTACGGGGCTTCGCCTTATATTTAACGAGTATGTAAGCCGGTTGTTATTGTGAGATATAGCTTTGCAGGTGATTGATCGTTTCTTTCTGAGATAAAATGGTTTCTTTCACGACATCACTCATGGAAATAATCCCGGTGAGTTTATTGTTTTCAAAAACAGGCATATACCGGATATTCCTGGTGGTCATAAGTTCCATACAGTGTTCAATGGTGTCGGCGGGACTAACGGAGGGATGATCCGTTGACATAATTTCGGATACTTTGGTTGTCGTGGAATGTTTTCCCTTCAAAATGACTTTTCTTGAATAATCCCTTTCTGTCACGATGCCCTGGTATTGATCATTTTCCATGACCACCAGGGAACCAATGTTCCTTTCGGCCATTATCTGTAACGCTTCCATAACCGTTGAATCTGGTAAAACAGTAACCGGCGACATTTGTTTACGTTTAAGAACGGAGCCCACAGTATTCATGTAGAGAGATTTTCTAAATCAAATTACGAAAAGTTATCAGCCGTGCAAAAACTATTTATTAAGGGTTGTTGGCTGGCTAATGAGTATCCGGGCTATATGAGAAGAGCCCATTAGCAATAACACAGAAATAGCGAATAAAGTGGTTCCGCTTTCCAGTTTGGATATAATGATGGTGGAATCGAATTTCATATTCAATATCAATACGGCGACCACAAAAACATCCAGCATGGCCCATTTATTGATGATTTCGAGGGCTGTACTGATAAAATGATGCCTGGGAAACCGGTGTTCAAGCAAGGTCAGAAACAGGAATATATATTTTATGATAGGGAAGATAATGGTAAAAAAAAGCAGTAAGAGGGCAATAAAAATCTCGTCTTTATCGAAGAAATAGCGGAAAGAGCTGCCCAGATAAATATCCTCGTGCTTCAGCGTGATCGGACCGATTCCAAAACCGGTTCGCAGGATCGGGAACATAAATCCCATGGTAAAGAATAAAGCTGAAACAAGCAACAGCATTATCGCTATCCATCTCCTGTTTTCATTGCTTTTCATTTTATTTGTTATCCGGGACCGCTGCAACGGGGCGCGTTGGTATAAAACATGAAGGTAAAAATCATTTCCTTTTTATAACTTGTAATTCATTAGGGAAGATACCCGGAGCCAGATGGAACAAAAACCCGCCACGATAAAAGAAATTGCGAACCGGCTGAATGTTTCCGTTTCCACGGTGTCAAGAGCCCTGCATAATCATCCCAGCATTGGTCTTCGTACCAAAATGCAGGTTCAGAAATTAGCAAAGGAATTACATTATGAACCCAACCAGGCAGCCATTTCCTTTAAACAGGGAAAAACGCTTACCCTGGGCGTTATTCTACCCAACCTGGGCGAGGAATATTTTTCTATTGCCATTAATGGCATCGAAGATGTGGCTACCCAAAATAATTATACCGTTCTTATTGGCCAGTCGCATGATGAAATGGAACGGGAGATCAGGATCGTGGATACCATGCGCCGCCATCGGGTAGACGGGTTGATCGTTTCCCTATCAAAAACCACGAACTCCTTTGAGCATTTTGAACAACTCAGGAAACACCAGATACCGGTCGTATTTTTTGACCGGGTACCTGAAACGGCGGACGCCTATACGGTTTCCTGTAATCTTGAAAATAGCTCCGTTGAATTGGTCGATTGGCTGGTGAACAGGGGATACAGGCAAATTGGTTTTATTAAAGGTCCCGATACACTGATTCATTCAAAGCAAAGGCTCAACGGGTATTATGAAGGGTTGAAAAAACATAAAATAAAAGTTGAAACAGCCTATGTTGTTTCTACCGATCTGAGTAAAACGAAAACACAGGAGGCTATGCATAAGTTGCTGGCCTTAAAGAACAGGCCCATTGCGGTTATTGCTTTTAATGATTATGTAGCCCTGGATGCCATCAAATACTCCCGTAACCAGGGATTGAAGATCAACAAGGATATTTTCTTTGTCAGCTATGCTAATCTACCCATCACCAGCTATCTCGATGACCAGCCCCTGGCATCGGTGGAACAGTTTCCTTACCAGCAGGCAGCAAAAGCCACCGGCATCTTATTGCAACTCATCGGGGCCAAAGGCGACCGGGTAGATATTCCAAGGAAGACCGTCCTGGAAAGTAAAGTGGTAGTGAATGTGGAAATAAGGTAAGAAAATGCTGTAATGGAAACCGGCACCCGAATGGGCTCCTGCCCATTAAAAACAGAAATACCCAATATTGGGTATAGGCGGGCTTTATTTATTGAAATAGTTTGCATGAAATTTACCGGATACAAGATGCTTAAATTCTCTGCCTTTTTCATCGCTTGGTTTCAACCCCACTGGATTGTAAGCCAGTTATTAATGCGGAAAAAAATAATTGTATCTGTTCAGAAAAAATCATTTTTTATTAACCGGGAAATCAATACTTTTAGAATGTCTTTGCATTTCATCACCTAAAAAATAAACAATATGAAGAAAATGAAAATTTTGTTCTCTGTTTCGATGCTGCTGTTGGTTTCAGTAGCATTTGGACAAGCGGAAAAAACAGTGTCTCCAATGAAGGCAGGCACCAAGTTAACGGACGCAGATATCGGGTTTTTAAGTATGGTATCTAATGCCAACCTCGATGCAAGTCGCGGTGCTACTACCCGTACGGCTACCATTAATAAGGTAACCTATTCAGCTGGCCAGACCCTAACAGCTGCGCAAGCCAAATCAATCCAGGCGGCCGCAACGACATTTCAGAAAACATACAGAACCGCTGCCGGTTCCCGTGGCGCAGGATATTGCTACTATTGGTACTATTGGTGCAATGGTTATGGCTATTGCTATTGGTACAGATATTGGTACTACTGTTAACTTAGTTTTTTAAGAACCGGTCTCATTTCCTGAGACCGGTTTTTTTTATACCCTATCTTTTAACGGAGGCTGATCAAACATGAAGGGATAGCCGGTTTCATGTAAAATTTCGTCTCAGAAATTCAAGCCCATTCGTTTTCATAAGTCTTGTTACCAGCCCGGGAACATCCAGGTGTTTACCGGCCAGGAAAGTATCCTCAGCAATACAGCCTGTGATACAGGTTATTAATTCAGTTTCCAGGGACTCATATTGATCAGCGGTGACCCATTTATTTTTATCGATCGAATTTTCACCGGGATTACAGGGGAAATTTATCGGTTCGATGATCCCGTCATTCAATACTTAAACCCGATAGCTATCATTTGAGACATTACCAGCGGTAGATACATTTTGCCCAACGCATTACTGACCGTATTTTTGTCACGGAGAGATGGCAGAGCGGTCTAATGCGGCGGTCTTGAAAACCGTTGACCCAAAAGGTCCGGGGGTTCGAATCCCTCTCTCTCCGCAATTAACAGCACCCGTTGCTGTTTTTTATTTTAATTTAATGCCCCGGAGAGATGCCAGAGTGGTTGATCGGGGCGGTCTCGAAAACCGTTGTACCAGCAATGGTACCGGGGGTTCGAATCCCCCTCTCTCCGCAAGACTTTAAGAAATTCCTGATCCAGCACTTTCCCCATCCTAATAACCCAGGATAAGTAAGATTGATTTTGAGATTGGTCATAATGCTGCCGGTTTATTTAAAACCCCGGTGCCTTTTCCCGGGTTAGTTTAATTTCGCAGCAAACCTGCTGAATTGAAGCACTTAAAAGCGCTTAATAAATATTTCTGGAAATATCGCGTCCGGATGGGAACCGGATTGGTATTCGTTTATTTGTCAAACTATTTCCTGGCACTTTCACCACAGGTAACAAAGTTTGTAATCGATTTTGTTCAAAAGAATTTACCAAAGTACCAACCTCCCCTTAAAAAGCCTGAATACGATATTTTGGTCCGGAAATTTGCTATCCTGATTGATGGCGTGAAAGGGGTAACCAATGTGGTGGCGATCTGTGGCATCACAATATTGGCTCTGGCATTGTTAAGAGGTTTCTTTCTTTTCCTGATGCGGCAAACGATCATTGTGATGAGCCGGTATATTGAGTATGACCAGAAGAACGAGGTATACGATCATTACCAGAAACTGGATACGGCTTTTTACAAAACACATAGTACCGGGGACCTGATGAATCGTATATCCGAAGACGTAAGCCGTGTGAGGATGTTCACGGGTCCTGCTATCATGTACCTTGCCAACCTGCTGGCGGTAATTTCACTGAGTGTTTTCTTTATGCTGAAGAGCGACCCCGAATTGACTTTGTATGTAATGGCCCCGTTGCCAATCCTTGCTATTACTATATATATAGTCAATAATACCATTAACAGGAAAAGTGAACGGATACAGGCATCTCTTTCTGATCTTACCACCAATGCGCAGGAGTCTTATTCCGGTATTCGTGTCATAAAATCCTTTGGGCAGGAGAAAGCGATGTTGGGGTTTTTTACAAAAAACAGTGAACAATATAAACGGAACGCCATCGGCCTTGCTAAAGTGGAAGCTATTTATTTCCCTTCCATTACACTGCTGATAGGGATCAGTACTTTGTTAACCATTATGATCGGGGGGCTGCATCACATCCGGCATCCGGAGCAGACAAGCCTTTCTACTATTGTTGAATTCGTAATGTACATTAACATGCTGACCTTTCCGGTGAGTGCCATCGGTCTTACTGCCAGCATGATACAGCGGGCCGCTGTTTCCCAAAAAAGAATAAATGAATTTTTGAAAACCGAGCCCTCGATCCGGAATGGGAAGGCCCCGGCCGTGATTTCGATCCGGGGTAATATCCATTTTGAGAAGGTGAATTTTATTTATCCGCATACGGGTATCCATGCCCTGAAGGATTTTGATCTCCGGATCAGTAAAGGAGAAAAAGTTGCTATTGTAGGAAGAACGGGAAGCGGTAAATCAACGATCGCACAATTATTATTGCGGATGTATGATGTGACCAATGGAAAAATAGACATGGAAGGCATCGATATCCGGAATCTAAACGTAGAAAGCCTGAGGGAACAAATAAGTTATGTTCCCCAGGATGTTTTTCTATTCAGCGATACGGTTGAAAATAATATAGGATTTGGTTTACAACAAACCAAACGCGTATTGGTGGAAAAAGCAGCCATCCAGGCAAGTGTAGATAATGAGATCGGAGGTTTCTCTCATCAATATGATACGATGATAGGCGAACGGGGAGTAACTCTCAGCGGTGGACAAAAACAAAGAATTTCCATAGCCCGGGCTTTAATCAAAGATCCTAACCTCGTTATTTTCGATGATTGCCTGAGCGCCGTGGATGCCAGGACAGAGAAAGAAATAATAGGGAATCTAAACGAATTCCTGGAAAATAAAACGGCTATTATCATTACACATCGCATTTTCTCCCTCTTTAATTTTGACAAAATTGTAGTACTGGACGACGGGGTCATCGTGGAGTTGGGTACCCATTCAGAATTGCTGGCAAAAAAAGGATACTATGCCGGGCTTTATGCACGGCAGCAGGAGCAGGAGCGACAGTAGGTCAGTCGGCAGTCGGTCAGTCGGCAGTTAGTCAGTCGGCAGTCGGTCAGTCGGCAGTTAGTCAGTCGGCAGTCAGTCAGGCGGCAGTCTGTCAGTCGGCAGTCTGTCAGTCGGCAGTCTGTAGTCGGCAGTGGTTCAGTAAGCAATTGATCAATCTTTCAGAATACTTCGGACTGCCGACTGCTGACTGCCCGACTGCTGACTGCCCGACTGAATTTGGCTGTTTCAAAAACATCTCTATATTTGTGACTTCCCCCGAAGGGCTCTTTGGGAACGTTTCCTTATGATCAGTAGATATAAGGATAAAACCAAAGTAATTCATTAACTGCTAAAAACTTATAACTGTGGCGTACGAGAATAACGACAAGAAACTGGAGAGCATTTACAGTAAACGCATTCGTGCCGGAAAAAGAAGAACCTATTTCTTTGATGTAAGAGCTACCCGCGGCAATGATTATTACCTCACCATTACCGAAAGCCGGAAAAGGTTTGATGACAACGGGTATGACCGGCATAAATTATTTTTATATAAGGAGGACTTCAACAAATTCATTAAAGCTTTAGGGGAAGCGGTGGATTACGTAAAAACTGACCTGATGCCTGATTTTGATTTTGACGCCTTTAACCACGATGAAAATCCGGAGGATATAAGCAATAATAATAATAATAATGGGTCAGATCATGTTCCGGAACCCGCTGTCTCAGAAGAGATTTCACTAAAAACAGAAGAGATTTCTCCGGTTGTCGAAGAGAATTCCACTTTGGATAAAAGCACCGAAGAAGTGGATAAATGGTAATACTAACAGGCTGTTAATAAATTAATTAATTACCCTGATGTGGGGATAATTGTTTATATCCTATCTTTAGGGTAACCAAATTATGCGAATGAGAAAAATTTACATTCTTTATAATTACTTCCAACAATTATTTAATCAGAAAAAAAATTGAACCATTCTGAGGTGATACATTTATTTATTCAAAAATAAAATCAGTATTATGCAACCAAACTTTACTCAACGAACTGTGGGGTTATCCATGAAAATCTTTGCATTGGCAGTGATTTTCCTTTCTGCGACGCTGTTTACATATGCGCAGCAAACGAAGAATGCTGCCCGGCAGCAATCTATAATTGAAACAAAACAGCGGATGATGCAAGCTGCCAGCCGCCACAGCCAAATAGCTGATAACGATGCAGGACGACCAAACAAAGTTATTACTGCTTCTCCTAACAGGACGGATGCAATTTGTGCTACTTATAATGGTACATTGAGTGCAGGTGACCCAACCTTACCCGGTCTCAGGATGTTTAGGGATGGTGTAGCTTCTACCTGTGCTGCCCCCAAAGCTGCTTGCCCCGGTACTTCAGGTGCGACTGGTAACTCTTACGATACCTATTCATTTGTAAATGCAACGGCATCTGCTCAATGTGTAACTGTCACATTAACCAATATCAATTCTGTTAACATATTTGTTGCTGCTTATTTAGGAGCTTTTGTTCCGGCAAACGTTTGTACTAACTACCTGGCTGACCCCGGCCTTAGCTTAGTTGCCCCGGGGCCTGAAAGTTTTTCTTTTACATTGCCTGCAGGCGCCACAACAACCCTGGTTGTTAACACAGTAGATCCTGGTGATTTTGGAGATTATACATTAGTGATAGATGGTATTTGCGCGGTACTTCCTCCATGCTCAGGTACACCTGCTCCAGGTAATACTATATCTTCCGCTAACCCGGTATGCCCAAGCATAAGCTTCAATTTATCTGTTCAAAATAATCCATTGGTTGCCGGATTGAATCACCAGTGGCAAAAATCAGCTGCGTTGGCAGGACCTTACACCAATATTGCCGGAGCTACTGGTAATACATACACTACTTCTCAAATCGTAGCTACTTATTACAGGGATAGTGTAACGTGTACGAATGGCCTGGCCAATGCGATTTCAACGCCTTTACTGGTAACCATGAATCCTGCTACTGCGTGCTATTGCATTCCATCCTCAGATTGTACGTTATTGGATGCTATCCTGAATGTGACCATGGGCGGTGTTAGCAATACTTCGGGTTGCGGAACCGGCTATTCCAATTATGTGGCCGCTAATCCTCCCGGGGTTATCCCTGTATTTGCAGCCGCTGCAAACCCGATAAGTGTAACCATAGATAATGGTGGAGGCGATAATGTGGCTGTATGGATAGATTATAACCAAAATGGCACTTTTGAAGCCAGTGAATACACTTTAATAGGCACCACGCCCGGAGGAACATTAACTGCTAATATCAACATACCTGGTACAGCGCTTACGGGCATTACAAGAATGAGAGTAAGAGTAGACTTCATTACAGCT
>JADGPW010000095.1 GCA_017882265.1 Chitinophagaceae bacterium | reverse complement strand
TTGTTTTGCTGCTCTGTTCCTTTGTTTTGAGAGCCTTTGTTGCGGGTTTCATCGAACTGGGTAACGATGAGGTTTATTATGTGACCTATGCGAAATTTCCCGACTGGAGCCATTTTGATCATCCTCCTATGGTGGGTTGGGTCATCCATTTGTTTACCCTGAATCTCCGCTTCGATCATGAATTCTTTCTGCGGCTTGCTGCCGTTGTATTCGGCACCCTGAACACGGGATTGATTTTCCTGATCGGGCGAAAGATCAAGGATTCCCTCACCGGGTTCTATGCCGCGCTCCTGTTCACCGCTTCCATCTATTGTTTCATTATTGCCGGAATCTTCATCATGCCCGACACGCCACAGGTGCTGTTCTGGCTTTTGAGTCTCTGGCTGCTCGTGGATTGTTTGCCGGATAAGGAACTTACGAAGAATAGCCGGATCAAGCTTTTGCTGGCCGGGGTCACGGTCGGGCTGGCATTGCTCTCAAAATACCACTCGGTATTCCTTATTGCTGGAGTTCTCCTCTATATGCTTTTTTACAACCGGAAATGGTTCAGGGCAAAAGAAACCTACCTGGCTTTTCTGATTGCTTTGGTATTGTTCGCTCCGGTGATCATCTGGAATTGGCAGAATTCCTTTGTCAGTTTTACTTTTCATGAAGGCAGGGTAGGGTATTCGGGGATGCGGATACGGTGGGATTATTTCGGAACCGAACTGGCCGGCCAGTTTTTTTACAGTAACCCGGTCAATTTTATCATCATTCTTTTCTCTTTCATTGCCATCGTCCGCAGAAAACAATTCCTTGACAGGTCTTTTCTCCGGGTATTGCTCGTGATGAGTTTGCCGCTCGCGCTGGTTTTCATGGGATTCTCGTTATATAGCAGCACGCTTCCCCATTGGACCGGGCCTGCCTACCTGGGATTGATCCTGGTAGCGGCTGCATGGCTTTCCGGGTCTGCCGGAAAAGATCCTTCGCCGAAGTTGGTTCCCTGGCAGCTCAGGATCGCCCTGATTTTCCAATTGGTCCTTGTAACAGCCGGAGTTCTCCAGATCAATTATGGGATCCTTCCCCTTAAAAGAACCGGGATCGATGATATTACCATGCAACTGCAGGGCTGGAGGCAACTGGGAGAAAAATTCAGGACGGTGGCCGAACGGGATGTGAACCTGAACAGGATGCCTGCCGATGCCCCGATCCTGACTTTTCGCTGGTTTCCTGCTGCCAACATCGATTATTACGTAGCCGGTCCGCTGCAGAAGAAGGTTTATTCGCTGGGTACGCTGAGCCGCATCCATAAATATTACTGGATCGATAAAGCCCGGGGTGATCTACCGAAAGGAACCGATGCCTATTACATTGCCCTCAGCAATGATTATTCTGATCCGCATGAACGCTATGGGTTGTTATTTGATTCCATCGTACCAGCGGATACTCTGAAAATATTCCGGGGTCGGGAAATGACCTGGGAAGCTTATGTTTTCAGGTTATATGGATTAAAAAGGGAGATCAGTTTCAGAAATGTAACCGATTTTGTTGAACCTCCCAATGAACGGATCCATTATTGGATAAAACAGATCATGACACATCCCGGTTGGCTCAGGGATGTCAAAGAAAAAGCACGGAAAAAAGGCGCAACGCTCGATGATATTCTATGGGATGAGGCATCGTGGGTGGCGGAGCAGGAAATGCATAGATAGCGGTTTCCCGCAGAAATATTTAGGGGTTTACCCTATTGTAGGATTAAAATGGTTGGTCTACCTTTACAAGATATATCCAAACAAAAACTTATCCTTAATAAAGTAAAGATATCCTGGATTGAAATCATAAAGCTAAAAATCATCATATGAAAGCATTTATTACATTTTTTGTTTTGCTTCTTCTACTCTCACTTAATGGACTGAATGCCCAAACCGGATTGCCTGGTAGTTATGGGATTCCATTAAAACCTCAATCTCCGTTGTTCGGAAAAGACATTGTAATAAACGACCAACCCAACCAAAATCAGAGAACTGTGGCATTATGCTCTGCATTTAATGGGTGGCTTTTTAGTATTTATACATATGTTAATACTTTGAACTTTCCTGCTTTTACGATAATGAAATCTATTGATAATGGGATAACGTGGACTGTTCTGAACGATAATTTCTGGGAGGTCCAGGATTACCAATTTAAGTCAATTAATATAGTGGCGATTGGAGATTCCGTCTCTAACTTAAAGGTCTCAATGGCAGGAGTAATTAAAACTCAATCATACGATATGGGTGATGCAATAGGTTTCAGGTTTAACGGTGAAACAGGAGAATTTGAAAATGGAGTTATCCAGGAAGGAGACATATATGATATTGCACTTGCCACTAACTACTATTACCCTTCAAATCCTTCTACATTTAGTTTGCTACTTTCAAAATGGTCATTAAATAAAGATTCTATTATTTTCAAAACCTCAAGCAATGGTGGCACATTACTGAATGTAAGAAAGGCCGTCGCATATTCATCACATCGTTATCACAAAGTTGCACTTGCGTATGGGCGAAGTTTAACATTCCCTAATGGTAATTACTATGCTGCATGGGAGGAACATGCTGATTTTGGTTCAATTCCGGGTCACATTTATACTGCACACACATTCCCGTATTATAATAGTGGCTTTACAAACCCTGTCAACCTCGATAGCCTTGATGCATTAAATATAAATGAATGTAGAAACCCGTCTATTGTCTGTCAATCCAATAATACAGATAATGACAGTTCGAATTTAACTGAGGTGGTTTTGTTTGATAAATACAATTCATCAAATCAGACCTATGATATCACAGGCTGTTACAACTTACAAGCAGCCAATCATTCCAATTTTAAAAAGTTGACTATTTCTAATTCAGCTCATAACAACTCTCAGCCCTCCATAAATTTTAATCCATTCGACTCTACTTTTATGGTTACATTTTATGATGCAACTACACAAAACCTTCCTTTCCTGCTAAACAATTTTAACCTTAATAATCCGGACAACTGGCAAGTTGTTACTACCGGTTATAATGATGACGGCAATCTTTCTGCCCCATATCCCAAGGTTGCATTGGACCTCGGTCAAAGACAAGGTGCAAATGTTTGGTCTAGGGAAGGGACTGGAGGAAATGGCATTGCCATGTTCGATGCGCCTTACAGCACTTACACAGGAGTTTCGGAAATTAACACAGGTGCTCTGGCCAGGCTTATTGGCGTATATCCAAATCCCTGCAGTAATACAATAAAAATTGCTTTTGAACTGAAGAAATCCGGAAAAGTAATTATCAATGTACTGAGTATTCTGGGCCAGCCTTTGGGGGAAATTACTGATCAATACTATCCTGAAGGTAGGCACGTGGTACGATATAATATTTCTGATCTTCCTGCCGGAACATACTTTTACAATTTCAGGTCGGGTGATTTTTCTGCTTCAGGGAAATTCACGGTTGTAAGGTGATGAAGAGAATTATGGATCAACCTTTCTTGCAAGGTAATATGAATTACCCTGCGCTTTAGCGCGGGGTTAAAAAAGCAACATAACACCGGGCTTCAGCCCAAAACAAAGGCTATTTCGGGCTAAAGCCCTGGTTTTATTTACCTGTCTGAAACCTCGGCCTGAAGGCCGGGGTAATTCAAATCACGAATCACGGGTATAAACCCCAAGGCATCCCGATCACTATAGTGATTGAACTCGATTTTTACCCCAGCTCCCGCCCGTTAATCCACTATCTGGAATATTCCATAAGATTTTTTTTTGTAAAATCGCTTATATATGTAATTTTATGAATTCATTCTAATAAGGATCATTATGATGCAGGAAAGCAGTGAGCAGGATAAATTCTATTATCCATCAAAAGAAATTATTAAACACGCGAATCTGAAGGATTATGAGACGCTCTACCGAAAATCGATCGAAGATCGTGAGGGTTTCTGGGCAGAAGAAGCAAAAAAACTTAATTGGTATAGAAAATGGGATAAGGTGCTTGATGAGAGTGAGAAGCCCTTCTACAAATGGTTTATAGGTGGGAAAATAAATATCGTTCACAATGCGATCGACCGTCATCTGAAATCAGCCACCAGGAACAAGCTAGCGATCATCTGGGAAGGAGAACCCGGAGACGTTCGCACTTTCTCGTACCATGCCCTGAACCGTGAAGTCTCGAAATTCGCGAATATCCTTAAATCAATGGGTGCAAAGAAAGGGGAAGTAATCACCATTTATATGCCCCAGATCCCCGAAATCGTTATTTCCATGCTTGCCTGTGCGCGTATAGGCGCCGTGCATAGCGTGGTGTACGGAGGATTCAGCGTTGAAGCCCTGGCTGAGCGTATCCACGATTCACAAAGCCGTATCCTGATAACTGCAGACGGCGGATACCGGCGGGGGAAAACAACCCACCTGAAAGAAATTGCCGACGAGGCCATGAAACGTTCGGCTACCGTGGAAGTCTGCATCACCGTTAAGCGGACGGGGGAGGCATGCCTCATGGAAAACGACC
>JADGPW010000094.1 GCA_017882265.1 Chitinophagaceae bacterium | reverse complement strand
TGTAATGAAAAGGTAGTGGAAATTGTGGTCAAAGAGGGCCCCGACCGGGTCAGAGAGATCATTGAATGGGGAGCCAAATTTGATAAAGAGAAAGATGGGGATTATAAAAGGGGAAAGGAAGGCGGACATTCAGCATATCGTATCCTGCATCATAAAGATGTAACAGGAAAAGAAATGGAAAGAGCTTTGCTCGATGCGGTAACTAGGCAATCCAATATTGAATTTATCAAACATTGTTTTGTCGTTGATATTATCACACAACATCATCTCGGTTACCTGGTTTCCAAAGCCACACCTGATGTGGAATGTTTCGGGGTATATGTACTGAACCTGCAAACAAACAAAATAGAAAAGATACTTTCCAGGATCACGATTATCGCTACCGGGGGTAACGGGCAGGTGTACCGGACAACAACCAATCCTTCCATTGCGACGGGTGATGGGGTGGCTATGGCTTACAGGGCCAAAGGAAGAATTGAGAATATGGAATTTATCCAGTTTCATCCTACCGCATTATATGAACCCGGGGTAAGGGGCCAGGCCTTTTTAATTACGGAAGCGGTTCGGGGTGATGGCGGCATACTACGTAATAAAAATGAGGAAGCCTTCATGGAAAAATATGATCCACGAAAGGATCTGGCACCGCGGGATATTGTGGCAAGAGCGATCGATAGTGAAATGAAAAGAATGGGTACCGAGCATGTATGGCTGGATTGCCGGCATTTTACCAAAGAAAAGTTCACGGAACATTTCCCCAATATTTATGAAAAATGTTTATCCCTTGGGATTGATATTACAAAGAACATGATACCGGTGGCCCCGGCAGCGCATTATAGTTGTGGCGGCATTAAAACCGATGAATGGGGAAGAAGCTCCATCCGGAATTTATATGCCTGTGGCGAATGTGCATCAACTGGTTTGCACGGCGCCAATCGTTTAGCCAGTAATTCATTATTGGAAGCCATGGTGTTTGCCCATCGCTGCTATCTGGATGCAACTACGAAATTGAATGAAGCTTCGGAAGTCTCTCACTTCTGGGGAGATTTAGAGGAGGCTATCCCCGACTGGAACGCACAGGGAACGACGGAGCCGAAGGAAATGATCCTCATCACGCAAAGTTTAAAAGAACTGCAACTGGTGATGAGTGATTATGTCGGTATTGTGCGTAATAATGTTCGGTTACAAAGGGCCATGCGAAGGCTTGATCTGTTATGGGAAGAAACCGAACAACTTTATGAAAGCAGTTCTCTGTCGCCCCAGTTGCTTGAACTCCGCAATATGATCACCGTGGGTTATTTGATTGTAAAAGGAGCCAGTTTCCGCAAAGAAAGCCGCGGACTGCACTACAATACGGATTATCCGGATAAGAGCAGGCTAATTCAAAACATTGTATTGTAGTATTAACTTTGCCCACCATGTACTATGTAGTTTACGGATTTCTCTGGCTGTTGTCCCTTCTTCCTTTAGGAATACTATATGTTCTTTCGGATTGCTTTTATGGTCTGGCTTTTTATGTATTAAAATATCGCCGTGATGTGGTGATGAATAACCTCCTGATCGCCTTCCCGGAAAAAACCGAAAAAGAAAGGATAAACATTGCCAAAAAATTCTATCACAATCTTATTGATATGTTCATAGAGACGCTAAAGATGCTCTCTGTGTCGGATAAAACACTGGAAAAAAGATTTACGGCTAATTGGGAGTTGCTAAACGATTTGTACCCAACCGGGAAAAGCATTCAATTGCACGTAGGGCATAATTTTAACTGGGAATGGGGCAATATGGTCATGACAAAGAATACCGTTTTCAAATTGCTGGCTGTATACATGCCATTCACCAGTAAAATAACGGAGCGCTTGTTTTACAAATTACGCACCCGGAATGGCGCTATTTTTTTACGGGCTACTCATATGAAAGAGGACTTTCTTCCACATAGTAATACACAATACCTGCTTGGATTGGTAGCCGATCAGAACCCGGGACATCCTGCGAGCGCCTGGTGGTTTAATTTCTTTGGCAGGCCGACTCCCTTTTTAAAAGGTCCTGCCCGGGCAGCAATTGCAAATAAAACCGCAGTGGTATTCGCCTTTGTTCATAAACCCCGGCGTGGCTATTACGAAGCCAATTTTTCATTGGCGGTTGAAGATCCCGGTTCTTTAACCGAACAGGAACTCACTCATAAATTCGTTATATACCTTGAAGCTGTCATAAAGCAATACCCTGATATGTGGCTTTGGAGTCACCGGCGGTGGAAATACGACTGGAAACCTGAATACGGGGAAATTATCTTATGACCATGAGCAAGACAGTGAGACAGTGGGTCAGTGAGTCAGTGGGTCAGTGAGTCAGTAGAGCAGTGAGAGAATTTCCAACTTTTAAACTGTCTTACTGTCTCACTGACTTACTGTCTTACTGTCTATCTTCCCGGTTGACGAATTTTCAATTGAAGGTAATCGAGGAAGTAGACCACTTTAAATGATATATTGTTATTATCATCTGTATTCATGGTGTTATTGAAGTTTTTAAAATAGCCTTTGTCGACGATCTGGTTAAAATCCTGCGCAGCATTTTTCCAAACCAGGTTAATAAAACTACCCGGGGCAAATTGCCAGGTGAACGTGGCATCCACATTGAAAAAATTGATATTTTGATTTACATTCTGATTGAAGGCATTATTTTTCTGCAACCCGCCATTTGGTAATAAGGTGAAAAATTCTTCATAGTCAACCCGGCTCCAGTAATGGCGGATCCTTGTATTGATGCTCATTTTATCGTTGAAACTGTATTTAAAACCCAGTATATTTTCCACACTGCTGATATCCCGTTTTCCGAAAATGACCGTATTCCCATCCGTACTGGCAAAACCAGTATTATTGTTTTGCGGGGACAATGTTAAGGATTGAGTGATGGAGAAATTATTGCTGAAACGATAGCGCTGGTTAAAATTGTAATTATATTTTTCACTATTGAAGAAGCTTCTCTTGACATAAAGAAGCTCATTATTCAGGTAATACTTCTTGGAGCTATTTGTTTGAAACCATGCGTCTATAAAATAGTCTGACCAACCTTTAAAAACACGGCCGGGCACCCTGGCTTCATAAAAGTCATTATATTTAAAATCATAACCACACAAAGCGCCTACGTACCACAGGTTCTTCAATTGCCCGTTTGCATTGACATTAAAATTGGCGGCCCTGTATATAGAAGGGGATAGCTGGCGGGAATAATAGGAATTGAAATTCAGGTAAATATTATTGTACCATTTGGATGGTTTGGTCCAGCGATAACCTACCCATAAAGAATGATCCAGGAAATTAGACAACGTAAAATAACCCAGGTCATTGCTGTTGAACTTACTGTTGGTAAGGTCTTCTTCCAGATTAAAGTTAAAACGACCACTGGTTTTACCCAGATAAACTGTGTGGCTAAATCCGGTCTGGGTTTTATTACCCGGCAGGTACTCGATCAGGTTACTGGCCGCCAGTTTGCCACCCACATTCCACATATTCTTTTTGTCATTTATATCGAACAATCCGGCCGTGACATTGGCGTCATAGTCTTTGCCGCTTCGCCAGACATTGGTATTCACAAGACTTATACTTGAATTATGTTTCAGGGATTGATTCAATACCATCACATTGTAATTCGTTAAAGGATCAATCACCACCTTGCGCTCACCATGTGTTGAGGTATCCTCAAGTACCGCATAACGGGTATTAGTAATGGCATTCAGGACGCCAATACCCAGACCATTTACAGCTCTTCCGGAAATCTTTACTGCATTGATCAGCTTTGACTCCTGGGGATCATTTAATACTTCATCATTTACACCTTTGTAGTCATTGGTTGAATGCAGGAGAACGGGGTCGATTC
This sequence comes from Chitinophagaceae bacterium, assembly GCA_017882265.1. GTDB lineage: Bacteria > Bacteroidota > Bacteroidia > Chitinophagales > Chitinophagaceae > JADGPW01. Next base: position 40 of record JADGPW010000094.1, on the reverse strand, counting down.
CAATTCTCCTGGCATAGAACAGATTTCCTTTGCTGAAAAG
>JADGPW010000093.1 GCA_017882265.1 Chitinophagaceae bacterium | reverse complement strand
ATGGCTGTAGTTCTTTTTACTTTTTCAGTTCTGTCGAGTTTAAAGGCGGTTATTTCTAATTCTTTATCCGCATCTTTCAAGGATTTTTCAATAGCATTTTTCTGTTCAGCCGTTAAACTTTCATCCTCCTGAATAATAGTTAATATACTTTGTAAATACTGATTCATTTATTTCTCTTTTAGTACTACTACGCAACAGGTGTTATTATGAAACTCATGTTTCCCGGTTTTTGATCTCCCGAATTCACCATAACAGAAAAAACCAACCATCGGCGCATTCCAAACCTGTTGTACCTGTTTGATCTCTTCACTCATCATGATGCCAAATGATAAATGCCGGCTGATGCAGGAGAACATGATCATGGCATCTGCCTTCGGTTGTTTCTCATCTTTTAACTCATTACATTCCTCCAATACTTTTTCAATAGCATCAAAATCAGGTGGGAGTGAAAAGCGAACCTGTGAACCCTGCGGCACATTGCCGGCGCAGATCAGCGAACGATCTTCTTTATTTGCAAACATGGCCGTACGCATAACAGGAGCAACATTTTCTCTTTCCAGTTGCAGCGGATAATAAGCGCCGATATGTGTTACCACATCTTTCCCGGAGTCGAGATCTATATCCACACCCAGGTATTTCATTACCATATCAAGCGCAGGTTTATTATCAATGGTATAAACAATATTACCAACGCTTTTCGTAACAGTTTTGGTAGTTCCTATTGCCTTCCATCCACAGGTAGCAATTCCATTAATCCCGATTTTGTCTTCATCAATAATAATGGCCAGCAGGCCTTTGACACTGCTCTTCTCATTTGTAAAAACAAGGGGGCCCTGCAGTGCCAGATCATCACCTGCCATTCCGCCAAACACTGTAACTTCTGCGCCATAACCTTCAATTATACCTTCAATAATCTTTTCGCCATCTATATGTAACCAGCCGGAAGCGATGATGAAAGCGGGATTTGAAAAAGCTTTTTTTCCTTCAATACCCAGTTGTTTTGCGTTTTCAAATGTTGTGTGCTCTCCCGTTTCCTGGAATACCAGTTTGAAATATTGCGGATCGATATCCAATAACATGACAGCAATACTGCCTTCATTAATTTCTCCATCGATAAATTCCCCGGAAGTTGTTGCACCAAAGATGCTGATCCCTTCTCTGTTGAACAGTTCGCAAACCGCATCCCGGTCTTGCTTTATGGAAAGAAAGACAATGGCCAAAGTTGGTTTGAATCTATCTGACAAACTTTCTTTAAACCCTGCTTTAAGTTCTTCAAGCGTTTTTCCTTTAATTGATTTTGCTCGCATTAAGTCCTGGTTTTAATGTTACATCACTTCGCTGATTTGAACCACTGGTGCTATGTCTGTAAAATTGGGCAGGTCTCCCATTAATGTTGGGGCTCCGGCAGCAAAGGCCTGTCCAAATTCTTCCATTGAATTAAAATAAAGATTTGCCATGGCAACATAGATAGCCGGAGACCCAGGCGTACCACCCCCCAACCCTTTGTCATAGCTTGCGGCTTTTAAAGCATCACCCAGTGTTTTTGAAACAAGCGGCATATGGGAATTATTGTAATACTCCATGTCGAACTTTTTGCCATCGCCATTGGGATACAGTACACATACTTTGATCATTCCTTTTTTCATAATTGATAATTTTATTTTTCTTTTAATACCACACAACAAGTAGTGAGGTTATGCATTTCTAAATTCCCTCCTGTAGCCCTGCCCAGTTCTCCATTGCTGAACATGCCAGCCATCGGTACATTCCAGACATTCTTAATGCCTTCCAGTTCCATGTTCATCATGGGTCCAAATGACAGAATTCTGCCCGCACAGCTAAATACCACCAATGCATCGGCTTCGGGCATTTCTGTTGCTTTTAAGTTTTCGACTCCTTTAACCACCTTTTCCATAACGTCAAGATCAGGCTGCACAGAGAATTTTACTTTAGATCCCTGGGGCACAGTTCCACTGGTATAAAATGAATGATCATTCCAATCTATCATGAGACCCGGTCTCATAACAGGATTGCCTTTTTCTCTTTGCAATTGCAGTGGAAGATTTGCGGCTATTTCCAGTAATAAACCCTTGTTGTCCGGCGATACATTTTGAATACCTCCGTATTTGGCTGTAATGTCAAGCACCGGCATATTGTCCACCGTATAAACATGGTTTCCTTCACTTTTTGTAACTGTTTTTTCAGTGCCTATTGCTTTCCAGCCACAGGTAGCTATGCCCTTTACATTTACTTTCTCTTCATCCAATGCTAAACACAACATTGCCTTGTTACTATCTTTTCCATTGGTAAAAACAAATTGTTCTGAAAATGAATAATCATCCCCCGCACAACCACCAAACACATTTACTGCCGTGCCAACTACATCTTCTAACCCGTGTAAAATTTCTTCTCCATCTACTGCCTGGTGACTGAGGCCTAATATAAAAGCCGGTAATTTGAATTTTTCGATGGCTTTTTGTGCAACGCCTTTTGCAACTTCACGATAATTGCCGCTTGGATATTCTTCAAAATAAATTTGAAAATGATCTTTGTTCATATCGAGTAACAGAATAGCAGCCGAACCTTTCTCTGTTACTTCATCAATGAACTCACCATTGGTAGTGCAACCAAAGACGGCTATGCCTTCTGCATCCAACAAATTGCTGATAGCTGTTCTGTCCTGGCTTTTTGAAATAAAGCAGATGGCCAGTGTTGGCTTAAAGCCATCGGCTATGCTTTTCGTCATAACGGCTTTAATTTCTGCAGCAGATGTTCCTTTTATGGATTTCGCTCTCATAAGTTTAGTAGTTGACAGGTTATAAAGGGCCGGAGTTTATAAAAACTGAATTTAACTATTTTTGTCCAAAAGAATAACAGGTGCTGCTATTGAACAGTGCATGCTTCAGGATCGACTTTCTTTTGGTAAAGGGTATTCATTGATAGAGCTGCCGAAGTGGGGCCTTAGCACTCTTTTTCAAGTACGGTTACAATTTTTGCATAAAATTCCCTGGCCCTTTGCGGTGTACTGCCAATACAAACCACACCGAGCTTGCCGTATTCTGATAAGGCCCCGATCAAATGAAACATGACCCCTTCCTGCGAAGTGCCATCGAAATGGAGGTCATTCACCATGGCGATATCGATCAGGTCATGCGGGGTAAGACCAATGTATTTTTCGCTTTTTAAATTGTCTGAACAAAAATAATAACGGATAAGATGACCTTTGGAAGTATAATATAATCCCTGTTCCTCGTCGTAGGCCCCATCGGTTAAAAACTGGAGCATCAGGAAGGGATGCGTGGTGCCTCCTTTCCGGAGGTTTATCTCGATCGGGAAATGTTTCCAGCCTTGTTTTTCCTTTACTGAAATAAAATCAACTGCGAAACGGCCCAATACCCCTTTTTTCTTTAATGCTTCCGCCACTTTCTTTCCCATTTTAGCCAGCTCGACTGCATAGCCGGGATTGGCCGGAAAGTGGGCCCCGATATACACCTGGCCGCTTTCACCACCCAATTCCTGGTCATGGGTGGAAATGATCTCGCATTTACCCATTGGGGTGACACGGCATTGCACGGATGGTGATTCAATATGGTCCCCTTCCAGGAATTCTTCCACGATACCTCCCATGCTTTGATATTTCTGTAAAAACATGGTATAAGAAAGATCCGGGGCCACCATTTTCAATTTATCCCGTAAATTTTCTTTTATCCAGGGGGCAAGATCTCCTGCCTGTTCCGATCCTTTATAATTAAAAATGGCATTCCCGTCTCCGGAAAATCCATCATTCATTTTTACTACCGCTTTTCGTAAGACCGGATTTGATTCTTTTAGTTTCACCAACGCCGATATAATATCGGATTCGGTATACAGGTCCTCATACCCGGGTGCCACCGGCAAATCACATTCACGGAAGATCTTCCTGCCATTGCTTTTACTACCCAGCTCATACAGGTCGGGATCACAGCCGTAAATTGGTATCTGTAGCTGTACCGCCAGTGATCTTTCCTGTTCTGTAACATTAAAACAGGACATATGCGCTTCATGATCGGGAGGAATAAAATCACGTATTCGTTGAACCAGCCTGGGACGTTCCAGTATCTTTTGAATCAACGGCTTTGAGGAGGAATCATGGCAGCTCAGCAGGGTCAGCCTGCGCAGGGCATGATAACCGGTGATGCCCGGAAGCATGTGCAGGTAATAATCAATGATGACGGGGTCGATCGTTTCACTGGTCACATAAATAACATGGGTACGGGGCATCCGTAATAGCATCAGCATGCAAAGTAACCGCTCCTCGTAATGATTCACACCGGTGATCTTGGAAAGGATTTCCGGGTCCATCGTCAATGAGGGTATAATGACCACGGCTCTTGGAGCCAGCTTATCCGGGAACACATGTTCGAATTGCTGGGGGAAACGTTGCTGGATCTTTTTAAACATAATGGCTTCAGCCACGGAGCCCTGCTCTGGTAAATTAATGTTACTGCCTGTTTCAGTTGAAGCGCTCTTAACTTCTTTCATGAGAATAACAGATTTAGAGACATTCCGATTAATAAAGGTCATAGAAAGTCAAAGGGGACATATCTCATTCATTTGATTTTTTGACCTCTTTGACTTCTTTTGACTTCTTTGACCATTAAGCTTCCTGTCCCGACCACAAAGCTCCTCCGATACTATCCCTGATTGCACCGGTCACTGAAGATAATACATTATACTCCTGCCGCCAACGGAGTACCCCGATAAAAGCCATAATTAAGGCTTCTTTAAAATTCACCAGTTTTGTATCTGGTACGATCACCTCAACCTGGCAGGTTTCCAGTTGCTGACGCAGACGCTGAACCAGGAAAGTATTGAGAGCCCCGCCACCGGTAGCCAGCAGTTGGCTCCCGATAGCTATCGGGACGGCAGTCGGCTCCCGATAGCTATCGGGACGGCAGTCTCTAAAACTTGAAATGGCATTACGGATTTGGAGAGCAATATGTTCTGTATACGTTGCAAGGGCATCTGGTATTTCAAGCGTTGCCTTTTGGATAATGGGATATACTACCTGTGTACCAAAATCATTAGCCAGTGATTTGGGATAAGTTTGTTGATAGTAATCAAGGGCATTTAGTTTTTCGAGCAATGCACTATTAATTGTTCCATTTGCAGCTATTTGTCCTCCTTCATCATACTCTTTACCCAATTCATTGGCCAGCATATTTAATACGCGGTTGGCGGGGCAGACGTCGAATGCGATGAACGCCTCATCCCCCAAGCCCCCTTCTCCTGACGGAGAAAGGGGCTTCGAAGACTCCGAATATTGTAAAGACTTTGCGGTATACGGAGTCTTCGAAGCCCTCTCCGCGAGGAGAGGGTTTGGGTAAGGCGGCCTTGATATATTCGCAATCCCCCCGAGATTCAAAAAATAATCATATCCTTTGAGCAAAAGTTTTTCCCCGATGGGAACGATCGGCGCACCTTGCCCTCCGAAAGCAATATCAAGTGCCCGGAGATCGGTCACCACGGGCAATTTTGTTTCAGCGGCTATAGCAGCGCCATCACCCAATTGTGCAGTCATGTTTTGTGCCGGCAGGTGAAAAACGGTGTGGCCGTGAGATGCTATCAACGAAACCTTGTACTGTAATTGATGAGCATCAATAAATATATTGACCTGCTGCCCTATATAATGACCATATTCCGTATGTAATAATTGGTAATCCAGGGCAGAGAGCGAGCCGGCATTTGTCAACCGCTTCAACCATTCCGGAGGATAGGGATAGCAATCAGCCACAATCATCTCATATTTCCAGGTTCCTGCCTGTTCCTGAAATTCCGTAAATGCAATATCCAGTCCGTCGAGGGAACTGCCACTCATTAAACCAATTGCGCGATAGATCATAAACCGATTTTAGTCCCGATACTTCGACATGCTCAGCACTTCGGGAGCAGATTTAAATTAAATTTGTCCAAAAGTAAAGCTTTTGCGAAGTCGGGGCCGTTCTTCAATATTCAATCTTCCATATTAAATATTCAATTTTTATGATTGTTAATCTCAGCCAGCAACATTCGATGATCAGTAACTGGATTGCAGAATTACGGGATGTGGAGATCCAGAAAGACCGGATGCGGCTTCGTCGAAACCTGGAACGTATTGGTGAAGCCACCGCCTATGAGATCAGCAAAGTATTGCCCTTTGTAGAAAAAGAAGTGCAAACCCCGCTGGGTATCGCGACTGCCAAAGTAATGAAGGAACAACCTGTACTGGCCACCATTCTCCGTGCCGGTTTACCGCTTCACCAGGGATTGCTGAACTATTTTGACCAGGCAGATAATGCTTTTATTTCAGCCTACCGGAAGCATAATAAAGACGGCAGTTTTGAAATAAGCCTTGATTATGTGTCCTGCCCTGAATTGGAAAACAGGGTGGTGATCATTTCCGATCCTATGCTGGCCACCGGCTCTTCGCTGGTAAAGACCATACATTTTTTAAAAGCAGAGGGTCATCCCAGGGAAATTCATATTGTAGCAGTTATTGCCTGTACGGTGGGTATTGAGTATGTAAAAAGGGAAGAGCCCTCGGTAACTATCTGGTGTGGCGATATAGATGATGAACTGACCGCCAAAGGTTATATTGTTCCCGGGCTGGGGGACGCAGGGGATCTGGCATATGGGACGAAGGTTCAAATGTAGTTACGGGTTTTGAGTTATGAGTTACGGGATGCCAACACATTAGGACTTTTTCTCAAAGCTCACAACTAATCAATTTTCCCCAACCAGAAGTTCTATTTCGTAACCCATAACCTTTAACCCATAACCCGCAAAAGCAGCAATAATTTCCTTTTTCAGGTCTATAAATTGTTGTATTTTACAGTTTCGTTTCCGGACAATTCAAAAACCAGCCAAGGACGGTTACAATTTCACCCAGGACGTGGACGTTTACATGTTCAGTTTTGTTATTTATCCTTAGGAGTTGTGAAAAAATATTAATTGCTGAGATGAAAAAAATTCTTTCTACCCTGATTGTTTGTGGAGCCTTGGTAAGTGTGTCATCAGCGCAAGACCCCAACTTTTCCCAATTCTTTGCTTCACCCATGACGCTCAATCCTGCATTGACGGGTATGTTTGATGGTGTGTACAGGGTAGCCGGTAATTTCCGTAATCAATGGCCCACTATTTATAATGCATATGATACCAGAACGGTTTCTTTTGATTGTGGTATGCTGAAAAACCGCCTGCCTGAGATCGATCAGCTTGGAGTGGGGATTCTTGGTTTCACTGACCGTGCGGGGGATGGTGTATTGGTTACTAATGCTGCCGGTTTATCACTAGCCTATCATAAAGGTTTGGATGAAAATGGCTATCATCACATCAGCGCTGGTTTCCAGGGAACTTTTGTTAATAAAAGACTAGATGTTACGAAAGTGGTTTTTGAAGACGAACTGACTCCCTTAGGTTTTGTACCGGGCACGACCGGTGAAATCTTTTCCAATAAACAGATCAATGTAAGTTATTTTGATATGAATGCAGGGGTATTGTACAATGGCAGTACTAATGGATATAATAATTTCTATTTTGGCGCTTCCATGTACCATATTAACCGGCCTAAAGAAACTTTCGAGGGTGGGCAATTCTTATTGAACACAAGAACAACGATTCAAGGCGGGGGAAGGATCCCTTTAGGAACCTATAATTACCTGCATTTTTCCGCTATTTATAGTATGCAAGGCAGTGCACACAATACAGTTGTTGGAGGAGCTTATTCTCTGAATGTAAATAATAATGAGGAAAACCCTATCAATCTTTATTTGGGAGCCTGGTATCGTCTTAACGATGCCGCGATTCCTTATATTGGTTTGGAATTCAACGGTATTCTGATAGGTACTACTTATGATGTCAATACTTCAAGCCTGAATCCTGCTTCTAATACAAGAGGCGGTATGGAGATATCGCTTATATACATCAAAAAGCCGGTTGACCCGAATGCAAAAAAACTGAACTGCCCGAGGTTCTAAAAGAGGCCCATCCCACAGTTTTTAAAGAAGAAGTTTTATTAAATTCACCTTCCCGAAGGGAAGGAGTAAAGAACCTGTATATCGTCGAAATAATAATGCAACTAAAATTTTCAATATTAAAGACTGCTTACCCCTTCCCTTCGGGAAGGCGAAATAAGAGAAACTACATCTTTCATAAAATTGGGATGGGCCTCCTTGCCCTTTTCTTTTTAATATCTGCAGGATCACAGGATTTCGGTTATAAAACTTTTGATGTGGGGGCCGAATATAAATATTACCCGGATGGTTCAATCCTTAACGTTCAACTTTCTTTAAATTCAAAAATTCATCATTCTATTCTTCTCCGGGCTGGTTATAATAATGTACGATTAGAAAGGACCCCCCTTCATGATGGTGAACAAGGAACAGGCTGGGGAGGGTCATTAGGCTACCGGTATTATTTTAATGTACTGCCCAAGCGATTCTTTATAGGCCTGGAAACTTCTTTGTGGAAAATGACCATCCACTGGAGTATCCCAGCTACTGAAAGTGACTCCAAACTCACTATTTTTCAACCTTCCTTGGAAGCCGGGTACACTATTCTTATCAATGACCAGTTTTATATAACTCCCTATTTTGCCGCCGGTGAACAGGTAATCCTGAACACGAAAGGCAATAAAGTTTCGTATGGCGATGGCTTCATTCCCTTACCGGGCATCAGTGCAGGCTGGAGATTCTAATTTCGTTATTTTCAGTTGCTGATCCCTGCATCTACATGAAAAAAATAGTTACTAATCTTACATTCTGGGTATTGATCTCTATAACGGCAGGAATCCTGGTCGGGCATTTTTTCCCGCGGGTAGCCCTGCAACCCATTTTGGCCCATCCAATAAAAACATGGTTCCTTGGACAGGAAATGCTGATCGGCAGTTCCCTGAGTGAGTTTCTCAGTGGTGTATTCATCAGTCTTGTCAAATTATTTATTGGCCCGATCATTTTTCTCACCATTACCCTGGGTATCGTGAGTATGGGTAATTTGAAAAAAGTTGGCCGGGTAGGCGCCAAATCATTATTGTATTTTGAAGTGGTCTCTACGTTTGCCTTGCTGATCGGTATCGCCGTGGCTGTGGTCATTCAGCCTGGCCATGGTGTGGATACCACGGCAGTCAAAACTACGGATATTTCAAAGTTTACTCAAAGCCACCATTTTGACTGGTGGAAATTTTTCAAAGAAAACGTTACCCTGCAGGTTTTGATAGCCGCTTTATTTTCGGGGATCTTTCTCAGCTATTATAAAGAACGGCAATGGAAGATCATCCCCATTATGCAATGGATATCAAAATATGTTTTTCGTGCTTTGCGTATCGTTATGCTACTGGCGCCCATTGGCGCTTTTGGCGGGATGGCTTATACGATTGGAAAATATGGTATTGATACCTTGTTGCCGCTGGCAAAACTAATGGGTACCGTATACACCACCATGATCATATTTATTTTTGGAGTGCTTTGGCTGATCCTGCGTTCTTATCAAATCAGTATTCTGCAATTTTTACGTTATATCCGCCAGGAATTACTGGTGGTATTAGGTACCTCTTCCTCTGAAGCGGCTTTGCCTTCCCTGATGCAAAAATTAGAAGGAATGGGTTGTTCCAAATCCGTCGTGGGTCTGGTAGTGCCGGCGGGTTATTCGTTTAACCTGGATGGTACCACGATCTATTTATCCATGTGTATGATATTCCTGGCACAGGTATTCCATGTGCATTTAAGTTTGGGGCAGGTGATCAGTATCATTGGTATTTTAATGCTTACTTCAAAGGGGGCGGCCGGTGTAACGGGGAGCGGCTTCGTTGTATTGGCGACTACGCTGACAACTATAAAAGTAATTCCCGTGGAAGGCCTGGCTATGTTGATTGGCGTGGACCGCTTTATGTCGGAAGCGAGAGCTATCACCAATTTTATTGGTAACGGAGTAGCCACGGTCTGGATCTCGAATAATGAAAAAGAATTTGACAGGGAGAAAATGGATGAAGCGTTTAATAAACAGAAGAGTTCAATTGACAATAAGCAATAGACAATTGGCAATGTCAGTTTCAATTACCCATTGTCCAATGTCTATTATCAATTGCCTATTGTCTATTGTCCATTGCCTATTGCCTAATTAGGCTTCCCGCTTACAAATGGATTCCCTTTGATATAAAACCGGTAGGGCCAGCGTGCATGCTTCCCGGCATAATCAACACCAATACGCGGTGAAGAGAATATCTCTTTTTCTGCAAACTTATACCCGTCATCGGCTATAAAAAGTTCTTTACTCAATAAAGAATGACCACTATGGATCGTAGTAATGCCCAGTGCCTTTGAGACATTGCCGGGCCCTTTTGTTAATGTATGATCCGGTTTTTCTTTACCTGTTCTCTTCAGCATTTCATTTATACCTTTCAGCGGTTCCAGCGCCCGGATAAGAATGGCATGTGGAATATCCCGGGTATGGGTGACCACATTGAACAAATAGTGGATTCCATAGCATAAATAAACATACGCGAAACCACCTTTTGCATACATGATCTCGTTCCTGGCTGTCCTTCTGCCTCCAAAAGCATGAGAGGCTCTGTCCGGTGTACCGGCATACGCTTCCACTTCCACGATCCGGCCAGAAGTAATGATTCCGTTCCATTGGGTCACCAATATCTTTCCCAATAATTCTTTGGCGATCTGCACAACATTATCCCTCCTGTAAAAGCTCAGGCCCAGCTTTTTCATAAACTTGAATTCCGTTTATTAATAAACCATTCATTGACTATTGACTATTCACCATTCACTATATTTACCCCTCAAATTAAGGCTTTGCTGAAAGAAATTGTTATAGCGATCCAGTCATGGGGCGAGGCCCGGCAATTTATACAAAGACACCGGCTTTTTAAATGGATCATCCTTCCTGGGATCATATACACAGCCCTGTTCATTGCGGGCATGTTCTTTTTCTGGACATCTTCCGATGGTGTCGTTTCCTGGATAAGCCGGCAATTAAGCATCGAAGTCTGGTTGCAGAAAGAAAGGAACGAATGGCTTAGTTTTATCTTTGTGATGATGGGCATGATGCTGCGGCTGATACTGGTGTTATTTTATTTCTCGCTTTTCAAATACCTGATTCTTATCATTGGCGCACCGGTGTTTGCATACCTGAGCGAAAAAACAGAAGCTATTATTGATAATAAGGAACATTCTTTCAACTGGAAAGAACTGAAAAAAGATGCGGAGAGAGGAATGAAGCTGGCGCTAAGAAATGCCGGTTGGCAATCCGTTTATCTTTTTGCGTTACTTCTTTTATCCCTTATTCCGGTAATAGGCTGGATCACCCCGATCATTGCCTTGCTGATGGAATGTTATTATTTTGGTCTTTCCATGCTCGATTACAGTTTTGCAAGAGTCAATTTTACCCCGGCCCAAAGCGTGGCTTTTACCGGACGACATAAAGGGCTGGCGATTGGGAACGGCCTGTTATTTTACCTGATGCATGTGTTGATCTTACTGGCGCCCGCGTATGCAGTAATAGCAGCCACGCTCAGTGTCCATAAAGTTAAAAACAGCTGATCGCATATCATGGCAACCGTTTACCTGATACCGTCTTTATTGCAGGAAGAAGGATTGGAGGCCATCCCTGCTTATATCCTCACGGCCATAAAAAGCTGCCAGGTATTCTTCGTGGAAAATGAAAGGACCACCCGCCGCTATTTTAAACAACTCTGGAAAGAAATGGTGATTGATGATTATGAGTGGTATCAGGTGTCAGACACCTTGAAGGTGTCTGACACCTTCACCCATAAACTAAAAGAAGGAAAAAACATTGGTATTGTCAGTGAAGCCGGCTGTCCCTGTATTGCCGATCCAGGACAGGCCCTCGTGGCAATTGCCCAGCAAATGCAGGTAGTGGTAAGACCCTTAGTTGGCCCTAATTCAATCATACTGGCCCTGATGGCGAGTGGGATGAATGGCCAGCAATTCCGGTTCCTGGGTTATCTACCCATCGATAATTCCCTCCGGATTAAAGCGATCAGGGAACTGGAAGCTGATTCAGCAAAGAATAATTGCACAGAAATATTTATTGAAACCCCTTACCGGAACAATCAATTACTGGAAACTCTTTTAAAACATTGCCATAAAACAACGAGAATATGTATTGCAGTTGATCTGACAGGAAAGAACGAATCCGTAATAACCTGTTTTGTGAGTGAATGGCAAAAGAATATACCGGATATTCATAAGCGCCCGGCCCTTTTTCTTCTTTACTCGGGTCATTGATCAACAGTTTTAACGGCCGTTACCCCGGTAACGATATACTTACTATCCCCTCTCCAGGGCAATTTGGCCCTGTATTGTACATAGGTTAGTTGTACGCATTCATCCTGCAGATTTTTTAACACATTGGCAATACTGTCATTGGTAACCGAAAAAAAGAATTTTTCAGGGCTGATCATTTGCCGGCAACTCAGCCACAATTCACCTTCATTTGTTTTGAAGATATTACCCTTATGCGTAATTTTTATTAGTCTCCCTTTCCGTTCGCCATTACTATAGGGGTTAATAAAGAACCAATAGATCAGGAAGGCCAGCAGCAGGAACAGGGCCACCCAGAATATCCTGATCTTGTGGTAGTGCTTTCCTGTTGATGAACGTGTGGCGTTTTCTTCCTGCATACTGCCGGTTAATGTGTTATTTACAAATCAATGAATCTCTATTAAAGATAAAAAGGTTTAATGTAATAAATTCTAAAGGCCATACACGGAATGATTTTATCCTAAATCTTGCTGGCAACCCCCATTTATATTGCCACTGAAAAATATTGCTGTGTTTCTGTGCCGCTATGCCAACTTATGAATACCGGCCTTTCACTAAATCTTGGCAAAAAAAATATCCTGTTTTAAAAGAATAAATATATTTTTGCCGTCACATATCTCTACAAAGTTGAAAAACAACAAAACATATTACCTGTCAGCATTCCAGCTAAACCCGGAATGGCTGATCTATTCTCCCCGGCCACGACGTGGTTGCTGACAGGACGAGCAACTAACCAAGGCCCCTGTCAGTGAAACTCCTCCCGGAATTTCCATTTATTGCTATAGGATTGGTCATCCGAAGTGTTTGTAAAAAATAATTTTCAACGTGGACAATCATCAGATCATTATAAGGGTGGCCACACCAGCCGATAAAAGCTACTCAGCCATCATTACCGATGAGATAGCTGCCTCCGCGGCTGCGCGCGGCACGGGTATTGCCAAACGTTCTCCTGAATATATTGAACAAAAGATCGACGAAGGGAAAGCGGTGATCGCTGTTACCCAAGATGGCACCTGGGTGGGCTTTTGTTATATCGAAACATGGAGTCATGGGGAATACGTGGCCAATAGTGGTTTGATCGTATCCCCGTCATTCCGGAAAAGCGGCGTGGCCAAATCGATCAAACAAAAAATTTTCAGTCTCTCGCGGGAAAAATACCCGGAGGCAAAAGTTTTCGGATTGACCACGGGCCTGGCCGTAATGAAAATAAATTCCGACCTGGGTTATGAACCTGTCACTTATTCCGAGCTGACACAGGACGAAGCATTCTGGGCCGGTTGCAAAAGCTGTGTCAACTATGATATCCTGATGAGCAAGGATAGAAAGATCTGTATGTGCACGGCTATGCTTTATGATCCAAAAGACCATTACGAGCCGGAGGAGACCAAAGAGTATTTTAACCAGAATGCAAAAGGGTTTGAACGATTGCTTCGTTTTAAACAATGGAAATTGCTCCGTCCCTTTATGAAAAAGGACAAGTCAAAAAACAATGGCGGCAAGCCAAAATCCTTATTACATTATCTGTTTCATCTTTAAATTCAGCTACTCCCCTACCATGGCAAAGAAAGTTATACTTGGTTTCAGCGGCGGGTTGGATACATCGTATTGTGTGAAATTCCTGCAGGAGGAAAAAGGATACGAGGTGCATAGTATTTTGGTGAATACCGGAGGTTTTAGCAATGATGAGTTGAAGGAGGCAGAAGCCCATGCTTACCGGCTGGGTGTTACGTCTCATAAAACGGTGAATGCCATTAAAAGTTATTACGACAGTATTGTCCGGTATCTCATCTATGGAAATGTATTGAAAAATAACACTTATCCCTTATCGGTTTCGGCTGAACGTTTAAGCCAGGCCTTACACATTGCTGAATACGCGAAAGAAATGAATGCAGATGCGGTAGCCCATGGAAGTACCGGGGCCGGGAATGACCAGGTAAGATTTGATATGATCTTCCATATCATGATCCCGGGTGTACCAATCATCACACCGATCAGGGATGGGCAACTTAGCCGTGAAGAAGAAATTGCTTACCTGAAAAGAAGGGGTGTCAAAATGAATTATGACAAAGCATTATACTCTGTCAATAAAGGTTTGTGGGGCACCAGTGTAGGTGGCAAAGAAACACTTTTATCAAAAGGCCTGTTGCCGGAAGAAGCATGGCCAACACAAGTCAGTAAGTCGGGAAGCCAGGAAGTCTGTTTGACATTTCTTAAAGGCGGGTTGATGGCTGTTGACGATAAGAAGTTTGGGCATCCATCGGAAGCGATACAATATTTGCAAACGCTGGCGGGTCCTTATGGGATCGGGCGTGATATTCATGTGGGCGATACGATCATTGGTATCAAAGGCCGTGTTGGTTTTGAGGCCGCTGCACCTATGGTGATCCTGAAAGCGCATCATGCGCTTGAAAAACATGTGCTGAGCAAATGGCAATTGCAAGGGAAGGACCAGTTAGCCCAGTTTTATGGCAACTGGCTGCATGAAGGACAGATCCTTGATCCGGTAATGAGGGATATGGAAGCTTACCTGGAAAGCAGTCAGCGAAATGTGACAGGCGATGTATTTGTTCAGTTAATGCCCTACCGTTTCCAGGTCATTGGCATTGAGTCTAAATATGACCTGATGAACAGTAAATTTGGTAAATACGGAGAAATGAACAATGGCTGGACCGGTGAAGATGTAAGAGGTTTCACCAGGATATTTGGTAATCAAACAACCATTTGGCATATGATCAACTCCCAACCTCTTAAAGAAAATAACGAAAATTCTTAACCACCGATCGTATTATAATAAAGAATGGAATCAGCTTCGAATAAAAATGAACGCCAGGGTATGCCTTCAGGGACCCCGGGTATTAGGACCGGAATAATCGGGGGAGCCGGTTATACCGGTGGAGAGCTTCTTCGTTTGCTTTTACATCATCCAGGTACGATTATCTCTTTTATTCATAGCCGCAGCCATGCGGGTAAGCCTGTTTATTCTGTTCACTCCGATCTGTTGGGTGATACCGATCTCCTATTTTCTGATAAACTGGCTAATGATATCGATGTTTTGTTTATTTGCCTTGGTCATGGAGAGTCAAAAATATTTTTAACTGAAAATACGATTCCCGGTCACATCAAGATCATTGATCTCTCGAATGATTTCAGACTAAAGAAAGATGCCATTTACCAGTCACCAGCAACCAGTCACCAGCCATCAGCAACCAGGAACTTTGTGTATGGTTTACCTGAGTTGAACAGGGAACAGATCCAATCGGCAGACAATATCGCCAATCCCGGTTGTTTTGCGACCGCCATACAATTAGGATTATTGCCATTGGCAAAAGCAGGTTTATTAAATGATATTTATACAACCGGCATTACCGGTTCTACCGGGGCCGGGCAACAATTTTCAGCAACCTCTCATTTTAGCTGGAGAGCCAATAATATTCAGGCATATAAGACTCTTACTCACCAACACCTGGGCGAAATTTATCAATCATTGAATCAATTACAGGAAAGCTTCATAAACACAGCTTCAGGAGATGGGGGTATCAGTTTCGTGCCCTGGAGAGGCGATTTTACAAGAGGCATATTTATCAGCTCTACTCTTATATGTGATACCGGGCCCGAAGAGCTGACAAAATTATATTCTGAATATTATAAAGGCCATCCCTTTACCCATATAAGCCAGGAGCCCATTTTCATGAAACAAGTGGTCAACACCAATAATGCAGTCATCCAGCTGGAAAAAGAGGGAAATAAACTGGTGGTCCATTCTGCTATTGACAATCTGTTAAAAGGAGCCAGCGGACAAGCCATCCAGAACATGAACCTGTTGTTTGGTTTTGCTGAAAATACAGGTCTTCAACTCAAACCTACCGGATTTTAAGGGATGAAAAAGGGTCCTTTATATAAGTTATTGAAAAAAAAGGAGTCTATTGGATTGCTCTGCAATCAATCGGGCTGGCATCCTCAAACCGGGAAATACAGTTTTCAATGGCTGGCCGAAAATACCCGTCTTAAAAAGGTTTTTATTCCAGAACATGGTCTGTTCGGCGAATGGCAGGACCAGGTAAAATCAGATGATACATCCCTTTACAAAAATTTATCGGGAGATTTAGAGTGGATATCACTTTATAGTTTATCCAATTCATCACTAACCGCTTCCGCGGATCAACTCCGTACAATAGATACCCTGATTATTGATATTCAGGATATCGGCAGCCGCTATTATACCTATACCAGCACCACATGGTTATTATTAAAAAAAATAACAGAGCTCAATCTCGATATGACTGTTATTGTCATTGATAAACCCAACCCGGCGGGAAGACAGGTAGAAGGAACAAGGATCAAAAAAGAATTTACTTCCTTTATCGGGATTGAAGGATTACCTCACCGTCATGGGTTGACCCTGGCCGAGCTCTGCAGGTATTTTAAAAGCAAACTACAAGGAAAATGGGATCTGATTATTTATCCAGTTCACAAAAAAGAATGGATCTTTATTCCCCCCTCTCCCAATATTCCTACCACAACCACCTGTACATTTTATAGCGGGCAATGCCTGTGGGAAGGAACGAATATCAGTGAAGGACGGGGCACGACTCTTCCTTTCGAAATGATCGGAGCGCCTTTTTTAAATTGGGTATTCTTCGAAGACTGGAATAGCGTACTACATCCGGCTTTCAATAAACATTGCGTTATACGCCCCTTATATTTCGTCCCGGTCTTTCACAAATTTGCCGGTGAGATCTGCCCGGGCATTCATATGATGATACGGGAAAAAGAAAAATACCATTCACTGTCACATTCCTTGCGGGTAATGAAGTATATCAAAGAGAAATCGCAGGAATTTGAATGGCGGGAGGGGCCATATGAAGCCTTTAATGATAAAAAAGCAATTGAATTACTGTTAGGTGATCAATTATTGCTTGATTATGCAGAAAACAGGGCTAGCTGGAAAGATGTAAAATTAAAATTAGGGGAAGAAGAAACGGAGTGGATAAAAGAGGTCTCCCCTTTCCTTATTTATAAATCAACATTACAACAACTGAAAATTAAATAAATGAACCTATTTGATGTTTACCCACTGAATGACATTACCATTGTAAAGGCCAAAGGCTCGTATGTATGGGATGATAAAGGAGAGCAATACCTTGATCTGTACGGAGGTCATGCCGTGATCAGCATTGGCCATACCCATCCCCACTGGGTAAACCGGATAGAAGATCAATTAGAGAAAATTGCTTTTTATTCCAACTCCGTAAAGATCCCTTTACAGCAAGAGCTTGCCCAAAAACTGGGAATGCTTTCAGGTAAAGAAACTTACCAGCTTTTTCTTTGTAATTCAGGAGCCGAAGCAAATGAAAATGCATTGAAACTGGCCTCTTTCCATAATGGAAGAAAAAAGATCATTGCTTTCAGTAAAGCATTTCATGGCAGAACATCCTTAGCCGTGGCGGCCACCGATAATAGAAATTATATCGCACCAGTCAACGAAACTGATCATGTGATCTTCCTTCCTTTCAACGATGAAGAGGCCTTAACCGCCTGCTTTAAAGAAAAGGGCGCCACCATCTCTTCGGTGATCATTGAAGGTATCCAGGGAGTGGGAGGCATTCATGTGGCGAATGATTCTTTTCTTCGCCTGATCCGTTCCCTTTGTACTGAATATGGGGCCGTGTATATTGCCGACAGTGTACAATGTGGTTACGGACGGACCGGTAAATTTTTTAGCCATGATTACGCGGCCGTGAATGCGGATATATACACGATGGCTAAGGGGATGGGGAACGGCTTCCCGGTAGCCGGGATCATTGTAGCTCCCCATATCCCACCAATCCATTTACAGTTGGGCACTACATTTGGCGGTAATCATTTGGCCTGTGCCGCAGCTATAGCCGTACTGGAAATAATAGAAGAGGAAAAATTAATGGGCAATGCAGTCACCATCGGCAAATACCTAAAGGATGAACTGGAGAATATTCCTCAACTTAAAAATGTGAGGGGCAGGGGTTTAATGATCGGGTTTGATGTCCCGGAAGATTTGAAATCCCTGAAGAAAAACCTGTTGTGGAATCAAAAAATATTTACCGGGGAATCCAAACCTAACGTGATCCGCTTACTCCCTTCGCTAGCCCTGAAGAAAAAAGATGCCGAACAATTCATTGATTCCATAAAAGAAGAAATTGAGAATATGGTTTCATTGTCAAACCCCGTGAGTTAAAATGAAAAACTTTGTTTCTGTTGCTGATGTAGACAATATAAATGCCCTGGTGCAAAAAGCGCTGGTGTATAAAACGCAGCCACTAAAAGACAAAACGCTGGGAGCTGATAAACGGATCGGCTGCCTGTTCCTGAACCCCAGTATGCGCACCAGGTTAAGTACACAGATCGCGGCAGAAAACCTGGGTATGGAAGCGATCATCTTTAATGTGGGCCATGAAGGATGGGCGCTGGAATTTGAAGAGGAAGCGATCATGAGTGGCAACACGGTAGAACATGTAAAAGATGCTGCCCCCATTTTGGGGAAATACTTTGATATCCTCGCCATCAGGACCTTTCCATCTTTAAAGAACCGGGAGGATGATTACAGTGAATTATTCATTAAACAGTTTATAAAATACGCAGGCATACCGGTCATAAGCCTGGAAAGTGCCACGCTGCATCCATTGCAGAGCCTGACAGACATTATGACCATTAGTGAGACATTTAAAGAAAAGAGGAAGCCGAAGATAGTCTTAAGTTGGGCGCCCCATGTAAAGCCCTTGCCACAATGCGTAGCCAATAGTTTTTCTCAATGGGTCAATGCATGGGGTGAGGCCGATTTTGTTATTACCCACCCCGAGGATTATGAACTCAGTGCGGCTTTCACCCAAGGAGCCGCCATTACACACAACCAGGACGAAGCTTTAAAAGATGCCGACTTTGTATATGTCAAGAACTGGAGTACTTTCACCGATTATGGAAGGATCTATTCCAATGACCCGGAATGGATGTTAACCAATGAAAAATTGCAACTAACCAATCAGGCCAAAGTAATGCATTGCCTGCCGGTCAGGCGAAATATCGAATTAAGTGATGAGATCCTGGACGGACCTAACAGCATAGTGACGCAACAGGCGGCTAACAGGGTCTGGGCAGCACAGGCCGTACTGAGTGAAATTTTGAATGCCTGATATTGCCTGTTAAACGCTGAATGTAGAATGAATAAACTATTCATTATAAAGATCGGGGGGAACATTCTTGATGATGAAAAAAAATTAACTGTTTTCCTCGAACAATTTGCTGCTATTGACCATAAAAAAATCCTCGTGCATGGTGGTGGCAGGCTGGCGTCGAAACTGGCCGAACAATTGAAGATCCCACAACAGGTGGTAGAAGGAAGAAGGATCACCGACAGGGAAACACTAAAAATAGTGACGATGGTGTACGCAGGTTATATCAATAAAAATATCGTGGCAAAATTACAGGCCGTCCATTGCAACGCGATGGGGTTTTGTGGCGCTGATGGAGATCTAATTCCGGCCCATAAAAGGCAGGATGCCATCATAGATTATGGATTTGTGGGTGATGTGGATGCTATCAATACGGATCTGATCAACAGCCTGCTTGAGAAAGGTATTACCCCGGTTTTTGCACCTATCACACATGACCAGCGGGGACAATTATTAAATACCAATGCAGACAGTATTGCCCAGGAACTGGCAAAAGCCCTGAGCATAACCTTTGACACGACTTTAATTTATTCTTTTGAAAAAAACGGTGTATTATCTGAAATAAACAATGAAAATTCAGTGGTACCAGCGATCACCCCCTCCTTGTATAAAGAAATGAAAGCCGGTGAGAAAATAAGTGCCGGGATGATCCCGAAACTGGATAACGCCTTTGCTGCCCTGGAGAATGGTGTGAAAAAAGTGATCATTGGTAAGGCGGAACAATTAAGTGATTTAATAAAAGGAAGAGCCGGAACAAGCATTCAACATGAATGACCCATTTGACATATTGCAAGCCGAAGCGATCGATCTTCTGAAAGACCTGATCAGCATCCCTTCTTACAGTAAAGAAGAAGACGAAACAGCCGAAACGATCCAGGCCTTCCTGCAACGTCATCATGTGCGTATACAAAGAAAAGGGAATAATATTTGGGGGGTTAACCGTTATTTCAATGACGCAAAACCTACTATCCTCTTAAACTCTCATCATGATACGGTGAGGCCAAATAAAAGTTATACCCTGGATCCATTCACTCCAATCGAAAAGGATGGTAAATTGTTCGGCCTGGGAAGTAATGATGCCGGGGGTTGTTTAGTTTCGTTGATAGCCACATTCCTACATTTTCATACCCGGGAGGACCTGAAGTATAACCTTATTTTCGCTGCTTCTGCGGAAGAAGAGATCTCAGGGCCAAATGGCGTTGAACTTATTCTACTGGAACTTGGACCTATTGCATTTGCTATTGTTGGTGAGCCAACGCAAATGCAGATGGCCGTAGCGGAAAAAGGCTTACTTGTAATAGATTGTATCAGCCATGGAAAGGCTGGCCATGCAGGTCGTAACGAAGGGGAGAATGCTATCTATAAAGCCATAAAAGATATGGAGTGGTTCCGCCAATACCAATTTCCCAGGGTTTCTGACCTATTAGGCGCCAATAAAATGAGTGTTACGGTGGTAGAGACGGAAAATAAAGCTCACAATGTAGTGCCTGCCCAATGCAGGTTTGTGGTTGATATCAGGATAAATGAGTTATATAGTTTTGAAGAGGTTCTCGACATTATCAAGGCTCATGTACAATGTGAGATCCTGCACAGGAGCATACGGCTGCGTTCTACTTCAATCCCACTGGATCATCCGCTGGTGAAGGCAGGGCTGGCGCTGGGAAGAACCTGTTATGGCTCCCCCACTACTTCTGACAAAGCCCTGATGGATTTTCCGGCGCTGAAGATGGGACCCGGTGATTCTGCCAGGAGTCATGCAGCTGATGAGTATATTTATACACATGAAATAAAGGAGGGTATCGAATTATATATCCGGCTTTTAAACCAGTTACTATGAAATTGTGGCAAAAAGATAAAACCTCACTACAGGAAGTGGAAATATTCACCGTCGGTAAAGACCGTGAAATGGACATGTATTTGGCTGCTTTTGATATACTGGGCTCGCTGGCTCATACAGCTATGCTGGAATCGATCGGTTTGTTAACCAAGGAAGAATTATTCCGACTCCAGGCAGAATTAAAAAACATTTACCAGCAAATACAATCGGGTGAATTCAAACTGGAAGATGAGGTAGAAGATATCCACTCCCAGGTAGAATTATTATTGACAAAAAAACTGGGTGATACGGGTAAAAAAATTCATAGCGGAAGAAGCCGTAACGACCAGGTCCTGGTCGATATAAAATTATTCCTGCGCAGCGAAATAGAAAAACTCGTCAGTGCCATCCAGCCCTTCTTTGAGTTATTACAAGCGCTGAGTGAGAAATATAAAGATCATTCACTGCCCGGCTATACGCATTTACAGTTAGCTATGCCTTCTTCTTTTGGCTTATGGTTCGGGGCTTATGCCGAAAGCCTGGTGGATGATATGATCACCCTGAAGGCTGCTTATGATGTAGTCAACAAGAATCCCCTTGGTTCAGCAGCCGGCTATGGCTCGTCCTTTCCGATCAACAGGTCGCTAACGACAAACCTTCTTGGTTTTGATGCGCTGAACTACAATGTGGTGTATGCTCAGATGGGCCGGGGAAAATCGGAGCGGATCGTGTCCCAGTCTTTAGCTAACCTGGCAGACACCTTGTCCAAACTCAGTATGGACGCCTGCCTCTACCTCAACCAGAATTTCGGCTTTATCAGTTTTCCCGCTGAACTCACTACCGGCAGTAGTATCATGCCGCATAAAATGAACCCGGATGTACTTGAATTGATCCGTTCTCATTGTAATCGCATTAAAGCTTTGCCCAATGAGATCATGATGATGACAACTAACCTGCCTTCCGGGTATCACCGTGACCTGCAGTTATTAAAAGAGCATTTATTTCCTGCTTTCAAAACACTCAGCAATTGCCTGGAGATGGCCGGGCTGATGTTGTCCAATATTACGATCAGGAAAGATATCCTGGCCGACGAAAAATATAAGGACCTTTTCAGCGTGGAAGAAGTGAACAAATTAGTGTTGGCAGGAATGGCTTTTCGCGACGCTTACCAAAAGATCGGGTCGGCAATAGAAGCTGGAACTTTCAAAGTCGATTCCCATATCAACCATCGTCATGAAGGAAGCGCCGGAAACCTCTGTACGGCAGAAATAAAACAACAGATGCAAGTGATTGTGAGTTCATTCCCGTTTGAAAAGGTCCATTCCGCCCTTGAGCAGCTTTTAAGCTCCTGAGTACCCTACCAGGGCTGGTAAACATTTTTATTATGCTTTTGCATAAACCGTTTCCTGGTTTCTTCATCGAATACGGTCCAGCCAAATTGTCCATACAAGCCATGGGCATCTCTTGTACCGAGTATCCACCTTCGCAATCCCTGCAAACCCGGATGTTCGTGGATGGCTCCTAACAGCCATTTTGCCAATCCCTTTCTTCTTTGTTCACTTAAAATGAAAACATCGCCCAGGTATGCGAATGTAGCCTGGTCGGTGATCACCCTCGCAAATCCTACCTGCCCACCCCGGAAAAAAAGGCCAAAACACAGGGAATTGGCGACCGATCTTTCCACAGTATCTCTTGGAATATGCTGAGCCCAATAAGATTCCTGAGAGAGATAATTAAAGATCATGTCGATATTGAGCAAAGAGATATCAGTACTGATCAAATACTCATCTTTCTTTACTTCATAATGTGGTGCTTTTTCCATAACTGATCAATAAGAAGTCAATAAAAGTCATAGGAGTCAAATTGGTCAAAAATGACAACCCGTTATAACCCATTTGACTCATTTGATCCATTTTATCCATTTGACTCATTTGACTTATTTGACTATTATAACCCCAGATTAAATACTTATTCCTCTCCCGCAGCTCATAACCCGTATTTATCCACCAGGTAGATCAGGGCAGCCATATTAACTGCACCTAATTCCAATTCTCTTTTATTTACATTCTCAAACACATCATTTCTCGCATGGTGATAATCGAAATAGCGTTGAGAATCAGGTGACAATTCCGAAACGGGTGTTTGAAAAGTTCTGTTCAGAGGTCCGATATCTGAACCACCACCACCCGTAGCGATCTCGTACACACCATAAGGATGCAGAAGTGGTGTCCAGCTTTGCGCTTTTTTCAATTGTGCCGGCGTTCCGCCGAAACTAAAGCCCCGGGGTGTAAATCCGCCAGCATCACTTTCTAATGCAAAAATGTGTTTTTCATTTTTTGATTTTGCTTCTTCGGCATATTTTGTTCCGCCCCGCAGCCCGTTTTCTTCATTGGCAAATAAGACAAACCGGATCGTATGTTTTGGTTTATAGCCCAGCGCTTTGAAGGCACGAAGCACTTCAATCGTATGAACGACCCCGGCTCCATCATCATGAGCACCCTCGGCGGGATCCCAGCTATCCAGATGTCCGCCAATAGTTATGATCTGGTCAGGAAATTCGGTTCCTTCTAATTCGCCAATAACATTATGACCAATGGTATCAGGAAGAAAATGACCATTTGTCTTAAAAAACACTTCCACTTTATTGTTGTTCAAATAACCACTCAACCGGTCGGCATCTCTTAACCCGATAGCTACTGCCGGGATCTTTGCAAAAGCGCTATCATAGCGAGTGGCTCCTGTATGCGGGTTATTGTCCTCGCTTTCACTCAGGCTTCTGACGATCACTCCCACCGCGCCATATTTAGCGGCGCGGCTTGGACCTCCGCCGCGGTATTTTCCGGCGTCACCATAGGCTTCGAAAGTATTGACGAAGGTCGCATTGAACTTATAATTGTAAAAAACGATCTTACCTTTTACCTGGTCTTTTTTTGCCTCCAGTTCATCAAAGGAGTTCACTATCAATACCTCGGCGGTAACTCCATTACTCCCTGTCCCTACTGAATTGCCAAGTGCCAGCACATCCAATGTATTCTTGCCTTGAAAATTTTTATCCAGAAATTTAAAGCTGGCTTCATCCATACCGCCTCTTACCCAATGTGGCACCATGCATTCCTGCAACCAGGCCTTATCAGCGCCCGTTTCCCGCATAAGCTGCAGGCCCCATTGCTCCGCTTTTACCATTTGAGGAGAACCGGAAAGTCTGCCCCCGATTTTTTTGGTCAGATCATGAAGATTATCATAAGCTTTCCCGTTTGTCAGTATCTCATCTGAGAGCCTTTTGATAAAAACGGAATCTTCTGTTTGCCCGGAAACAGTAATTCCGATCCCCAGGACAAAGACGATCAATGATAGCATTCTCATGTATTTGTGTTTTGCTAAAGATAACAGAAACCTTAAAATGACAATAAATATTTAAGACAGGCGGTAAACCTTCCTCCCGTAAAACTGTTACCTTAGGGCGGTCATAAAGATTATTACTAATTGTATGAGAATTGGAATTGTTTGCTACCCGACATTCGGAGGTAGCGGTGTATTAGCCACTGAATTGGGCAAAGCCCTTGCTCAAAAAGGACACCTGGTTCATTTTATCACATACCAGCAGCCGGTCAGGCTAAACGGGTTCATTCCAAATATCTCCTACCACGAGGTACAGGTCCCCACCTATCCGTTGTTCGATTACCCGCCTTACGAAACAGCCCTGGCCAGCACGATGGTTGATGTGATCAAAAATAACCACCTGGACCTGTTGCATGTCCACTATGCTATTCCCCATGCTTCCGCGGCTTATATGGCCAAGCAAATATTAATAAAAGAAGGAAAGAATATCCCTGTGATCACTACGCTGCATGGTACAGACATCACCCTGGTGGGACGGGATAAGACCTATGCTCCCGTGGTGGCTTTTTCCATCAACCAGAGTGATGCTATCACCGCTGTTTCGAATAACCTCCGTGATGAGACGTTCAAAATATTCAATATAGAAAAGGAGATCGAGGTCATCTACAATTTTGTAGATGTGGCGCGGTTCACCCGAAAGCCTATCGATGCTTTTAAAAAAGTGATCGCACCAAATGGTGAAAGAATATTGATCCATGCTTCCAATTTCAGGAAAATAAAAAGGGTACAGGACGTGGTCAATATCTTTTTCCAGGTGACAAAGGAGATCCCTGGAAAATTATTATTTGTAGGTGACGGGCCGGAACGTTCTACTGCCGAAGATCTGGCAAGGGAATTAGGCGTTTTCGACGAAGTACGTTTTGTTGGTAAACAGGAACAGATGGAAGATATACTGGCTATTGCCGACCTTTTCCTGCTTACTTCCGATTATGAAAGTTTTGGACTGGCGGCGCTGGAAGCCATGGCAGCAGGTGTCCCGGTCATATCCACTAATGCCGGCGGTTTGGGAGAAATAAATATAAACGGGGTAACCGGTTATTTGGCTGATGTAGGTGATGTGAACACGATGAGCCAGCAGGCACTATCCATTTTAAAAGATGATAAAACGCTAAAGGCCTTTAAAGATAGAGCGGCTGAACACGCCAAAAAATTTGACATTCATAATATCATTCCATTATACGAAAATCTGTACGAGCGGTTTTTATAAAAAAAATCCCGGTTAAGCATGACGTTTTTTGTTAATACGAATGCGTAATGGTTAACGATGTAGCCAGGATTGCGGGTTTATATTTTTTTTATCGATCATTAGCAGAAAATCCAGTCTCCCTCCTCCATTTTCATCAGCTCCGACCTTACCAATTACCTGACCTGTCTTTACCATAGCTCCTTTTGCAACGCTTGCAGAAGAAAGATTGCTATAAATTGTATAATAATTTCCATGTTTTATCATTACAGACATAGCATCGCCGAGGTTAAATACACTTAATATCTCCCCATCAAAAACTGATTTTACACTAACACCTGTACTCTGTGTACAGATTGTAATTCCGGGATTATCCTCAGTAAGTAATGTTCCTTCTATTTTATTAACTCCAAAACTACTACATACAACCCCATTGTCTACGGGCCAGGGAAGTCTTCCGTAATTTGATTTAAAATTTTCAGCCAAAGCCGTTTCGTTTGCATTGAGCGGTACGTAGGTCTTTTCCTTAATCACCGGCTTATTTTTAACTACTGGGTTATCAGGTTTAGTAACTACAGAGACAGCTTTTAATCTTTCTCTTTCTATAATAGCGAAAATTGCATTTTTAAGTTTTGCATCTCTTTTCCTTTTTTCAGCAATCTGTCCTTGCAAATCTTTCTGCTTCGATTTTAGTTGAGAAACAATAACATCCTTTTCTTTCTTCTGTACGGCCAGTTCCTCCACTTGTTTGGTCTGGTTCTCCAGCGCCTGGTTCTTTTGTTCCTTTCTTCCTAGTTGTTGTTTTTGCCTTTGTGCGATTAGTTTTTGCGTCTCCAGTATCGTGTTCACCTGCTTTTCCCGGTATGACCGGTAGCTTTTCAGGTACGCAATTCTTTTTAATGCATCATTAAAATCACCGGAAGAAAAAATGAAATTAAGGTAATCATAATTGCTCCTGTTCTTGTATGCATATACTACGGTCCGGGCATATTGCGATTTCAGTGTATCCAGTTGTTTTTGTAAACGGTATATTTCAACATTGCTCAGGTATATATCATCATCAATACTCTTTAGTTCCTTGTTGATGCTGTTGATATACTGTTCCTGGAGTTCCATTTTTCTTTTCAGTACATTCAACTGGCCCAGGGTTTGTTTGGTTTGCCCTTTGACCTGGTTATACATTCCCTGTATCTCCTGTAATTCTTTTTGGATATCCGCTCTTTCTTTCTCCAGTTGTGATTTGTCCTGGGTAGGTTGTGCCAGGAGGTTACCGGTTAATCCCCCGAGAAGGAGCAGGTATATGAATATTTTTTTTCTCATCGTGAATGGATATGGGTTAAAAAACAAGGGTCCGGAATCGTTACCGTATAACGGCAATATGCAAATTAAATTTTATTGGCCCAATTCTGATTTATAATTTTTAGGAACCGTAAATGGAAAACTTAACGTTTCATTAAAAGCATACTGCCGGAATCCGAGTTTAATGGTCAGTTTCTTTTTTTCGGAAACATTGATGGTTCGTTCTGTTGAAAAATTCACACCTGATTTATTCTCATATCCGGCATAAGTAAGATAACAATTGCGGTTTTGCGTCGTGTCCAGGTCATCCAGCCTGCTGCTTTGAACCCATTTATCCGTTTCATCAACGGTAAATGAATTTACAAAAAATTCACCTTTGCTTAACAGGGAAATATGGTTGCCGGACCGGCTATAAGAAGTGATCGCTGAGTCAAGAAACACCGGATTCCCCAACAACAGATTCTGTAAAGATCCCAGGTCGAGTGGCAGGGATATAGCATCCTGCAGATAGGATACACTTCGAGCCATGTAAATTTTATTTTGTTTATCCAGCCATTGTACCGAATCGGATGTTATATATGCCCTCAACCCTTCAATACCCAATGCACCTGTCACGGAAACCCATATGACGCTGTCTTTATACATCCTCAGGTGGGCTGTTGCAGTAAATTCTTTTCCATCAGCGTCTTTGTAATCCAGATCCACCTTAGCAGAAAATGTCGTGAAGCTGATATGATTATCCAATACCTGTTTATAGACCTTCCTTATAAATGATGCAGAATCATCCTTCGGATCATAGGTGGGTACAGTGAGCACAACCGGGGTTGTATCTTTTACCGGGATCACGGTCTGTGTTTTCTTTGCCGGGCTACAAGAATAATTGAAACAACCCGCTGTCAAAATTATTAAGAGAAGTCTGCTCATGTAATGCAACTTTACTGTTTACCGGTATGACCAAAGCCACCGGCATTTCTTCCTGTGGGCTCTATTTGTTCAACCTCTTTCCATACTCCTTTTTCCACTTTTTGAATGATCATCTGTGCAATACGATCACCGGGTTGTATGACCTGCTTTTCAGTGGAAAGGTTGATCAAAATAATTTTAATTTCTCCCCGGTAATCCGCGTCTATTGTACCGGGACTATTTAAACAGGTGATGCCCTGTTTGATCGCCAACCCGCTCCTGGGCCTGATCTGGGCTTCATAGCCCGATGGTAATTCAATGAACAGACCGGTAGGGATCAGCGCTCTTTCAAAAGATTGCAGGGTTTGTGGCGAATCGAGGCTGGCTCTTATATCCATGCCCGACGATCCGCCTGTCGCATACTCCGGCAACGGGTTGGAAGACTGGTTGATTATCCTAATTTCAACAGCTTGCATTGGGGGCAAAGGTAAGATAGAGATGATAGATAAAAGTTAATAGTGAATAGAAAATGGTGCCCCAGGCAGAAGAAGCCTTACAGCTTTGATACTTTATAAAAGCTGTAGAGTTCATTCGAATTTAATGAACTATTATCTATTCACTTTTCACCATTCACTATTCTATTATCTCTTTTCCAGCAGAACTGTCGCATACGCAGTCAGTCCTTCCCCGCGACCTACAAAACCCATGTTTTCAGTGGTAGTAGCTTTAATGGAAATATCCTTTACAGTGATACGGGTTATGTTTGCAATAACCTGTTGCATTTGCCCGGTATAGGGTTTAATTTTTGGGGATTGCAGGCAGAGGGTACAGTCAATATTTACGATCGAGTATCCTTCTTTTTCGATCAAATCAATGGTTTTCTGCAATAAGATCTTGCTATCAATATTCTTATACGCCGGATCGTTATCCGGAAAATGATCGCCAATATCTCCCAGGCAAATAGCCCCGAGGAGGGCATCACAAATGGCGTGTAATAAAACATCCGCATCGCTATGACCAACTGCTCCTTTTAGAAAAGGGATCTTTATACCACCGATCCAAAGTTCACGGCCTTCCTCCAGCCTGTGAAAATCAACGCCTGACCCGATCCGGTAAGCCATAGTACCTGTTTATTTCAGCAAATATCTATATAAAGTCGGGAAGTCCGAAAGTCAGGAAGTCCGAAGTAAAGTTTGAAAGCTGAAAAAAATTACAACTATCAAACTCCTTCTTTCGGACTTTCGGTCTTCCTGGCTTCACAAAAAAAAGTCCCGCCTTGGGGCGGGACGTTATAGGAAGAGTTTATTTTAACTTATTTAGATTTAATTTTAGTTTTATCTCTGCTACCATCACCCAAATCAAACAATACAGAAAAACGCAGTGTGTTTGACAAAGGATTGCGGCTTACACCACTTCCTGTGGGAAGCAGGTAAGAGAAATTAAATCCAAAAATGTTGTAATGGAGACCTAAACCTGCTGTGAAATAGCGACGGTTTCCTTTGGTCTTGTTCTCAAAAAAGTAACCGGCACGTAGTGCAAACTGGTTCATGTACCAGTATTCAGCTCCTAAAGATAATTGTACTTCTTTTAATTCTTCACCAAAGCCACCGGGCGCATCACCTAATGAACTGAACCAACTTCCGATAACGCTTTTACTGCGATAGGCGGTCAATTGAGCCGGAGTAGCAGGATCAGCAGGAGGGGTTGGAACCAGTAATTTATTAAATTCTACGCCAAAGGATATCTGGTTAGCTGCATTAAATTTTCTTGTATAGTTTGCGCCAAGGCCAAGATTAGCAGGAATGAAATCCTTAGAATCGGCATTATTTGTATAAGAAATCTTGGAACCGAGGTTTGATAATACTACACCCCAGGCCCAGCCATTGCCGGAAGCTTTCTTTCCATCATGATAATAACCAAGGTCAGCAGCAACAGCACTTCCTGATTTATAAGTAGTGCTTCCTACAGTAGTTCCACCTGCCAGGTTAGAGTTAATGAATTTTAGAGCAATACCAACACCACTCTTTTTATTCAAAGCGCGGGAATAACCGATATCAATACCAAATTCACGGGGACGGAAACTACCGAAATCATTTCCGAGATTATCAGTGAATTGTATATTACCAAGACTAAAATAGCGTACTGATGCAGTGATGGCCTGGTTGTCTGCAAATTTATAATACCCGCTAAGCGATGCCAGGTACACATCATTTACCAGGTCCTTCAACCAGGGAGTATAGGTAGCTACGATACCACCATTTTCTTTGTTGAATGCTACTTTTCCTACATTCCACAATCCTGAACTGGCATCCGGAGAAGTGGCTATGCCAATATCTCCCATACCGCCTGAACGGGCATCGGGTGAAATACGTAAGAAAGGAACAGCAGTTGTAACAACGTTAATGGGGTCGACCTGAGCTTTTACAGCAGATGTTAAACCACAAAAGAACAGGATTCCGGCAGTTAGTTTTAAAGCAGTTGGTCTCATTAGAAAGTTTTTAATAATGGTGTAAATATAGAGTTTTTGATAAATTGGCAAACTAAAATATTGAATTTTACTAGAAACTTAAAAAAAAAAGGTATTTCTAAGTTTTTCAGGACCTTAGAATTTCACATAGCTCTAAATTGCATTTCCATCTGGTTTTGCAAATAACGGTCATAATTCTTATTTATTGTAAAAAAATTAAGGTTTTTATAACTATTGGCATCCCTGTTTTTTTCCCAGAGTACCTGGCCCCTTTTCCGTTATAAAGTACATTCTTTCAGGCATTTTTGAAGATTTTGAGCTTTTTTACAGACCGGGATAAGGAATATCAAATAGTCTCCTCTTTTGACATCCTTTTTGCCAGTTTCAGCATTTTTTAAAATGATCAGTTGTCGGTTTGCCATTCTGGAAACTAAATAAAAAATGTTCTTTGTATCGTCCAGTAAGTAGCTATGCATGCAATCAGCATAGACGCTGGTATCACGATCCTTCTGCGGTACCATATTTTTCCCGAAAATCCCTTTGCGACCAGGAAATACATAAAAAGGATGATACTCAACTGGCCAAATTCCACCCCAAGATTAAAACTTACCAGGGCTTCCGTAAAAGCATATTTTGGCATTCCCAACTGGGCCAGGGCGCCTGCAAAACCCATCCCATGAACAAGCCCAAATAAATAAACCATCATCATGCGCCAGGGTTTTACTTTAGCTGAATAAATATTCTCCAAAGCCAGCAGGAGAATGGATAATGCAATGATCGGTTCAACTATTGCCGTTGTAGGTTTAATCACCCCATAAACGGAAAGGCCTAATGTAATGGAATGTGCCAGGGTAAACATAGAAGCCTGTAGAATGATCTGCCTGATATTGTTATTCAGGAAAAAGACGCAAAGAATAAACAGAATATGGTCAAAGCCTAATGGAACAATTTGCCGCCCCGGCACCAAGTATTTCCAGCACATCCACTCCTTTCATTTCATTATATCCAGATCAAACCATTAGCAGATATCCTTAGTTTGTAAAAAACTAAAGGATGACCATTTTCCCGATCACTTCTTTTTTCTTTTTGTCCAGTGCTATGACCCGGAGTTTGTAGAGGTAGACTCCCCGGGCTGCTTTATCGCCATAATTATCTTTTCCATCCCACTGAATTTCATCGGATCGATTACCCGGCGTAGTAAGGGTCCGGCTGATCGTTTTTATGATACGTCCAGTAATGGTCATGATCTGCAGATCCACCTGGAGTGGTTCACCGGGCTTATTATGTTCGAACCAGAAACTGGTATGGGTGGTAAAAGGGTTTGGATAATTCAGAACGTGGCTTAACGCAAGCTCTTCGTCTTTTGTCACGGTAAAGTCCAATATCACCTCATTGGAATTGTTCAGCACGTCCCATGCTTTTATTTTAATAGAATGGGGTCCCGGTTCGAGATCGGTTAACTGAAAACGTACCTGTCCCTGCTGGTAACTGTTCAGGTCGCCCCGATAAAAATCATTCAGGATAAAAAATTTATGATTATCATTATCCAGCGTGGCAACAATATCATGGCCTATGCCCGTACCTACCGTATTTATTCCTGAAGAATCTGACAAATTCACAAGTAAGACCGGGTTTTGATCCGTGATACCCCCATTGACAAATTTTTCATCATTCAGGAATGCTTTTATTTGAGGACCCTGATTATCACCACCTGTATTATTGCCGGTTCCCCCCACGATAAACCCGGTAAAAAATCCATTGGCATCCTTACTTCCATTCTCAGCATATAAGCTGAGTTTTCCATTTCCATACTGGTAATTGATATCCTTCGGCATTTTGAAGGTGAAAGAAAATTTTCCATTCACCACGGATGCCCTGCCTTTGAACAAGGCATTGGTCTGTACCTGGAAAGCGGCTGGCTGGCTGGTCGGATCATTGGCCAGTGTATACACCGTTTGCGGTTTGTCAAAAACGGTTGGATAAACATTTCCGTTAAAATTTGTCAATACATTTCCCTGCAGGTCTGTCACTTCTCCATCCATTATGATTTTATCTGTGGAATGAAGTGTATCTGCCTGGGCAACAGGTATACCATTCACTTTAGTAGCCCTTACCCGGAGTGTTGGAAATGAAAGTGTCAGGGCCGGATCGCCAAGCAACGTGAATTTCCTGTTATTGGTCACATCACCCGAAGTCTGATAAGTATAGTTCTTTGCATCTTTTACCGCATCACCCAGGGTCCTGTATACTCCATTCGCATTCGGTTGTAATGCAAACTGCAGGTAATTATTATTCATGATACGATTGCTGAAAGCAAATACAACCCTTGTCGTTGTCATCAATGCTATACCCCCGGTTTTTGGACGTACCAGGATATTTTCCCCGATCGAATTTATTCCGGGGTTATCATAGGGAGCAAAATCGCAGGTGGCGGTAATAAATAATGGCAATCGGGCAGGATTATTCCAGGTGTTTATTATTCCCTGGTCCAGGATGGTTTCTTCTGCCAACCGGCCCGAACCCCCGTGACCATTATAGTTACAGATAAGTGTTCCATTGTATATCTGGTTGTTGATAGCCTGGTTGGCTTGCGGGTAGCTGCTTCCGCCCGCACCACTCTCCTGTTGATAGGCATCGAGGTAGATCTTTTGCTGGTTAAATACCGGCGCGATACTGCCTGCAGTAGCCGTAATAATTTCCGCATCCTGCAGGTGCAGGTTCGCGTCTTCATCATCCGCGATAAAACAGAGATTATTCCGCCAGGGACCTAAACTCACCGGATCAAGATAGGCCAGAACTTTATCAACAAAATTTTTAGCCTCTTCATTGTTTTTGGCAGGAATTCTTCCGATACCAATATCCAGTAAGTTGGTTACCGCGCCTGAGTTAATATCTTCATTATCGTCCAGGAATCCATAAAAATCATCCGAGGTATAACTGGATAATGGGTCCAGTGAAAAATTATTTTCGTAAGCAGGAACCAGATTGGTATTATTATTCACCCGGTCCTTGTAATCAAAAGAAGCATCTCCGAATAAGAGCAGGTATTTTGGTTTGTTGGCTGGATCGGTCCCGTATTTATCGTAATACATTTTCACAAAATCACGGATGGAAGCAGGGTCCGGGGAACCGCTTCCAAATTCATTATACACCTGGTCGGTAGTAACCACCAGGGTTCTCAACCCATTTTGTTGCTGGTGCAATTGTGCCAATCGCTGAGCCTGCGCTAATAAAACCGGATGCGCGACGATCAATAGATCTGCAGGGGTAGTATTATGAAGATCCTGGTTAGTAATTTTTCCTTCAGCGTTGGGTACTAAAAATCCGGAAGGATTGAATGCTATATATTCCCGCAGCCGGGAACAATTATTAATGAACCGGAATTCATTATTGGAGAAATTGCCGGGCAGGATTATGGGGTTAAGCGGATCCGTGATTTCCCAAACCTGTGTGTTGGCCGAAGCATTAGATACAATAAATTGCCCGATATTATTGCCAACACTTAACCAGTCACGAAAAAGCAATTGATCTGATCCATTGAGCGAAAGGTTCCGACGAAAAAATAATTCGAACCAATTAAGCCAACCTTGTGAATTAAAGCTGCCCGGGGTATAACTGTAACTGATGTCAACCGGATTTTGTACCACGCTGGCAGGGAACAAAGCCGTTGCCTGTTGAGCAAATAGGTCATATTGGCCTCCGCTAATGGCGTTGATCGTGAGCTGACCAGCAGGCTGGTTATTGATCCTGACATCAAAACGACTGGTGGTGCCCACGGAACGGGCAATACAATTTGTTTGTATGAATAGCCCGTCCGTAGTGCGGATATTAGGAACATTCACCGTAAAGTTCCTTGTCAGCGTTTTTCCCGGAGCGTTAATAAAATCTTCACCGTACCATTCTTTGCTACCGGCCAGGAAATTAACGGTATCCAATTCATGAAAGTAACGATCAGAAAAATTACTGATCGTTACATTCGGCACCCCGTTATTACCCGCCGATGATATTCTTTTTCCGATCCCCCCCACCGATAAAAAATAATATGCCTTATCGCTATAGATATTTTTCCGGTGAACAAATCGCTGGTTGACAGAATCCTTTATCCATTCATCGGGCCCGGCCGCGTAAAACAGGATATAATCAGAGCCATTGATGATTCCGTCTCCGCCATCCACTACCAGGATCGCATTTTCCTGGAGTCCATCTTTCCAGGGACCCGCATTTGCTTCGGCCAGCATTTGTCCGCCATTTCCATAAATCCGGATAGAGTTGGAAGAAAGATTATTGGTATTAATTCCCAGGCTGTTCAAAAAAGGGATGTCAATTTTGTAAACACCCGGATCTTTGACGCTTATCTTATACCAATTGCCCGCAGAAAGCACTGAATGGGGTGAATAAATGCGCTGCCCCGCTATGGGAAATTCAGTGACAAAAAAACACCCCAGCAACCCAAGAAAACGACCTATGCTAATCACAATGCAAAATGGTGATTTATGGGGATTTATGGTTCCAAAAAAAGGTATTTCTGCTCATTCATTTTTAGGGAAAGTGCATATATTCGCAATCCGGGCTGATAAAACGGCGATTTAAGGCAATATTTTACCCCTCCCGGCGTTAAATTTATTCCAATTCAAAGGTCTATGCAAAAAACAATGAACGTGAAAAACTTAGCTATCCTGGTGTCCTGTGTAGTGCTGTTAGCATCCTGCAAAGGAAAAGGTCTTTTTGGTAAAAAGAAGATGGATAAATCAGACGTTACAGGCTGGAACTACAACGATAAGAACATGGGTGGTTACCAGGTATCCAAAAGCAAGGAACAAGCCACGGGTCCGGGTCTTGTATTTGTGCAGGGTGGTACATTTACCATGGGGCAAACCGAAGAGGATGTAATGGGCGACTGGAATAATATCCCCCGCCGGGTATCTGTTCCCTCATTTTACATTGATCGCACAGAAGTTGCCAACGTTCATTATCGTGAATACCTGCATTGGCTGACGAGAGTGTTTGATCCTACCGATCCCGCTAATTTAAAAATTCTTAATAATGCACTTCCCGATACATTGGTCTGGAGGAGTGAATTAAGTTATAATGAACCCCTGGTTGAATACTATTTCCGTCATCCGGGCTTTAATGATTATCCTGTTGTTGGGGTAAGCTGGAGACAGGCTTACGATTTCTGCCTCTGGAGAAGTGACCGGGTGAATGAAGGAACCCTGGTGCAAAAAGGTTTCGTCAATAAACAAAATTTAAAACCAGGTGCTCAGCAAGGTGAAAATAATTTCACCACGCAATCTTACCTGTTAGGATTATATACCGCACCTCCCGGGAAAGGCGCTACTTCAAAAAAGAGTCCTTTAAAGGGTGAAAATGGTCAGCCCCGGACAATAGTTAGCATGGAAGATGGAATATTACTGCCTGACTATCGCCTTCCTTCTGAAGCAGAATGGGAATATGCCGCATATGGTTTGATCAATCAAAACCCCCGGCCGAGTGGGAAAGAAGGAAAACGTGGTGAAGAGCTGGTGTCCAATAAACAGGTATACCCCTGGTCACAAAATGTAAACGGATTACGGGATACACGTCATGGATCCTGGCAGGGTGTTTTCCTCGCCAACTTTAAAAGGGGTTCGGGTGATAATGCCGGTGTGGCCGGTGGATTGAATGACCGTGCCTTTTATACTTCTCCCGTCAAATCCTTTTATCCCAATGGCTTTGGTATCTATAATATGGCTGGTAATGTGAGTGAGTGGGTAGCTGATGTGTTCCGTCCTTTATCATCCCTTGATTATGATGATTTGCCAAATCCATACCGTGGTAACAAATTCCAGAAAATCTATAAAAATAGTAATGGCGAAGCGGAATTGGATAGTATGGGCAAAGTGAAATTAGCGGATGTAACTGATGAAGAAAGCAAGAACCGCCGGAACTATCAACGTGGTAATGTGATCAACTTCCTGGATGGTGACTCTTTATCCCAGGCTTCATATGGTTATGGTGCCACTACACTTGTCAGTGATAAATCAAGGGTATATAAAGGCGGGTCATGGAATGATCGTGCTTACTGGCTTACCCCCGGCAGCCGCAGGTTCCTGGAAGAAGACCAGGCTTTAAGTACACTGGGTTTCCGTTGTGCAATGGACCGTATGGGTAGCCCTGAAGGCAATGGACATAAAACAGGGGAACAATTCAAAACCCGCAGGCAAAACAGTCGTAAAAAATAATTAACCGATCATATTAATGATTTTGAAGAGGCTGTCCCAAAAGGACTGCCTCTATTTTTTCACCGGCTATAAATTTTTTCAAACATTATATCCTGAAGGGTGTTTTATTTTGTTTATATCCTTCATAATTGTAAGCTCATTGAAGGCATGATCTCTTTATAAACCTTATCCATCAATAATGCCATCATTTTCCTGCGCTGACCGCACGTTCTTGAAATATTCCTTTATCAACGCAGTATATAATCTATTACGGGTAACGTTTAGTCGCACCTGTGCTGCATTCCTCAACTCCTCATCGGCCAGTATCCTTTTAGCATCATCATTGGCTTCTTCCATTATTTCATTAACCCGAAGTTGTTTGGGACTGAGTTTTCGCTTACTCATATCCGGGTATTTACTGACCACTGTTTTATCACCGTATTGTTTAAATACGATCTGTTTTCCCACATGACCGGATAGTTTTTTAAAAAGAAAATTTTCACTTATTGCCATAAAAATCTTGTTTACTTTTTTATCCCATTACTTAAAAAAAGAATAATAGTTATATCAAATATACATTATTTTTGTTAAGGTATCAGTTTATAGTAAGGTTATCATTAGCTTTTTTACTTAACAAAACCTTAAAAATACCTCTGGATAACCCTAAGATCATACTCTTCTAATCCATACTTTATTCTCAGGCAGTCATATTACTTTAAATGCCGTAAAATAATAATTACTGGCGGCGGCGATCAGTTCCAGGTTAAAATAGTAAGATTGGGTGAAATCGAGAAAGGCCCTGAACTCATGCCTGGGGACGGCGAACTCATCGAAGAAAATAATATCATCTTTTTTCAAATAAGGCGCCAGGCTGGTCAGCACATATAATGTCGCGGTATAAAGATCCGCAT
>JADGPW010000092.1 GCA_017882265.1 Chitinophagaceae bacterium | reverse complement strand
CCGGCGCATATTACCGCAAATATGGTCATCGCTTCAGCCGCACGGTTTACACCGGTTCGCCAACCCTGGCGAAACAATAATAAGATGGCAGAGATCAGTGTTCCGGCATGACCGATACCGATCCACCATACAAAATTTGTAATATCCCATCCCCAACCTACCGTTTTGTTCAGGTTCCATTGGCCTGTACCATAAATAACTTCCATGGTAACAGAAAGAATACCAAAACAAAGCACTAAAACGGAAAATATAAACCCAATCCACCAGGCTCTCGAAGGTTTGGCTTCCACCGGGCGACAAATATCTTCGGTTACCTGGTGATAATCCTTATCGCCTTCAACCAGCGCTGGTCTTACCAATGATTCGTATCTGAGTAATGCCATATTTTAAGCTTTGAGCTATTAGCTGTGAGCTATGAGCTTTTAATTTTATTAGTCATCCTTCTATCCTTATCAACTTTCGTAATTATTTCATCATTCTTAAATCTGCCTGTCCCGCCTAATGCGGGGTTCATCTGTTCCCTGCCCGACTGAATCGGTCAGGCGGGGACATTCTAATGTTTGCTTTCGATCACTTCATCCGTATTCCTCACTTTGGCCAGGTAAGTAACATTAGGTAATACATGCAATTGCTCCAACACATAAAAACTGCGCTGGGGATTATCATTGCGAACCCTCATTACAGCGCTATCCTTATCATGCGCGTTTCCAAAAACAATGGCTTCTGTAGGGCAGGCTGTCTGGCAGGCTGTTTTGGCGTCGCCATCCTTCAGCATACGGTTTTCCTTTTTAGCATCCAGTTTGGCAGCCTGTAAATGCTGAACACAGAATGTACATTTCTCCATTACCCCCCGGCTACGAACTGTAACGTCCGGATTTAGTACCATCCTGCTGAGATCGTCATTCATCTGGTGCACCACATCATCCAGTTTCCCGATAATACTCTGGTCCTGGTTATTCGGGAAACTATCTGCCCCCGTATAATCGGCCCAGTTGAACCGGCGGACCTTGAATGGACAGTTTTGCGCACAATACCTGGTACCAATACAACGGTTATATGCCATCTGGTTGAGCCCTTCACTACTATGATTCGTTGCGGCTACAGGACATACATTTTCACAGGGCGCATTATCACAATGCTGGCAAAGCATCGGCTGGAACACCACGCCTTTCAGATCATCAGGATTTTTTTCATCTGAAATAAAATACCGGTCAATACGCAACCAATGCATATCATGATAACGGAGTACTTCTCTTTTACCCACTACCGGTACATTATTCTCCGCATGACATGCTACCACGCAGGCGCCACAGGCCACGCAACTGTTCATGTCAATGCTCATACCCCATTTGATGCCAGGCTGATCGTGCTGGGGGTACAGGGTGGCATTTTGAAATGCACCACCTGCCTGGTTATAATATTCTTCCTGCAATTCTTTCCGATATTCCGGAATAGTTTCGGGCTCTTTTTTAAAAGTAGCCAGCGTTGTTTCCCTGACCACTTCCACGCGGCCTTCGTAGTAATTGTGTTTCTGAGTCTGGGCCAGTTTATATTTTTTATTCAGGTTGGTGGTTGTCACACCGGTTACATGATAATCAATGGTCGTCCCGTTATAAGAAGTATAAGGATATGCATTCTTACCAACTCCTGCTGCTGTTTTACCCAGCCCTGCATTTCTTCCATACCCAAGTGCAACAGCAATGGTATCCGCATTCATACCCGGTAATACGAGTATAGGTAATTCAACTTCATTCTTACCGATGGTTAATTTAATAACAGGTTTTTCGGGATAATAATCATAATCCATATCCATGACAATACCGAGTTCTTTTGCTTTGGAAACAGAAATGATCGCATAATTATCCCAGGTGGCTTTAGAAACCGGGTCAGGTAATTCCTGAAGCCATGGATTACTGGCCTGCGAACCGGTGCCGATAGAAACTTTTTGATAAAGAACCAATTCACTGCCGCTTACTTTAGGATAAGCTCCGATAGCCGATGTAGCTGCCGCAACGGCGCTGCCATTATAAGAACCACTACTTACGGATACAGGAGAAGCTTCTATTTTTATTCCATCCTGCAGGGCTTTATTATATCCATCTTCGCCTAGCTTTGTGGTCCAGTAGGTTTTAAAGTAATCTTCGAAGTCAGTATTGTTACCGCCTGCCTGTCCGGTAGGCTGGCTCCATCTTAATAAAGAGGTTTGGAAGGGGCGGGTCTTGAATAGCGGATAAATAGTAGGTTGAATAAAACTGGTAAACCCTGCTTTGGGTTCGGCATCTCCCCAGCTCTCCAGGTAATGATGATCGGGGATACTGTATTGACAGAGCTCTGTGGTTTCATCCATTTTCTCATTGAAGGAAATTCTTAGTTGCACTTTTTTCAAGGCAGCCTTGAATTTATCAGCAGCATAATAAGTATAGGCGGGGTTGGCTCCGCGAACCATTATGACATCTACTTTGCCTGCTTCCATATCAGCTACCAACTCTTCAATACTGTTAGCCCCGCTATCGACTCCCTGGCGGTAATAGACCGGGGTGCTGAAATCAATGGTCTTACTATAAGCCCCGATGGCGCTATTGATCGCATTAACAATGACCTGGACATTTTTATCGTTGCTGCCACTCACTACCAACCCGGCGCCGCTATTTGCTTTAAGATCGGCAGCCGTTTTTGCAATTCCTTTTTTCAATTTATCATCGGCAATCGATGGAGCGGTAGTTGAACCATCAATGGCTGCCAGTAATGCCAGTGCAACCATTGCCGTTTCAGAAGGACGATGCGTGAACCGTTCATCCGCATTGGAGCCTGTCATGCTCAAATGGGCTTCAAATTGGTAATGTTTGCTCATCTGGGGGTTCTTCTCATCGATCTTCCGTCCGCGTGAGTAGCCGCGTGCAAATTCAACAGGACTGAGCCAGGTTCCCAAAAAATCAGCGCCCAGGCTCACAATTACTTTTGCCGTATCAAATTTGTAAGAGGGAAGTGTTCTCCCAAAACCACTGGCCTCGTTGGCCATCAGCATACCGCTATAGGAAACGGCATCGTATTGAATATGTTTTAATTTGGGGAACTTTGCAATGATCTCTTTCGTCGTTGGAGAAACAATTGTACTGGTCAATAATACAACAGCCCCGCTGATCCCTTTCATGGCCTCTCCAATCAATTGGTCAAGCTGCTCATAAGTAGGTACTTCTTTCCATTCACCATTTACATTTTGCTTAGGGAACCGTAACCTGTACATATCATACAGGTCTAGTACGGACGCCTGTGCTCTTGCTGATGTGCCTCCATTTGTAAAAGAGCAAAGTTCATTACCCTCTATTTTGATCGGCCGGCCGTCTCTCACTTTTGCAACAATAGGTATCACATCCCCATCCTGTACATAGGTTGTTGCATAATATTTGGGCACTCCCGGAATAAGATTTTCTGGTTTATTGGCATAAGGAATAGCTTTCCGGACCGGTATCTTACAACTGGCGGCGAGCATGGCCGCCGCTGTACTGAAACCGAGGTATTTTAAAAAATCCCGGCGGGGAGCTTTGACGTCAAGCAGCCCTTTATCATCAAATCCCTCAAAAGGCAACTCTTCCAGAAACTCGTCCTGCGACAGTCTGTGAAGATTCTCCGGGTCATTCACCTCTCCGAAATTTTGCCAGTATTTATTATTCATACCCTAAATCCCTAAAGGGACTTTTAGACCCTGAATCATGTAATTATTTTACTTTCTCGAAAAGTCTTAATTCAGGGGCAGTTAAAAAAATATTTTACTCTTCACTTCTATCTTATCTATTCAAATTCATAAGAATTATTCTTTCTAAGTTCCCCCTTTAGGGGGACAGGGGGTGTCTTAGTAATGACATTTCTGGCACTCAATCCCACCAATATCCTTTACAGTAACACTATCCATTCTTCTTGTCTTCAGCACACTGTCGATCTTCATCCTTTTTTCATCAGGAGCCAGTGATGTATCATTCGTGATCTGCTGCATTTCCCCTGTCTTCAGGTCATTATGAAATTTCTCGTAAATACTGTAAAATTTATTACCTGTGCTGTCGGTATAATTAAAATCAACCTTGGTCTGGCGGTGACAATTCACACACCACCCCATGCTCAGTTCGGCAAACTGTTTCACCTGATCCATCGCTGTTATTTCACCATGACAGGTTTGACATTGCACCTTCCCGGCCCTGATATGCTGGGAATGGTTGAAATAAACATGATCGGGGAGGTTATGGATCTTGATCCATTCAATAGGTTTTGCCATGGAAGGATCCCATTTACTGGGATTAGAAGGATCGAAACCTGCTGCTTTAAATAATTTAGCGAGCTCTGCATTGGCATTGATCTCGTCTCCGTTCTCATTATATAGCTTGGTGCTTTTCTCTGAATAGGAAGTGATTGTTTTGTGACAATTCATACAAATATTAACCGCGGGAATACCTGCCGTTTTGCTATCCCATGCTGAGCCATGACAATACAGGCAGTTGATCTGATTAATCCCGGCA
The DNA here is from genome assembly GCA_017882265.1 of Chitinophagaceae bacterium. Lineage (GTDB taxonomy): Bacteria > Bacteroidota > Bacteroidia > Chitinophagales > Chitinophagaceae > JADGPW01. The sequence goes on along the minus strand of JADGPW010000092.1, from coordinate 1,902 downwards.
TGCACTTTATGAGAATAGTAAATAGGCTGGACCGGCTGATAGTCTTTCTGACGGCCAAATCCAATAGCAGCTTTACTCAGGTACCATCCTGCAATGGTAAAGAATATCAATGCCCCCATAGCTATATAAACCTTATTCCTGTAAAAAGGGACGGGGTCGGGGCGGTGAATACCTTCCACGTCATCCGACATTTTTTTCAGATTGCTGTTCACCTGCATGAGTATCAGCGCAATAATGGCAAGTATGAGTGAGATGACACCGAAGATGACGGCATTTGAATTGGATGTTTTCTCTCCACCCTGACCAGGTTCCGGTACTTTTTTGGAATCTGCGAAGGCCTGGTTAATATATGCGACGATCGCATCTACATCTTTTAAAGTCAATTCCTGGCTGGCCATCATTGATCCAAATTTGGCTTTAAGACCCTGTGTATAAGGGTCATTAGCCATATAAGCAGCCGGGTTGGTGGCCCATTTCAGTATTTCTTTATGATCCGCCCATTTCCCTCTTTCCTCAAGATTCATTAAAGCAGGACCAGTTCCATCTTTAAGCGGGTTGTGACAACTCGCACATTTTGCCATAAAAAGAGCCTTTCCATCCTGTGCCGAAATTTTTATAGTGGAAAAAAGTAGTAATGAAAAAATAAAAAAGGCCAGTTTTTTGGTCATTGGATTACGAGGGATCATAGACACAATTGATGCTAAAAAATGTGGATAAAAACCGTAAGTCAGCCGCAAAAATAAGTCATGGAGTTAACAAAACGCTAATGGGTTTAATAATTTTTTAATCCGCTACCAGCCTGCATTTCATTGAATTTTACATCATTTTAGAGAGGGAAACAATTTTGCTTGTCATAAATCAGTCAACATAGTGTATAATTAATTTATAGTTGATAAATGAAATGGCGGTTGATTGTTTTTTATGCACTTTTGCTGCGGTATGCGTGTCACGGTTTGAAACCGTGACACGCATACCGCTAATATGCTCGATCGCCTACAAAAAAAATGGAAGGTAAATGGCCCTCAACTGGCATTGATCATTTGCACTTTTGCCATTGGGGGCAGCCTGACAGGATATGCCGCCAGGGAACTGATGCCTTTCCTGGGGATCGGTCAAAACTGGTTATGGATCCTTGTCTATATCCTCATTATTATACTCCTCTGGCCCCTGGCTGTCTTGTTAGTCAGCATACCGTTTGGTCAATTCCCTTTTTTCCTAAAATACACCCGGAAGATTTTAAGGAGAGTGGGTATTGGCGGGAATTTGGAATTGGGAATTAGGAATAAGGAACCGGATTTACCCTTGCCCGCCATAGCTTCAGCGAAGGCGGGATTTACCAATATTGCCATATTTGCCTCTGGAACTGGCACCAATACCCAAAATATCATCAATTACTTTCGCGGACATTCTTCTATTAAAATAGCACTTGTAGTTTGTAATGTTCCCGGGGCAGGCGTATTGAAAATTGCAGAAAATGAAAATATTCCTTCACTTATCACTGAAAAAGAAAGATTTTTTCGCGGGGATGCCTATGTTTTGCAATTAAAAGAAAGAAATATTGACCTGATTGTACTGGCGGGTTTTCTGTGGAAATTACCCCAATCCATTATAGAAGCCTTTCCGCGCAGGATCATTAATATTCACCCTGCCTTGTTGCCAAAATATGGTGGTAAGGGCATGCACGGATCATCTGTCCATGAAGCCGTTCTTGCCAATAAAGAAAAAGAATCTGGCATCAGCATCCATTATGTTGATGAATCATATGATCATGGAGAGCTGATATTCCAGGCTACTTGCTCGGTTTTCCCGACTGACACGGTCGGCTCCCTAGCAGATAGGGTGCATAAGCTGGAATACGAGCATTATCCGAAGGTTATTGAATCAGTCATTGAGGTCAAATAT
>JADGPW010000091.1 GCA_017882265.1 Chitinophagaceae bacterium | reverse complement strand
CGGGTAACTCTATAAACTCAGCAACAGGAGCAGTGGCTTATGCAGCCGGCTGGACCGGTACAACAACAATAACTGCAACAGCAACTGGTTGTAATGGCCCTTCAACTGCAATACATACAGTAACGATTACGCCAACAGTGGGTATACCTGTCTTTGCTTTGGGTTCAAACACTACACGATGCCAGGGTACAGGAACGGTAAATTATTTAGCTACTGCTACTAATAGTACAGGAATCTCCTACAGCTTAGACGCTGTCAGCATAACAGGAGGTAATACTATTAATGCTTCAACAGGAGATGTAACCTATGCCGCCGGTTGGAATGGTACAACTACCATCACCGCCAATTCAACAGGTTGCAACGGGCCAAAAAGCGCAACACACATTGTGACTATTACACCAACAGTTGGTACACCGGTATTTGCAATAGGTCTTGAATCTATTCGTACGCAGGGAACAGGCACCGTAACTTATACTGCAACTGCAACTAATAATACAGGGATTACTTATAGCCTTGATGCTGCCAGTATTGCAGGAGGTAATACGATTAATGTTTCAACAGGAGCCGTTACCTGGACTGCTGGCTGGAACGGGACATCAATGATCACTGCCACAGCGACAGGTTGTAACGGGCCGTCAACCGCATTACATATTGTAATCATCAATGCATCGTTAGTACAAACGCCACTTTATCTTTCAGATCCGGGCCTGACACTGGATAGGGTAGACCCGGTTTCAACGGGTATTGCTACCACTGTACAAACGGGAGACCTGTCATCCAGTGCTACAACTAATGTAACATTTACACAAAATCCTGTCTTGTGCAATGATCTTATCATAAAAGCACAAACCATTTCGGTTGTAGCATACGTAAGTATTACCAGCGGTGCTATGCCTGCTAATCCCACCATAACAGCAACTTTAAAATATGGTGGGAGCAATATTATTGTATTAAGCAACCCGGTCTATAACAGTGCGAATAAAACGCTAACCTGGACAGGCATACCCGGAGCGGATGTAACAGTTCCTTCAGGGCAGGCACTGGCTATACAATTTACTACTGCGCAGGCGGGTGTGGTTTTCAAAATTGAATACCACAGCATGACAAAGCCTTCAAGGGTAACCTTGTTGCCGGTTTCGACATTTATTGACATCACCTCATTTAATATTTATAATGCCCCTTACCCCAATGGTAGTGTACGAGTCAGCGGAAACTCCAATACTCCGTATTATGTAAGAGCGGTGGTTACTACTCCTTTCGGGTATAAGGATGTTAATGGGTTAACTGTTAATATCAATCCACCGGGGACCAATGGAACTGCTACCTGTGTAGATTCTACAACGTGTACCAGGACCTATGAATATTCCTGGACTACATCTGCATCAACCGGTAATTACTTCCTGATGGCCACAGCGAAAGAAGGTTTTGAAAATATCATCAGGAACTCGGAATTGGTTAGTTTCAATGAATGTTTAGTTTGTGCTCCGGTCGCTTTTAATGATTCAGCATCCGGTGCAGGCGGAGCTCCTGTTATATTGGATGTATTGGCCAATGATTATGACCCGAACAATAATATTAAAATATCAACTTTGGCCATAATTACCCAGCCGGGCAACGGAACCGGTTATGTTTCAAATAATAAGGTTGTATACCTGCCCAACGGTACCTATGCGGGCAGAGACACACTTACTTACAGGATATGCGACAGTACAGGGCTATGCGCAACTGCCCAGGCAATTTTTACGATTAATCCACTATTAATCGATCCTTGCTCTGAAGCCACCAAAACACATACCTATTATATTCCTTATCCTGAGCAAGATGCTTATACAGCATTGCTGGCATCATCAAATACAACTATGCCCAGCAATAATCTCAGAACGATCATCAGTCTGACTATGCCTTATCCCGGTATGACTATCGTATGGGATGAATGGGAAGATGGATATGAGGCTAATCCACTAAATCCGACCCAGGCGACTACCAAGGTATGGGGTGATGGTAATCCCTATAACGGTATTGCACCGGGGTATCCCGATGATATTATTCCTGCCGGAGGCAGTATTGTGTTGGATAATACGATGCCGGCAAATCCGAGGGTATCATCAAATATTTTCTATGATGGAAAAGATAAGATTACAGCCAGCGGACAGATCGCGGTAACCCAGGTTACTGGTGAACCCACCCGTATGCCTGTTCAGGATATCAAAACAAATGTCAGCTCGACTTATGATTTTGGCCAGTCCTTCACCGTTCCTTTAGGTGAAAATTTTCCCAGCCAGGATTTTAGATATACTTCTTTGTTCATAAGAGCATCGCAGAATAATACAACGATAAATATTGACAAAAATAATGATGGTATTTTTGAGACAACTGCGACATTAAATGAAGGAGAATCATATTTTGTCAACGGCGGAGTACTGATCGGGGCTACCGTCACCAGTGATAAGCCGGTGGGTGTAGAACTGAATGCCGGGGGAGTAGATCAATTTTCAATCCGTAATGCGCCCATATTTCCGGCTACCTGGTATTCCAATACATATTATACACCAGTACCGACTTCTGATAATGCCGGCGATAATCCTAAAGACACATCCGTAGTCATGTTTTATAACAGTCTCAACAGGCCTATTACCATCAACTGGTTTTCTGGGGCACCTGCCAACGGGACAATTGCTATTCCGGCAAAAGGAGTTGTACGCTTTCCTTTGGCCTATTCAACTACGGCCGCTTATAAATTTGTAAACCCTACAGGAGAATCTTTTACAGCTATTGAAATAGTTGACTCTTATACACCCGGTGGAGGAGGAAATGACGGAACAACCTATGACTGGTCATTTAACCTGATATCAGAGTCAAGACTTACCGATTTTGCCACTACTGCATGGGCGCCTGGTGGGCTCGATCTGGTGGCTCCGCCCGGGCCTGATGTGAATTTTAACCCAATTTGGATAACACCTTCGATCAATACAACCGTTTATGTAAAATATGATGGTAAAGTGAGTGGTACTGTCGGTTTAACCAGCCCCTGCGGGTTAAAGTATGATGTAGCGGTTTCCCTCAATGCGCTTAACTACACCAAGATAAAGGACCCTAATGATAATGACCAAAGCGGTATTGCCATTTACACCTGTAATGGGGCTAAACTGGCTGCGGTGTATGGCGAAGATCCAATGGGAGCTGGCACCGGTATCGGTCTGCCGTACTGGGATGTGGGAACTACCATACTTCCGTTCTGCAAACAAAAACTAATATTTGCCAATGATGATTATGCCAGGACCATGATCAACCAACCGGTTACTATTCCTGTATTGTTGAATGATTTTGGCTTTCTCGCTGTGATCGACCCGACTTCTGTAACCAACACAGGTTTATTACAGGCTCATCACGGTTCGATATTTATAAATACAAACGGTACCATTATATATACACCCAACCCGGGGTATGCAGGTAAGGATACGTTTGAGTATAATGTTTGTTCTACACCTTCTCCTATTGTGTGTGATGTGGCTACTGTTTACGTAGAGATCGCTGTTTGTCCTGCTCCTTTTAATGAAAACGTTATTGTGGGCAAAGTGTTCCTTGATGCTAACAAGGATGGTATAAATAATGACGGGGGGGCCGGCGTCGCCGGAGCCAAAGTGTATTTATATGTTGACGGAAACTGTAACTCAACCATTAATGCCAATGAGCTGAAGGATTCTGTTATTGTAGATGCGTCGGGTACTTATCAGTTTATTACCTATCCCGAAAAATTTGTGGCTGATGATTTTGATGGTCCGGGCGGTACCGGTACCTGTGGAAACGGTTCGGATGGAAATGCTTCCTGGTTAACCAACTGGGTGGATGCCGGCGACCCATCGGTGGGTTATTGCCAAAATTCGGGCACTGCGAATTGCGACATTTTTAAAGATGCCGGATTCGGTTATGGCATTCGGCTTAAAAATAAGAATGTATCCGCCACTCGTACCGTAAACCTCAGCGGTGCCTCTTATGCTTTTCTTTCATTTTCGTATCGCAGGAAAAGCGCAACACTAACCGCCGGTGAAGATGTTATTGTACAGGCTTCATCCAACGGAGTCGCTTTTGGTACTGTGTTTACTATTGCCGGTGATGGCACCACTGATCCGAGCTATGTAAATATTTATAACCAGGATATCACCGCCTATGCTTCTGCTGCAACCTATATACGATTTTTAACCAATGCAAATGTGGATGATGCAGACACGGTGTACATCGATAATGTGAAAGTTCAGTTTCTCAGGTACCCGCAGTGTTATATTACAAAGTTGGACTCAACTACGGTACCGGCCAATTATCATACCACTACCGTATTGCAACATAGTTTTACTGCCGTGAGCAGTGTGACCTGTCTGTCTCCCTTTGATTTTGGTATAACCAAAAATACTATCAGCATCAGCGGTACTTTATTTAATGATGCAAACGGGTTAACCGACAACCTTGTCAATGGAACAGCCACGGGTACTGTTTCAGGTGCTACAATGTATGCTTACCTGACAGATTCTACAGGTAAGGTGGCTTTTAGAACAACTTTAAATGCAGGAAATGGGACCTATACATTCCCGGCAGCCGATATATTGACCAATTACCATGTTATACTTTCCACTTCCAGCGTAAATGTGGGGGATCCTCCTCCAATGAATGACGGTATCACTGGCATATGGGCAAATACCGGGGATTCCTATGGCGTAAACAATATAGCCGGCACAGGAATTAAATCCGGCACACCGAATGCCACGATAGCCGTTAATACAGGTATAAGTAATATAACCAATGTGAATTTTGGTATTGAACAACTACCCAATTCAAATGATCTTTTTGCGTTGATTCCACAACCCACGTTGGGCCAATATATAACCCTGAATGGCGGTGGTAATCCGCCTGTTTTAACGGGTTCAGATCCGGAAGATTACCCCGTGGGAGGTATTCTTACTAACCGCTCAGTTATAATTGACTCGATTCCTGGCAATGCAGAATTATATTATAATAGCTTATTAATGACCAATGGATCTCTGATCAGCAATTTTAACCCGTCTTTACTGCAGGTTAAAGCTACCAATGCAACATTGGGTTCAACTTCTACCACATTCATGTACTCATATGTTGATTATGCGAACATGAAAGATCCCAGCCCGGCAAAATATACACTGAATTGGACCGTTATATTGCCGGCAAATGATCTTCATGCCACAGTAAACCTCAATGGCACTGTCGCCACTGTCAAATGGACGACTCTTTCGGAACAAAACACTAATTATTTTGTACTTGAACGCAGTTTGGATAACACCAGCTTTACGGCTATTGGCTCAACTGTTGCAGCAGCAGGTAATAGCACCACTAAACTGGAGTATCAGGAAGATGATAATATCATCAGCCTCGCTCAGAATACGGTTATTTTTTACCGCGTAAAACTTATTGATTTAGATGGTAAGATTAAGTACAGTAACGTAGTGGGTGTAAAATTGAATAAAATCATGGGAGTAAACGCCTGGCCTAATCCGTTCACTTCCTCTATTACGTTGAACATATCCACCAATCAAAAGACGGTATTAACTATTCAGTTAACTGATATGTCGGGTCAAATTATAGTAACAAGTATCCAGGAAGCACCAAAAGGAATATTTCAGGTTACCCTCGGCGGTCTTGATAAACTGTCAAAAGGAGCCTATTTCTTAAATATTGTTGATAAAGATTCGGGTAACAAGACAGTATTTAAACTTATCAAAGAATAATAATAATCCCTCTGCGATCATGTTCTAAAAAGTCGTTCCGAATATCCGGAACGGCTTTTTTATTATCAATTAATTACCAAAATCGTTATTGATAATCAGGGCTCATCGTATTTTTACTAGTAAAAATCTGTTTTTTTTTGCGAGATAATTATCTAAAAACTTGCAGGTAAAAAAACTAAGTATTATGTTTGTGTCAGAATCGAACAATCCCTGAGAAAACTAAGAATCCGACACCTGAAACAAACATCTTTACGTAAGGGAATTTACTCCCGGTCTGTTTCACCTCACTCAAATCGGTTTTCAGAGCAATCGAAAGGGAAAGTTCAAAAGAACAAAACCGTACTACTTTAATCCTGAACCCTAAAACGAAAACGATGAAAACTTTTGTCCCCTCTAAGCAAAACATTCTGAAGGCTGTATTGTTTATTTTGGTCTCCGCTTCTGGTATAACCTCCCAGGCTCAGTCTTCCACCGGATTTGCATTTGACAACGTTTCAGTCAATTCTGGTTCAACCAGCACAAATGGCACCGTTAATCTTTTACCTGATGTAAACCAGACTTCTTTCACTGTTATGCTTAATAATGAAAGCAAGGTTGATTTGAAATGGTCAACAGCAACTGAAATTAACCTTAGCCATTTTATGGTTGAAAGAAGCACTGACGGGATAAATTTCAGCGATGCAGCATTGGTGTTTGCTTATGGTAATACTACTTCCAGATCAGACTATGCTTTTAGGGACAATATCAGTAACATACAATCAGATGTTGTTTATTACAGATTACGGTATGTAAATGTGGATGGTAAGAATCAGAATTCTGAAGTCCGTAGCCTCAGAATTGGAAAACAGGCAGATGACAATAATTCTATCGTTACTTATCCTAACCCGGTAAGCAAAGAAGTCTTCATTAACATCCCGGCTAACTGGCAGAATAAAAAAGTTGGCTACGAAATAGTGAGTGAAAATGGGCAGACAGCTAAAAAAATTGAGGTAGGTAACAGCAGCGAGACTGAATCCATTAAGGTAAGCAACATTGCCCCTGGTTTCTACATTGTAAAAGTAACCTGCGATGGAGTGACAGCTCAGCAAAAGATAGTTAAGCAATAAGAGTTTATTATAGAGGGTTCCGGCCGTCCCGCAATAAACGGGGCGGTTTTTTTTATTTACAAATATTTGGTTTATATTATAAACTACTTTACATTTGTATTCACATTATCCCGGAAAGGACTTCTTTGGGAATAAATTGGCAATCATGATAAAAACTAAAAACTATTTTTTGCTTTTGTTCAGTCTGCTTTTTCTCCAGGCCGCATACAGCCAGGTATTAGTTAAAGGAGTAGTTAAGGATAATAAGGGAAATCCGTTGCAAGGAGTCAGTATCAGCCTGAAAGACACTTATGACGGCGCCACCACGGATTCAACCGGGAAATTTTCTTTTAAAACATCAGAGAAGGGGGAACAGACCTTGTTGGCAACTTTTACAGGCTATAAATCTTTTGAACAAAAAATAACCCCCGAAAAAGGGCCGTTAAGTTTTGATATAACCTTAAAAGAAGAAGTGACGGAATTGAAAGCGGTCACGATCTCCGCAGGAACTTTTGAAGCCAGTGATCGTAAACGCGCAGGCGTCGTGTTGAATTCAATTGATATCGTGACCACCGCCGGCGCCAATGCCGATGTGACGCAGGCATTAAAGACATTACCCGGTGCACAACAGGTTGGAGAAACAGAAGGACTATTTGTACGGGGTGGCACGGCTGCTGAAACTAAAATATTTATTGATGGCACACTTGTCAATAAATTCTTCTACAACAGCGCTCCCAACACTTCCGGGTATGGTCGCTTCTCACCCTTTCTTTTTAAAGGAACTGTTTTTAGCACCGGCGGTTATTCTGCTTTATATGGACAAGCTTTATCATCGGCTGTTATTCTTGTGTCTATTGATATGCCTGATAAAACAACAGCCAGCCTGGGTCTTTCGGTACTTGGATTGGATGCGGGGTACCAGTATTTAAATAAAAAGAAGAACTTCTCCTGGGGATTTGATTTCAATTATACGAATCTCGGGCTTGCTTATGCCGTTTTAAAACAAAAGCAGGATTATTTCCAGGTTCCTTCTTTTAATGAAGGCCATGCGAATTTCCGTATCAAAACCTCGGCAACCGGGATCCTGAAATACTATAGTAGTTATGGCGGGTCCCGATTTGGATTTACGACACCCAGTATTGATTCGGCAGGCTTCCTTGATTATTTTAAGCTGAAAAATTTTAATACCTATCAGAATCTTTCCTGGAAAGATAATTTCGGATCAGGGTGGAAGATCAATGCGGGTATATCCTATACCAATAATAAGGATGATATTACGGGCGCCTTGCAGGATGCCGGCAAAAAGACTGTAACATTGAGTGGGCTGGAATTTAAAAATTTCAGCATATCTCCACTGGGAAATTACCTGAATGCAAAAGCCGTTCTGGAGAAAAAGCTGCCCAACCTAAGCGCTATCCGGTTCGGAACGGAATATAATTTTACCGATGATAAGGCTACTTACACTGATAACAGTGGTAACAGGTACAGTTATGATCTTAAGGAGCACATCAACGCTCTTTTTGCCGAAGGCGATATCTATATCACGAACGGGCTTGCCGCCAAACTGGGAACAAGGCTGGAGCATTCTGCCTTCCTGGATAAATTCAACCTGGCACCACGTATCTCCTTAGCCTATAAAACCGGTAAATTAAGCCAGGCTTCACTGGCGTACGGTATCTTTTATCAAAATCCCGAAACAAAATATTTGCCTTCACCCAATGCGCTTACTTTTTCAAGCGCCACTCATTACATAGCGCAATACCTGAGAACCGCTCCGCTTACTGTTTTCCGGGCCGAAATATTCTATAAGAAATACCATGATCTCGTTAAGACCGGTTTCAGCAATGGACGTGACGGGCTGGCTCTGAACAATAACGGTTTTGGCGATGCAAAAGGATTCGAATTCTTCTGGAGGGATAAAAAAACAATTAAGAATCTTGATTACTGGATTTCGTATTCCTATCTCGATACCAAAAGGGATTTCCTGAATTTCCCTTATGCCATCACTCCTAATTTTGCCGCTAAACATACCGCCTCACTCGTTATCAAAAAATTTGTACTTCCCTGGAAGACGGGTTTCAATGCTTCCTACACCTATTCCAGCAGCCGTCCATACTACAACATCATTTATGATGCGGGTCAATACAAGTTCTCGGATAAAGGCCTGGTGCCGGATTATCATAATGTCAGTTTCAGCCTGAATTATATTCCCTCCATTGGCAAGAAAGATGCAAAATCTTTTGTGGTGTATGTGATCTCCATCAATAACATCCTTAATATTAAGCAGACATACGGTTACCAGTATTCCTATAACAGCGCCAGGAAGGAAGCGATCGTGCCCCCTTCCCGTATGTTCATATTCATCGGGGCGTTTTTCAGTTTTGGTGTGGACAGAACTCAGGATGCAATAAACAATAATTTATAAATCAGAACATAATCTTCAAAATAAATTCATCACAACTAAATTTTATACAATGAAAAAAGGTTCTTTTATGTTGAGTGTGTTATTAGTAGGGAATATTCTTTTCGCACAAAGTGAAAAATTTGTAAAGGCCATGGAGCCAAAGATTATAGCGATCGATACCACGCACAGCACCGAAGGACTGCTGGATCTCGCTAATTCTTTTGAACGGATAGCTGATGCCGAAAAAACGCAATGGACCCCTTATTATTATTCATCCCTTGCTCATGTCAATGCCGGTCTGATGATGGGCACCGCGAGTGGATTAACCGGTGGGATAGCAGATAAAACTGATCCGGAAGCTGATAAAGCAGAGGCCCTGATCAATAAAGCGGAAGCCTTAAGCAAAGACAATTCTGAAATATGGGTGATTAAAAAACAAATCGCTACACTCCGGATGATGGGCGATCCGATGACCCGTTATATGGTCTATGGCCCTGCCGCAGCAGAGGCATTGGCTACCGCAAAAAAATTAAATCCGGAAAACCCCAGGGTATACCTATTGGAAGGAGAGGACAAGTTTTATACGCCGGAAGCATATGGCGGCAGTAAATCAGAAGCAAAAGAATTATTCCAGGAAGCGCTTAAAAAATTTGAAACATTTAAACCTGAAAACAGTGTATACCCATCATGGGGAATGGGACAAGTCAGGTATTTTTTATCCCAGTTGCAGTGATAAGAAAATTGACAATTGACAATAAGCAATAGGCAATACACAGACACCCCTCTATTGTCCATTGCTTTTTGTCCATTGTCCATTGTCCATTGCCGATTGTTCAACTAAACCTACGATCATGGACGAAGAAAAGTTTTCACCGGAACAAAGCCTGATGGTCATCCAATCTATGATCGAGAAGGCAAAGAACCAGTTCAGCGAAAATGGCCACCTGTACCTGTTATGGGGATGGGTGGTTTTTATTTGCAGCGTTGGCGAGTTTACTTTAATGAAAATAGTTCATTATGAAAAACATTCTTATATCTGGATGTTATGCTGGCTCGCCGTTATTTATCAATTCATTTATATGCGTAAACATTATCACAGGCAAAAGGTCAGGACCTATACGGATAAGATGGCCGGGTTTATCTGGATAAGCTTTTTCATTTTAATAGTACTTGTCGGCGCTTCATTTGGACAAATCGGCGACGCGGCTTCTAATAAACTGATCAGCCCGGTTTTCCTTGCGATCTATGGGGTACCCACTTTTTTATGTGGAATATTGTTACGGTTTCGACCCCTGGTGATCGGCGGTATTGGCTGTTGGTTATTATCCGTTTCGGCACAGTTTATTCCTTACGATTACCAGATATTGCTGCTGGCGGCAGCGATGGTCATTGCCTGGATCATTCCGGGTTATATATTGAAGAAGAATTATCAGCAACAAAAAAATTGATATGGAAGAAAATAAAATATCCGAACAGGAAAGTCTCCGGATCATCCGGCAAATGATACAGACCGCTAAGCAGGAGCAAAAAGATGACGGTCTTGGATGGATCATCTGGGGATGGCTGCTATTCGCGGCTTCCGTGCTCACCTGGATGAACATGAAAATGCAGTGGTTTTCTACCTATATGTTCTGGAATATATTTGGAGGTATTGCCGCCCTACTGATGATATATGAACTGATCCGGGACCAGTTCTTCAAAAAAAAACAAAAAGTAAAAACCTATTCCAGCGAACTGTTCAGGAGGCTGAATGCCGGCTTTTTCATATTTCTTGTCATGATCATTTTGTCTATCAACCTGGGCGTGCAACCGGTAAAGGGGTTTGCTTTACTGATGGGCTTATACGGGTTTTGGATACTTATTTATGGCGCAGCCTTGAATTTTATGCCCTCTGTGATCGGGGCGTTTGTGACCTGGGGGTTTGGGTTTGGGGCCTTGTTTGTTAAAGACCATCAATTTGATCTGACCATGATCCTGCATGGTTTGGCTGTTCTTTCCGGTTATATCATCCCGGGATACCTGGCTAATATTGAGTTTAAAAAAATCAACCGTACCAGTATTGTTTAAAGAATTGGACCCTATATTGCACTCGCAGCTTCGTTTAGCTGTCATGTCACTTCTGATCAGTGTGAAAGAAGCGGAGTTTACCTTTATCCGGGAAAAAACAAATTCAACGGCGGGTAACCTGAGTGTGCAGATCCAAAAGTTGAAAGATGCCGGCTATATCGATGTAGTTAAACAATTCAAGGACAACTACCCGCAAACCAGTTGCAAAATTACAAAGCAGGGCATTAAGGCATTTGAAGAATATGTTACCAACCTTCAATCGTACCTTGGTAAGGGCTAAAATGAAGAAAGCCCTTTAGACAAAGGGCATATCTCCGTTGGTACTCTAAGTGTATAAAAAAGTAAAAAACAGTACCTCTCAATATTTTTTTATATCACTCCCATCTGGCGGGTTCCGGTACGGTTGCAGCGCCCATTGGGGTTGTGGTTCTTTCTTTTTGGGAGGGATGATCTTTTCAAACACTTTTTTCAGGCGTTCATATTCTTCTCTTAGTATTTTTCTTCCGGTACCAGGCATATCAATTAGTTTTTGTTTTTGTAATCAGGCGTTAGGGTTTATTTCAATCACTTTTGAATATTCAATTTTACGGTCCTTATTAATGAGCTTGATGCGGTACAGGACTTTTTGTTGGTTGACCTTCTCATAGAATTCATAATTACCGGTTGCTGCTATATCGGTACCAAAAACAAGCGCGACCATAGTAAAATTTGTTCCATCGGTACTTTTTTCCACTTCAAACTGATCAGCGGTTTCATTGTTACCGACTACCCATTGTAAGATCACTTTGTTATGGCTGATACTGCCATTCAAACTGATCAGTTTTGCCGGTGAAAGCGTTTGAATGTTTGTTGAATGAAGTGAAGGGCTTGCAAATGGAGTGTTACCTGTGGGCGGATGTGAAGGCTGGTAAATAAGCCGTAATGCTAAAATAATTACACAGGCGCTGAATTTTGTCATTTCTTAGGGGTTTAGTCCCGATCACTAACGGGATACGGAATTCAAGTCCCATAGAAATATTGGAGTTTAGGTAAACAGTTCGCAGGAATTGGGATAGAATGATCCACTAAATAAACTACGCAGACAAGGAAACATACCTGAAACAGGAAAGGTAGGGGGTATCAGGTACGGTTGTTTATCGTAGTTTTCCTTGGATATATGTGGTTTTCCGAATTGTGAAGACAAACCTAATCAATGGGGTTTACAAATGCAAGACTTTTCAAATAAATATTTACAGTAAGCCTGAAATACCGTATGAACCGGCTAAACGTTTAATACTTTTGCCCGTTAGATATCTTCTATGAATGTAATTATACAGGTAAAACATCTAACCAAGGATTTCAGGGAAGTAAAAGCAGTGGATGATCTCTCTTTCACCGTAAATGCCGGAGTCGTCTATGGGTTCCTTGGCCAGAATGGGGCAGGTAAATCTACGACCATCCGGATGCTGCTGACATTGATCAGGCCGACTTCCGGAGAGATAGAAATTTTTGGGATGAACTTGTTAAAACACCGAAAAGATATCCTGCGCCAGGTAGGCGCCATTATTGAACGGCCTGATTTTTACAAATACCTGACCGCATTGGAGAACCTTCGCATTTTTGGTGCGATGAGTGGTATCAGGATCCCGGAAAAGAAATTAATGGATCAACTGGCTATGGTGGGCCTGGCAGAACGGGCAAATAGCAAAGTAAAAACATTCTCACAGGGTATGAAACAACGGTTGGGTATTGCTACAGCCCTTGTGCATGACCCGGGATTGATCATACTCGATGAGCCAACAAATGGATTGGATCCGCAGGGTATCGCTGATGTACGAAATCTCATCCTTTTACTGAGTAAGGAAAGGGGGAAGACCTTACTTATCTCCTCGCACCTGCTTAATGAAATGGAATTGATAGCCAACTCAATGCTGATCATTGATAAAGGCAGAAAACTGGTGGAAGGAAAAGTGCATGAATTGTTTGACCCGGCAGAAACAATTGTGGAGTTAAAGACCACCGATGATACTGCCACATATGAAAAACTACAAGACTCGGGATTACAAAAATTTGTACAGGGCAAAAGATATGACTGTGTCATGCTAAAGCTACATCGCAACGATGTGCCATCTGTCATGAAAGAACTGGTCCAGATGAACGTGGGAATCATTTCGTTTCATTCCAAACATTCATTGGAGGATTATTTTTTATCATTAACAACCGGCCAAACACATGTGGAAGCTGTTAAAGATTGAATTATTTAAAATATTTAAAAGACCCCGGACCTATATCGCATTCGGGGCCATTGCCGCTATTGTATTCCTGATACAGGTGGCCCTCAGGTTTGATGGTAAAGCCTATATCGACCTTTTATTAAATAATCTAAAAGATTCCTTTGAACTATCGGATGAATTTAAAATGAGGATCCTGAATGGCTACCTGATCTGTTTCTTGATTCTGAACACGCTCCTGATACAAATGCCCCTGCTGGTTGCATTAATTTCGGGCGATGCGATCGCTGGGGAAGCCAATATGGGAACGTTGCGTTTGTCAATGACAAAACCCGTGAGCCGCACACAATATATGCTGATCAAATTCACAGCATCCGTTGTGTATACACTTGCCCTATTGTTGTGGATGGCAGCGCTGGCTTTATTCGGCAGCATGCTGATCTTTGGCACCAATGACATGGTGGTGCTTCGTTCCGGAGGCATTGAAGAAATGAAAAGTTTTGATGTACTGTGGCGGTATTTCGCTGCATTTGGCTATGCGGCTGTTGCCTTAACAACCGTCTCTGCACTTGCATTTTTGTTAAGTGTATTTGCAGAAAATTCCATTGGCCCTATTATTGCCACCATGAGTATTGTTATTGTGTTTACGATTTTGTCGGAGATGAACATTCCGATTTATGATCAAACCATCAAACCTTATTTGTTTACTACACATATGGTAGCCTGGAAAGGATTTTTTTATGTAAAAGCAGATGCAGAGGGGACCACGATCAATGGCAGTATCGAGAATCTCCCTGCCGTAATGCGAAGTATGGGTATATTGGTTCTTTATACAATCGGGTTCCTTTCTACCGCCATTTGGGTATTCAGGAGGAAAGATATACTAAGTTAAAAAGGTGCTTATGGTTCACGGATTTTTTTTTATAACCGGGAAACGGCTATTTAATTCCATTTTCGTAATGGCTTTGTCCTTGTTCTTATCCCGGGCAGGAGCAGGACAGACCCCAACCGCGGATTCGCTGATCAGCAGGGTAAAGGCAAAACTGGATAAAGTAAATGATTATGAAGCAAAAGGTAAGATGAGAACAAATGTGATATTCATTAAAGCGCCCATTGCCAATGTAAAAGTTTTTTACAAAAAACCGAATAAGCTGAGAATAAACAATGAAGGAGGGATTTCGTTCATTCCCAAAGGTTCGGTAAATATCAACCTCGGTAATATTTTTATCAATACGAAGGGGTTTGATATTATCGATCTGGGTAAAGAAAACGGAACCAACCTCCGCATTATCAAACTCCTGCCCAAAGATGAGAATGCTGATATGGTCTTATCAACCCTATACATTGATGAAACGCAAGCGTTGATCAAAAAGGCCAGAACCACTACGAAAGAGAATGGCACCTATGAACTCGAAATGACCTATGGTAAATATGTAGACTTTGGCCTGGCTGATAAAGTGATCTTCTCCTTTAATACCAGGGATTATAAACTTCCAAAAGGCATAACTTTTGACTACGATGATGGGAGCAAAAAGGCAGAAATACCCGATACGCTGAAGAACAGGAAAGGAAAGGTTGAGATCAGTTATTCCGGTTATACTATAAATAAAGGTGTGCCAGATTCTGTTTTTCAGTAATATGACACGGGATTCTTACTTATCTTGAATAACTATTGGATATAAAAACAATTCTTATTATTTTGTGCTCCCGTTAATGCAGTTAATTCCCAGGTCCTCCGAATAGCCTCCTTTCAATTCAATCTCCGTTTTAACACCTTATTTGTCTTTCCGGTATCTCTGTAAGTTATAAAGCCTGAACATATCCGGTTGAAAATATTTCCATTTCCTGGAAACCCCCCTGTTTAAACTAAAATAGCACCTGTAATATGAAACAATTTCTTCTTATATTCCTGATCACCCTTTCCGGTTGGATCCTCCGGCTTCAGGCGCAAACATTTCCATCAGGATTCTCCACTACCAATATTGGCTCAGGCTGGAACGAACCTGTTGGTACCGCCTTTAATAATGCCGGAACCAAATTATTTGTTTGGGAAAAGGGAGGAAGGGTTTATGTCTGCAACTGGAATACATCTTCTCTGACCTATGTTAAACAATCCATTGCTGTTTTGGATATATCGCCGGAAGTAGGCGACTGGCGGGATCATGGTATGCTTGGATTTGCCATTGACCCCAATTTTGATGTCAACGGTTTGATCTATGTATTGTACGTAGTAGACAGGCACTATCTTATGAATTTTGGCACAGGAAGTTATAATCCTGCTACAAACGATTATTTTTCGGCGACTATCGGCCGTATTACACGGTATAGATTAATAACAAGCGGCGGTAACCTTGTGGCAGACCTGACAACCAGGACTATTTTATTGGGCGAATCAAAAACCACCGGTTTTCCAATCCTGCATGAATCGCATGGCGTGGGTTCATTGGTTTTTGCTTCTGATGGAACCTTACTGGCATCCTGTGGTGACGGAGCCAGCTATAATACAACAGATGCAGGCAGTCTGGCAGAAACCTACTACGCCCAGGCCCTTACCGATGGAATTATTCGTAGCAATGAAAATGTAGGCGCTTTTAAATCGCAAATGCTGAACAGTTTAAACGGAAAGATCATACGGATTGATCCAACCAATGGTAATGGAGTGAGCAGCAATCCTTATTATTCTTCTGCTTCTCCCCGGTCTGCCAAAAGCAGGGTTTGGGCATTTGGTTTCAGAAACCCTTTTCGGTTTTGTATCCGTCCCAATACTGGCTCTACCAATCCCACCACAGGAGACATCGGAGAAATTTATGTAGGCGATGTCGGCTGGAGTACGTATGAAGAACTTGATATTGTAAAAGCAGCGGCATCCAATTGTGGCTGGCCGATATTTGAAGGTCTTACTTATGTAAATAGTTATCTCGCCGCCACTACAGCTAATAAAGATGAGCCCAATCCTTTAAATGGCGCAGGTGGATGTACCCAACAATATTTCAACTTTCAGAATTTAATTAAACAGGCAACGGCCGATAATATTCATACAGTTTACAATCCCTGCAATAGTTCTGTTCCAATTACCGGAGGGAATGATAATCGTTTCTTTCACAGGATACCGGCTATCGACTGGAAACATGGTGTGGACAGTGCGAGAATAGGAAAATTTACCGGAAATATTTTGGGCGTTACACAAATTGGTTCCGCTGCGTCAGGGGTAACCGGCACGCCTTTCCATGGTAATGCTGCAGCCGGTAGTTGTTGGTATACAGGAACCATGTTCCCGCTAGCTTATAGGAACACCTATTTTCAGGCTGATTATGGGGGGACATGGTTAAAGAACTTTTCTATTCAGTTTACTGACCAGGTTAAGAATGTAAATGATTTTGCCACCGGATTTGCTGCTATTGTTTGTGTTACTCAAAATCCCCTGGATGGCAGTTTGGTCATTGTTGACCTTGGAAATTCCACCGTAAAGAAAATCGTATATGGCGGAAACCAACCTCCCATCGTGAAAATGACATCGGATAAAATATTTGGCCCCTCTCCACTTGCTGTTATTTTTACCGGGAGCTCATCTACCGACCCGGAAGGAGGAGCTTTGACCTATGCATGGGATTTTAACGATGGCACTACCAGCACGGCAGCCAATCCTCCTACGCATACATTTACTGCTACCGGACCTAAAAAATTTGTTGTTAAGCTGACGGTAAAAGATAATCAAAATGCTACCTCCACGGATAGTATTATTATTTCGGCCAATAATACACCTCCTGTCGTAAACATTACCAGCCCAATAAAAAACTCTACCTACCGTCTTGGTGCGGATACATTATACTCATGCCGGGCTACTGTTACAGATGCAGAGCAAACAAACGGGCAATTAAAATATGAATGGCAAACCATCCTGCGGCATAATAATCATGAGCATCCGGAGTTAATTGATACCGCCAGAAATACATCTACCATGATCTCCCGAATCGGTTGCAACGGCGATACGTATTACTGGTTCATAAAATTGAAAGTGACCGACCCTTACGGGTTAGCCACGGTAGATTCATCAAAGATCTTTCCGGCCTGTACCGGGGGCGGTACGCTCCCTTTGATCCTCCATTCATTCAGCGTGGCTGCCCAGAGCAATGGTAACCTGGTAAGGTGGACCACTGAATCTGAAACAGATCTCGATAGTTTTGTAGTGGAACGAAGCCCGGATGGTCATCAGTTCATAAGTATCAACCGGCAACTGGCAAGAGGAAGTTCCGGGACAACGGATTACAGTTTCCTTGATAACACCTTTTTACCAGTTGATAATTATTATCGCCTGAGAATGGTGGATAAAACCACCGGCTATTATTTCTCCATGATTATTAAGGTAATCAACGGGATGGAGAAAAATGATCGCTTACTGGTCATTCCTAACCCGGTAGTAAATAATTTTACTTTAGGTGCTTTTTTCACCAGTAACGGACCCGTTCAAATACAGATAATTGATGCTAATGGGAGGTTGATCTGGTCTTATTATCAAACAGTGAGCATTGGCTTTAACAATATGCAGGTAAACAGCCTGAAAAATTTGCAGCCGGGTATATATTTCATTAATGTAAAAGAGAATGATCTGGTGAGAAAAACAAAATTAATCAAATCGCAATAAGTGTAAATTTAGAAGCCGGGTTTTATGGCCCGGCTTCATCGATCTTTTCGTCCTCTGCATTGGCCAGGATGGCGGGAGTCATTTTCTTCAGGGGATTTTTCCTGTTTTCACCGTATTCTTTGCGACGGTTGATAATATCAATACATTCAAAGACAGCCGCTATAAATGAAGAAGTATCTGCCTGGTCCTTTCCGGCAATATCAAAACCCACCCCATGATCGGGCGAAGTTCTTACTACAGGCAGACCAGCTGTAAAATTTACTCCTTCACCGACCGCTAAAGTTTTAAAAGGGATCAGGCCCTGGTCGTGGTACATCGCCAGTACAGCATCAAAACGTTCAAAATGGCGACGGGCAAAGAAAGCATCGGCACTAAAAGGACCTACCACCATCATGTTATTATTCTTTGCTTCTTTAATGGCCGGTTTGATGACCGTTTCTTCTTCATTACCTATTAAGCCTTCGTCTCCGGCATGAGGATTTAATCCCAATACAGCAATCCGGGGTTTGTCAATTCCAAAATCTTTCTGCAAACTTTGTTGGATGATGTGCAGCTTACTCACAATTCTTTCCTTTGTAATATTTTTTGCGATCTCGCTTACCGGGATATGTTCTGTTACCAGGGCGACACGAAAGCTGCCTGCGCAAAGCATCATGACAACATCATTTACCCCAAATATGCTTTTGAGGTAAGGGGTGTGACCGATAAAACTAAATTCAGGCGACTGGATATTTTTTTTATGTATTGGCGCTGTCACGAGCCCATCGATCTGTTTTTGTTTTAATGCAGCTACGGCAGTTTGTAAAGAAAGCACGGCATATTTCCCTCCTGTCTCACTCAATTGACCAGGATTGATCGCCACTTCCTCCTCCCAGCAATTGAAAAGAGTCACTTGTTTGGGATTAATACGGCTGAAGTCCCTGGTGTTTTGATAATTGAAATTCGTTTCAGGAATAGACTTTCGGTAAAAGTTTATGGCTTTATTAGAAACAAAAATAACCGGGCTGCATTGTTCAAGGATGCGGTTGTCGGAGAATGTTTTAATGATCAGTTCAATTCCGATTCCATTCAGATCGCCACAGGAAATGCCAATTACAGGTTTTGTTTGACTCATGCTGCAAGAATAGAAGGCAAAAGTAATGAATTCATGTTTGTTTAAACCGTTGTCCGGAAACTAGTTTTTTGTTACAGGTTGTTGTACAGGGAGCATCAATTTTTTATCACCCGCCTGTAAATAGAATTTTCATTATTACCCACACGGAGAATATAGGTGCCGGATGAAAGATTATCCGTATTGTAAAAATTTAACACATTGACGCCACTATATAACGTATAGCTACTCTTTCTGACTGTTTTTTCAAACATATCAATGAGTGATGCTTCTATCTTTTCATTTTTAGTGGTGAAAATTTCAAAGGTCAATTCATTTTTAAATGGATTCACAACATTGCTAAGTACAAAATCTCCCTGTTCATTGCCCAGGTGTATGATACTTGAGTATTTTTTCTCGCCTTTGCTGTTTACAATGATGATCCTGTACCAATATTTATTATCAGCCAAAGAGGGGTCCACAAAGGAATACTGATTTTTTTCTGCACTATTATTGTATCCATTTACCGTGCCGATACCTGTAAAATTAATTCCGTCACTGCTTTTTTCTACCAGGTATTGCACGGCTTCTCCTTCTTTGGAGGTGATCCAAAAAAGATTGTTGTGATTGTTTACCGTGCTGCCATTAAAAGTCAGCAGCTGGAGATTGAGTGCCCATAGACAATCAATTACGGAAATGGTTACCATGCCCCCATCTGTAAATATGCAATCGTTATTATTGGAAAGATTGCCTCCTAATGTAGCTACTATTAACCGGTATTTGTCTCCATTATTTGTTACCCATGTATCAATGGGCGGGATCCTGTATAAAGCTACATACTGCCAGGCGCTGCCATTCCATGAAGGAGATCCTGTTCCGGAATTTCCCGACCCTGTAGCGTTAGACCAGGTAGCGCCCCCATTTGTACTTCGCTGCCATTGATAATAAATATAATTATTAAAATAAGACTTTACTGTATCAAATATCCATTGTTCATTCAGCTTGCAAACATTGATAATGGGTCCGGGCGAATACTTCATAGTAGGTAAACATGTTGAAACCGTGATATCGTCTAATGCCCAGTCATTGCCTCCTCCCCCCGGGGCGTTATTTCGAATAGTGAGGAGAAAAGTGCTTTGCGAGGCACCGGTTAAATAAGTGAACCCTCTTTTCACCCATTTGTTCGAAGTATCAGATTTGGTCGGTGTTAACCCATAATATGGAATATTCCCTGTTGTAAAATAATCTATACCATTTACCTGGAACGCAAGATTAGGCTGTACGCCTGAAGAATCTCCGGTCCCCGAAGGTATATAACCGGCACCCGTAGCGCCTACGCCATTTGAATCACAACCACATTTATAGCAGATATTCCGTAACCATGCCGCTATTTCATAATAGGTATTGGGACATAGATTGGTAACTGTATACTGAAATGCTGTATCTGTTTTATAAGCCGAATTGATAATGAGCATGTAACCGCAGGGGTTAGCGGGACTGACCGGTTTGGTTGTATCGCAGGGAGGATTACCTTTTGCTGTATTGGCAGCACCTGTATGATCGCCAATGATATCCCATAAAGTGAATACCCGGTAGCTTATTGAATTTGTATCCGGTTTTCCCCAATTCTGCAAGGTGGTATATCGGGCGCTGGTATTATTGGCTATTCCATAATAATAATCCTGGGGCCCGCCAAGACTTGAAAAAGTTTGATAAGTATAAGCTGGCGTATAGGCTGATGTTCCCCTGTTACGGGCAAGCGGAGCTGCCCCCGAGGGGGCTCCAAACGTACCATTGGTTTCAACGCCTACGGCATTGGTAACAGAAATGGCATTAGGACAAAGACCCGGGCTTTGATATACCATCAGGGTGTCGCGGTTAAAATTGTACTTTGTATATACCCCGGTTGCTGTATCACGGTATGTGATCGCTCCTCCTTTATAGTTGATCTTTGTATTATAGCTTGCGTAAACAACCACCCTGTATGTGGCCATGATGATACAAGTTCCTCCATAAAATGAGGGTTTGGAGGTATTTCTTAATTTGCCGCGCACGGTCCCGGTAGCATTCAAACCAAGATTTATTTGTATGGAAGTATCCGAACCAGTCACAGCCCGCCAACCTGCATCCGCATCAAGTACATCTGTAAACGATTTATACACTTTACCTTCATTGGTTCGTATCGAAAGAGAATTAGGAACAAATCTGAGACCTTTTGAATGAACGAGTGTGTCATAAAAAGCAAGACTGTCAAAGGCCCCGTTAAATACAGCAAAGGTGGTCCTGATTTCCAGGGTATCTCCCGGCGCCACGGTACCCCCACCTGTACCTTTTGTCACATTAATATAACTGCTGCTGAAATCAACTCTACCAGGTGCAGGATCTGTAATACAAATATCAAAACCCCAGACATCATTGCCTCCGGCGGGAACACCAGTATTGGTATTACTGGTTATCCTGATATAATAAACGGTACCTACTGTCAAACCTGCCCCACCAGGTGTGGTAGCCGTACTCAAAGCTGTTGTACTTACACAGGCCAGGGAGGCCCAGGCCCCGCATGCGCCTGACAATAATTGTATTCTTGTTCCTGCAGTATTAAAACTGGCCCCAATATTACTCAGCGTGATAGTGGGATACGCTG
>JADGPW010000090.1 GCA_017882265.1 Chitinophagaceae bacterium | reverse complement strand
TTTTCATCGTATTGGTAAATTTTCCATTCATTATTATTATACTCAAGCGATGTTAAATTCTCCACCCAGTCACCGCTGTTCAAATAAGTTACTTTACCATCCTTTGTTTCAATTATTCTTTTTTGGGGTTGATGAATATGACCGCAAATGATATAATCATATTTTTTTTTGATCGCAAGCTCGGCAGCCGTTTGTTCAAAGTCAGTGATCCATTTCACTGCTTTTTTTACGCTGTTCTTTATTCTTTTACTGAAACTCATTTTTTCTTTCTTCATCATTTTCAGGCACCAGTTAACACCCCTGTTCAGCAAGATCAGCAGGTCATATCCCTTGGCGCCAAACCGGGCCAATATTTTTGCACTCCCTTTTGTGGTCATATCAAATACATCTCCATGGAAGATCCAGGTTTTCTTTCCATTCAATTCGATCAGTAATTTATCAGCCAGGTGAAATTTACCGATCTCCATATCGGTATAGCGTCTTAATAATTCGTCATGGTTACCGGTAATATAAACGATACGTGTACCTGAACTTCACAGGTTTATGATTTCTTTAAATACCTGGAAATGTGCCGGGGGAAAATATCTTTTACTGAATTGCCAACCATCGATGATGTCGCCATTAAGGACCAGGATCTGCGGTGAAATGTTCCGGAGATAATTAACAATCTCCCTGGCGTGGCAGCCATAGGTGCCGAGATGGAGGTCGGAAATGACCACAACATCAATGGATCTTCTTTTCAATGTGTACAGGAGTTTTACAAAGAACTATAATACATGTTACCTGAATGAGCAGGATAGTTTAAGGAATTGTAACTTTTGTAAGCTGGCATGTTTTGGGAGTTGTTTTCCCTGCGGGGCCGGAAACGGAAAGATTGAATTGTCCGGATTTATCAATTTTTGTTATGTAATTTGTTGATAATGAATTGATAAAGAAAGTCAGGGTAGCCTACTGAAAACTTAACATTGACAATATTAAGTTTGTGTTACTTTTAATTAGAATTAATTTATAATCTAAAAAATAACATATGTCTGAAACTGCAGTTGTACTTTCTTCCGCGAGGAGGTCAAAAAAAGATATTCGTAAGACTATACAGGAGAAATTGACTGTTTCACTGGCCGATTACAGAAGTATCGTTGGAGAAAAGAAATTTGATAACCGGGTCCGTAAGACAGCCAGACGGTTTGGAGAAGATATTGTAAGGGCTTTACCCAAAAAGCAAAAGAAAGTCAAAAAAACAACACAAGAAGAAAGCTCCTGATGGAGCTTTCTTCTTGTGTTGCCTCCTTGCAATTTTTTCGCCTGCATATTATTTAAATGTTTCCATTTTATTATCATTTTCCCGGCGAATGAATGCTTTCTGCCAAGCGATAATAATTACTTAATCATTCGGTAAACTTCCCCATACATAGCTCCTTCATATTTGCAAAAACATTTTTGCATATGAGAAAGTTTACATTTTTAGGGCTACTTCTATTGTTTTTAGCTACAGCAGGATTAGCACAGGAAACGACTTCAGAGATTAGCGGCGTTGTTACAGCCGGGGAAGGAAAGATCGCCGGGGCTAATGTAACGGCAACCCATCAACCATCCGGTACTGTATATGCTACAACGACCCGAAATGACGGTCGTTACTCATTGGCCAATCTTCGTGTCGGCGGACCGTATATCATTAAAGTAACTTTTGTGGGATATAAAGCAGATCCCTATGAAAATGTAACCCTTATTCTTGGTCAGGAATTTAAAGCTGATTTTGTATTGGTTCCTGAAACAAAATCCATGGAAGGAGTTATCGTGACCACATCGGCCAGGCAGGATAAGGTATTTAATTCCGGCAGAACAGGCAGCCAGGAAGTAATCAACCGCACCCAAATTGAAAGACTGCCTACTATTAACCGCTCTTTGCAGGACTTTACCAAACTGGAATCCACTTCAAACGGGCTTAGTTTTGGCGGCAGAAGCAACCAGTATAATAATGTGACAGTTGACGGGGCCAATTTCAATAACTCCTTTGGCCTTTCCGGTACACTTGGCGGGCAAACCGGATCACAGCCTATTAGCCTTGATGCCATTGAACAGATACAGGTAAATGTATCTCCATATGACATACGCCAGGGTGGTTTTACAGGTGCTGGTATCAATACAGTTACCCGAAGCGGAACCAACCAGTTCAAGGGGACCATTTATGAGTACCTGAAAAATGAAAATAACCAGGGTTATAAAGTAGGAAATACTATATTAACCAAAACACCAATTAACTTTAAGTTAAGGGGTTTTGCGATAGGTGGACCTATCATAAAAAACAAACTTTTCTTTTTTGTAAGCGCAGAGCAGGTAAGACAGGAATTACCTGCCACCAGCTTTATAGCCTCGGATGCAAATCATCCTGTTACACCGGGGAGTGTATCCCAGGCTAATGCCGATACATTGTCAAAACTATCTGACTTTTTGAAAACTAAATTTGGATATGTTACCGGACCTTTTCAGGGATATAACCAAAAGACACAAAGCGATAAGGTAACAGCTAAAATCGACTGGAATATTGATAAAAAAAGCACCTTTACTCTCAAATATAGTTACCTTAAGTCCAGTGCGGATCAGTTCGCCAGCACCAGCAGGAATGGGTTTTCAGGATTTCCTACCGGTGGCCAGCCGGGTAATACTTCCATGCCATTCCAGGGAAGCGGCTATGTTATCAATAACAACTTCAACATTTTTATTGCCGAGTTAAATACCCGGTACAGTAATAAGATGGTAAATAAGTTCCAGGTAGGGGAAACCAAATTACGGGATTTCCGAAGTACCCAGGGAAATTCTGATCTGCCTTTAGTGGATATTTTATCGGGGGGTAATATTTATACCACTTTTGGTTACGAACCCTTTACGTACAACAATAAACTGAATACCGATGTATTCCAGTTTTCTGATATTGCCACTTTCTATACAAGAAGCCATGAAATTACGGCGGGTACCCAAAATTATTTCAGGAAATATCTAAATGGGTTTGCCCCAGCTTACCAGGGCCTTTATCAATTTGCCAGTCTTACTGATTTTTATAACAGCGTTAATAACGGTACCACGTCTGCTCTCCGTTATGCCATACAGTATTCTGCAGAAAAGGATGGGTCATTCCCATATGCAAAAGCAGGATCTAATGACCTTAGCTTGTTTATGCAGGATAAATGGCGTGTCACCAAGAATTTTACACTTACCTATGGATTAAGGTTTGACAACTCTACCTACAAAGGTAGCTGGGATCAAAACCCCGACTTTGCTGCTTTGACTTTTGCAAACGGCACCAAATACGACGTGGGTAAAAAGCCTAAAAATGCATTATTAATTTCACCCAGGCTGGGGATTAACTGGGATATTTTTGGTGATAAAACATTGCAGGTAAGAGGTGGAGGAGGTGTATTTTCCGGTCCACCACCTTTTGTATGGATCAGCAACCAGGCAAGTAACAATGGGGTTCAGTTTGGTTCCATCATAAAAACAACCGGTGTGCCCTTTAGTGCAGATCCCAATAAATACAGACCTACTGCAGGCGCAGCAAATACATCTTATAGTGTAGCGTTAACGGATAACAATTTTAAGTACCCATCCGTAATAAAAACCAGTTTGGCGGCCGACAAGAAATTTAAACATGACTGGGTGATCACCGTGGAAGGAACCTATACAAAAGATATAAATGCAGTATATTATTCAAACATCAACCTTAATGAAACCAATGCTTTTGCACTGGCTGGTGCCGATAAACGGTTACGTTATAATACATCATTAACCACCATCTTGAACAACAGCAGTAAATATTACTTTGGTACCACTACTGCCAATCCAAATCTGGGGAATGCAATTTTAATGAAAAATTCCAGCAAAGGATTTTCTTCCACCACTACTGTCCGGATACAAAAAACCATTAAGAATTTGTTCCTGAGTCTTGCCTATACTCATTCAAAATCAAAAAATACTGCAGAAGGTGGAAGCACTGCGGGTAGTTTATGGAGCGGAAGAGGGGTGCAGGGAACGGATCCCAATGCAGATAATCTTTCAAATGCATCATGGTACCAGCCGCACCGTGTCATTGCTTTTGCGTCTTACAAATTTAATTACGCCAAATATTTTGCCACCAGCTTTGGTTTGTATTTTGAGGCGGCGCCAAATGGTGTTACTTCTTATGTTTATAACGGAGATTTAAACGGAGATGGTAATAATAATGACCTTATTTATATTCCTAATTCCTCCAGTGAAATAAATTTAGTTAAATCCGGTTCGGGTGGTTTGGGTACCGGCGCCAGCACAGATACACGAACCGCTGCACAGCAGTGGGTTCAGTTGAATGCCTTCATCAGCCAGGATAATTATCTTTCTTCTCACCGGGGACAGATAACCGCTGCGAATGCAGTCGTTTTGCCATATTTTAAAAAGGTGGATGTAAATATTACACAGGACTTTTCGATCAAGACAGGTAGAAAAGATGGCGACCACCATACGCTCCGGCTTTCATTGGATATCCTGAATGCCGGCAACCTGATCAGCAAATACTGGGGAATTACAAAATCTCCAACGGTTACCAACTTCCTTCGTTTTGAAGGCATGGCGGCAGATGGTAAAACCCCCAGCTTTTCGTTTACACAGCAGGATGCAACAAACCTTACTCCTTATGTAAACAGTTTTTCTTACAGCACGAGTATAGCTTCACGCTGGCAGATGCAGTTTGGTATCCGGTATCTCTTTAACTAGGTTTTTCTTAAGCAGAGCGGAATAATTACAGTTGAGTCAACCATCCCGATGAAGCACGGGATGGTTTTTTTATTTCAGAAAGTCAGAAAGGCAATTTGAATGAAGTCAGTTAGACAGTGAGACAGTAAGACAGTAAGACAGTGAGGTGGTTTGAAATTTGATTCTGAAAGTTATCGTGATGTCTCACTGGCCCACTTTTACTCACAGGGTTCATAACAATACGTTAATCCAGGGTTAATAGGGAGGTCATAGTAGATTGCAAGCTTTGCAAAACCGTTACACATGAAAAACACACTCGTCAGCGTTTTCCTATTCGCTGCAATACCCTTCAGTTCCTACAAACAGGATAAAGCATCGATTGACCCCCGGTATATTACCCGGAATGTTTTTATTATTACAATAGACGGGTTTCGATGGCAGGAAATATTTAACGGCGCAGATTCCTTTTTGGTCAATGATGAAAATTATACACCTGATACGGGTATAGTCAAAGCGCTATATTGGGCATCAACCGCCGAAGAACGGAGAAAGAAACTGATGCCTTTTTTCTGGAGTGTTATCAACACAAAAGGCCAGTTATATGGCAATCGTTTTTTCAACAACAAGGTTAATGTGGCAAATGCTTATGCGATATCTTACCCGGGGTACCATGAAATATTTACCGGCAATACGGATCTTACTATTTCATCTAATGCTAAAAACCCGGACCCTCATGTGAATATACTTGAATACCTGAACAGCAAGGACTGTCTCAGAGGTCGGGTGGTAGCCTTCACTTCCTGGGATGTGTTTCCCTATATCCTGAATGAAAAGAGGAGTGGCCTTCTGATAAACAGCGGGTATGAAAATGTAAATGAAGCCCAACCAACTCCGGGACAGGTTTTATTAAACAGGGTACAGGATGAAGCGATATATGATAAAACAGCTACCCGGTTTGACCAGTTAACATTTTTAGCAGCAAAAGAATATATTCCGCAGCATCATCCAAGAGTGGTTTATCTCGGTCTGGGCGAGACGGATGAATTTGCTCATCAGGGCCGCTATGACCTCTATCTTGACCAGGCTAATCAGGCAGATAAGATGATAGCTGAACTTTGGCATTGGGTGCAAACCACCCCAGACTATAAAGACAATACTACATTTATCATCACAACTGATCATGGCAGGGGAAGCAAGGAAAATAAATGGTCGTCTCACGGAGAATCAATCAAAGGCTCTTCACAGACATGGTTGGCGATCATGGGCCCGAATTTTCTTCCCTTGGGAGAAGTAAAAGAAGATCAGCAATTGTACCAACAGCAAATTGCACAGACTATTGCTCATTTATTAGGTGAAGAATTTA
>JADGPW010000089.1 GCA_017882265.1 Chitinophagaceae bacterium | reverse complement strand
TTTAAAATGCTGGACCTGGTTATTTACCTTAACCATTCCGCCGCGCCAAATATTATCTCCATAAATGATGGTGAAGAATTTGAAGCCCTTACAGATATTGGCGCCGGCCAGGAACTACTGGTCAATTACGGGCACCTTGTGGATGGCATGGAAACCTATGATCAGGAAATTGTTCTTTGAACATTGAGGATTGAGAATTGAACATTTCTTAATGTAACGATCAATGATCAATTTTCAATATTAGCCTCCAGGTATAATTATCCTCGTCCTGCATAAGAGGAACGATATGTTTTCCTTCTTTCACTGAAACCATTCCTGTTGCCATTCCCATTTGAATTTCCTCCAGTTCTTTTTTGAAACGATGGACGCGCTACGGGTGGCCGAACGGGTTGGCTGTTTCCGATCATGCCAAAAGGATGAGTAGTAATTACCGGAATAGCTTTACCAATCAGTTTTTGAATATCCTTCAGGTAGCTTCTTTCTTCTGTGTCGCAAAATGAAATGGCAATTCCGCTGGCTCCTGCCCTGCCGGTACGACCGATCCGGTGTACATAAGTTTCCGGAATATTGGGCATATCATAATTGATCACGTGGGTCAGTTCATCTATATCAATACCACGGGCCGCGATATCGGTTGCTACCAATACCCGGGTATGACGATTCTTAAAATTACTAAGGGCTGATTGCCGGGCATTTTGTGATTTATTACCATGAATAGCTTCGGCCCTGATACCGGCCCGGGCTAATTCCCTTGCCACTTTATCAGCGCCATGTTTGGTTCGGGTAAAGACCAATGCGGTCTTAACTGAAACATCTTCCAGCAAATGTTTGAGAAGAGAATTCTTTTCCGGTTTATCTACAAAATACAGGGATTGTTGTATGATATCTACGGTGGATGAAACCGGGGTTACTGCAACTTTAACTGGGTTCACCAGCAAAGCATTGGCCAGTTGCTGAATTTCCGGTGGCATGGTTGCGGAGAAAAACAAGGTTTGTCTTTTTGACGGGAGTTTGGCGATGATCCTTTTTACGTCATGCACAAAACCCATGTCCAGCATCCGGTCCGCTTCATCCAGTACAAAGAATTTTATATCCCGGAGTGAAATATAATTCTGGTTCATCAGGTCGAGCAATCGTCCGGGCGTAGCTACTAATATATCAATACCGCGGCGTAATGTATTTACCTGGTTTACCTGCGACACGCCACCAAAAACAACCAGGTGTTTCAGGTCAAGGTATTTCCCGTAGGCTTTAAAACTCTCTTCAATCTGGATGGCCAGTTCCCTTGTCGGCGTTAATATCAATGCTTTGATAGCACGATGGCCTTTTGGTCCTGCCTGATGTTGCTGGTGCATTAACTGCATGATTGGGATGGCAAAAGCTGCGGTTTTACCCGTGCCTGTCTGCGCACAACCCAGCAGGTCTTTGTGTTGTAAAATAGGAGGAATAGCTTGTTCCTGGATCGGGGTAGGCTTTGTATAGCCTTCATGGATCAATGCTTTGAGCACAGGCTCAATGAGCTGCAAATTGTTAAATGACAATGGTATAATATTTAAATGAAAAATGTGGTAAGGCTATCAACTTATGGATACTTTACCTGCCTTACGTTAAGCCATCACGGCATTTGAATGAAATGAAAACAAAACAAACAGTGTGAGAGATAACATATAAGAGGACGAAGATACGTTAAAAAATGGAGAATAGAGATAAAAACTAAGAGTGAATAGATAATAGTTTCCTCAATTCGTAATATTAAGGCCTAAAGAACTTTTTAACAGTTATTCGTTAACTTTTACAGAATATACAAGCCGGGAAATGACCAGGCAGGTATATACAATATCTCATAAACCGGTTATTGAAAATAAATCCCACAACTGTATGGTGTCACCCATATTTCATTTATCGGCGGAATGACTGACGGGTACCTTATATTCTTTATAAATGGCGTCCATGAGAAATCTGGCCATGAAATTCTTTGTGAATAATTACGCCCATTAAAAATGATCAGGATATTTTTCCATTGATCTTTCATGGAAGCCCCATCGATGGTATACGCGATGATCCCCTCCGGCATATCGGGGAGAAACCGGATGTTATCAGCGATCTGCCTTGTATTTATCATTCTGAAAGCCGGATGTTCTTTTCTAAGCCCAATCAATTCTTTCACATAATCAAATATTTCTTTATTCTTTGTCTTCAAATTCCAGTCAATGGCATTGATGCTATCCGGGGATTCAAATGAATTCTCCACTCCTTTCTTAGAGCGCAGGAATTCCGTTCCGGCATGAAGAAAAGGAATTCCCTGCGAAGTAAGAACGATGGATAAGGCCAGTTTCTGCATATCCACCCTTTCTTCTTCAGTTGCATCGTAAGCTGAAATGGCCAGTTTATCCCACAACACATGGTTATCGTGGCATTCACAATATGTAATTGTATTTCCGGGGGATGCCGCATACGGCGCTTTGGAATAATTCACTTTGGTATAATCCACCTGCGGATGTTTGCAGGAAGCCACCACGCCGAATTTAATACTTTCTTCCATGCCCGGTTTGCCGCTGGCAAAACCTTTATCGGCATGCTTAAATACACTTCCTTTAATACCATCCCTGATATCATCACTGAATACCGCGATCCGGTCCAGCTTATACGCATTCGCTTTGAGGGCTCTTAATGAATCAGGGAATGGTGATGATCCCGCTGTCCACCCTTCGCCATACAAAAGAATACCCGGTTTGATCTTATGGAGTTCTTTGGAAATAAGATTCATGGTCTCAATATCATGTACACCCATCAGGTCAAAACGAAAGCCGTCAACATGGTATTCTTTTACCCAGTACAAAACAGATTCCAGCATGAATTTTTGCATCATCGGCCTTTCGCTGGCCGTTTCATTGCCACAAGCGGTGGCATTAGAGAATTTTCCATCTTTAGTATGCCGGTAATAATAGCCCGGCACCAATTGATTGAAATTAGAATTCTCTGTCAAAGCCGTATGATTATACACCATATCCATGATGACACTTAATCCATTGGCATGAAAAGTTTGAATGAGTTGTTTGAATTCTTTGATACGGGTGACCCCATCGTAAGGATTCGTGGAATAAGAACCTTCTGGCACATTATAGTTCAGGGGATCATATCCCCAGTTATATTTTGCAGCCGGCTTTGTTTCATCCACCGAATTAAAATCGAAGCAGGGTAATAAATGGACATGCGTAACACCCAATTCTTTTAAATGATCAAGTCCTGTTGACAAACCTGCATCATTCTTTGTTCCTTTCTCCGTCAGCCCAAGGAACTTTCCTTTGTTTTTTATACCTGAATTTTGAGCGATACTTGCATCGCGCACATGCAGTTCATAAATAATGGCATCCGTTGCATCTTTTAATCCGGGGCTCTTGTCTTTCTCCCACCCGGCAGGGTTGGTATCTTTTAAATCAACTACCATGGCTCGTTTGCCATTCACCCCCACTGCTTTTGCATAAGGATCGGGCACTTCATTTTGCCATTGATCCTTTATACGCACCCGGAATACGTAAAACATTTTTTTCAGATCCCCTACCACTTTAATTACCCAGGAACCGTTATCTCCCTTCACCATCCTGTATGCCCTTGTGTTTTCACCACCGCTGCCTTCAGTATAAAAGATCAATTGAACTTCCTGCGCGGTGGGCGCCCATATGCGAAACAAAGATTGGCGATGAGAATAGGTCAAACCTAAATCATTACCCGTATATACAGGATACTTACTATAATCTGTCTTTTGCGCTTTACCTGTCAATAATTGGGAAATTAAAGCCAAAACCATAATGGTCTTTCTCATTCAGGAATGAATTTAATATTAAAGATACGGCTATCAACTGATGGTATTGACTGTGTAGAAAATAGTGCTCCTTTTTTGGCGCATCAGGAATGTTTACTGTAAATTGTCGTTTCATTCCTCACTAAACTTTACTTGCTATATGGGAGAATTCCAGGTAAAAAAGCAAACCAAAAAATATGATGCTGTGATCGTTGGTTCCGGCGCAGGAGGCGGCATGGCAGCTTATATGTTATCCAAGGCCGGTCTGAAGGTTTGCCTGGTAGAAGCCGGGTACATGTATGACCCGCAAAAGAATATTACACAATTAAAGAACCCATGGGATTCTCCCCGTCGCGGCGCCAGCACTACGAACCGCCCCTTCGGCGATTTTGATGCGTGCTATGGTGGCTGGTCACTCGAAGGCGAACCATTTACCAAAGAAAAAGGAACGGACTGGAGCTGGTGGAGAGCAAGGATGCTGGGTGGGCGTACCAATCACTGGGGACGGATCTCGCTTCGCTTTGGGCCCAAAGATTTTAAAAGAAGAAGTATTGATGGGTTAGGTGATGACTGGCCGATCGGGTATGAAGATGTAAAACCTTACTATGACCGGGTGGACAAACTCATTGGCGTTTTTGGCACCAATGAAGGTTTGGAAAATGATCCGGATGGTTACTTCCTTCGTCCACCCAAACCAAGATTACATGAGCTCTTTATTAAAAATGCGGCTGGGCAGGCCGGCGTGAAAGTAATTCCTGCAAGGCTCTCCATACTTACTGAAAAAATTGATAGTACGACAGAAAGAGGCGCCTGTTTTTTTTGTGGGCAATGTAATCGTAACTGCAGCGTTGCCAAAGCCGATTTCTCCGCTTCCAATGTGCTTATTTACCCGGCCTTAAAAACAAATAACGTAGATATTGTCGCGAATGCGATGGTAAGAGAAGTATTAACGGATAAGGAAGGGTTGGCTACCGGGGTTTCTTACATCAATAAAGAGGATATGACGGAATACCAGGTGAGTGGCCGGGTGGTGATCGTAGCGGCCAGCGCCTGTGAAAGCGCCCGCTTATTATTGAATTCAAAATCAGACCGGCACCCGAATGGCCTGGCCAACAGCAGTGATGTGGTCGGGAAATATTTACATGATTCCACCGGGGCAGCACTGGGTGGTATTTTACCCCAGCTATTTGACCGGAAACGATATAATGAAGATGGTGTGGGCGGGATGCATATCTATTCACCCTGGTGGTTAGACAATAAGAAACTTGATTTTCCAAGAGGTTACCATGTTGAATACTGGGGTGGTATGAGCCAGCCATCTTATGGCTTTAGCTGGGGTATCGAGGAACTGAATGGAAAATATGTAGTTAAAGGGAAAAAGAAGGAAGCGGGTGGATATGGAGCTTCATTAAAAGAGGATTATCGATATTTCTTTGGTTGCGGGGTGGGCATGGCGGGCCGGGGTGAGGCGGTACCCGTAGAAACAAATTATTGCAGCATAGACCCCGACATGGTCGATAAATTCGGGATCCCTGTATTAAAATTCAATGTGAAATGGAGTGAACATGAGATCAAGCAAGCCAAACACATGAAGGATACCTTCAAGGAAGTGATGCATAATATGGGCGCCATCATTACCTGGGGTGGTGATGATGATGCCAGCAATAATTATGGATTGGCCAAACCCGGCGAGATCATTCATGAAGCCGGTACCGTCAGGATGGGCAGCGATCCCAAAAAATCAGCGCTCAATAAATTCAGCCAGGCTCATGATTGTAAGAATTTATTCTGCGTGGATGGTGGGCAGTTTGTTTCCCAGGCGGATAAGAATATTACTTGGACCATACTGGCGCTGAGCATGAGAGCATCGGAGTATATTGTGGAGGAGATGAAGAAGAATAATTTGTGAATAGCCGGGAAGAACGGGAAGACGGGAAGAAAACGATTCTCTTCCCGTCTTCCCGTCCTTACCGGCAAAAAAACTAAAAATGGATAGACGTAAATCTTTAAAACTGATAGCAACTGGTATCATCGCCACACCTGTTGTCATTGCTGGTTGTAAGACCGATGATACAAAAGCAAAAGCTGAGGAACCCAAGTTTAGCCTGGATCGGAACCCGGATGAACTGAAATATGAGAAAGAATTGCTGGCTAAAGAAAATTTCTTTACCGGGCATGAAATGGCAACGATCACTATCCTGGCCGATATCATCATCCCCAAAGATGATGTCAGTGGCAACGCTTCTGATGCGAAAGTACCGGAATTTATAAGTTTCATTGTAAAAGATATGCCCAATCACGAGGTCCCCATGCGGGGAGGATTGCGTTGGCTGGATATGCAAAGCCTGAAGCGCTATGATAAATCATTCATGGATTGCAGCCATGATCAGCAAATCGAATTGGTGGACATGATCGCTTACCCGGATAAAGCAAAGCCCGGTATGAAACAAGGGGTTGCTTTTTTTAACCTGATGCGTAATCTGACAGCAACCGGTTTCTATACATCTGAAATAGGAGTAAAAGATATTGGCTACACCGGTAATAAACCTACCCAGTGGAATGGCGTTCCTGATGATGTTTTGCAACAATACAAAGTAGCTTACACAGAGAAGGAATTAAAAGAATGTGTGAGTTTTGAGAAGACGAACTGATGTGTACACTATGAAAATGACCTGGTGGATAGGAAATACCCTGCAGACACCCCGTACTTTACTGGCCTTGCTGCGAAATATTAAAAAGCAGGCAAATTTTATCCGGGAAAACCTGGGTGATGAATTAGCAGCCGCGAAAGAAGTGAATGACGGGAGTCTTGATGCCACCGATTTTAAAAAGATCACCCACTATTATGGGCTGGCAGTTCCTGCTATTCTAGGCGAAGAACTCTGCGCTTTGAGGGGAGAAAAAATGTCTGTAAAGGAACGACTGGCTCTCACCTACCAGGGAGCGATGACTGGTTTAGGTGATGATTTTTTTGATAAACAAGGTACTTCTCCAGAAACAGTAAAAGCATTCATAGAAAATCCAGAAAAGTTTACTGGTCATACAGCCAGTGAACAATTATTTCTTTCCTTTTACAGGAAATCCCTGGAATATGCGCAGGATCCGGCACTGGTACGGCAATACCTGAGAAAGGTTTTTGCGGCGCAGGTACAAAGTAAAAAACAAGCTTCTCCCGGGCTAAGTAGGGAGGAGATCATCAAAATCACATTAGATAAAGGAGGTGTTTCTGTATTATTTTACCGGGCGGCCATGTCGCATCCATTCCGGCAGAACGAAGAAGAGGCCTTATATAAGATTGGTGGTTTAATGCAATTTGGAAATGATGTATTTGGAGTGTATAATGATTATAACGAAAACATCAGCACCTTGCTGACCACCACAAAAAAAATTGATGAAGTGCGTACTTTATTCCGGGCCGTTATGGACAGCAGTTTCCAATCTGTTTACGGGGCCGGTTATCCCCCCCGGAATGTAAAAAGATTTCTTCGTCTCATTTCGATGAGCCTTTGCAGCAGGTGTTTTGTATGTTTTG
Source organism: Chitinophagaceae bacterium (assembly GCA_017882265.1). GTDB lineage: Bacteria > Bacteroidota > Bacteroidia > Chitinophagales > Chitinophagaceae > JADGPW01. The sequence goes on along the minus strand of JADGPW010000089.1, from coordinate 24,729 downwards.
ACCAGCTCGAAGAAAAAGAGGCCCTGAGCTATAACATTTTTACCCCAGGTCAGTATACCAGGGAAGACCTTGTATGTGATATGGATAAGGCCGGGAACAAATGGCGCTCCGTGCTATACCATATAAACCATCAACTAAAATGACTTAGCTTTTAACTCTAAAACCGGCATTTCCTTATAGCCAAAAAGCACTGAAATAGTGAAAAAGGCTGTATTCCTGCCCGTGGGAGGCCGGTGTTTGTTTAAAAATGGTAAAATTCTTTAATGAGATACCGATCCGAAATTTCATTCAAAATAAAAATTCCGACACAGCAAAAAGTTCCTTAACTTTCTTAACGTTCCCGTTAACCTTCAAAACTGTATATATGAACAAGAAATTATTATTACTGGCCTTCCTTTCATCCTTTTATGTTATTGCCCAGGCACAAAACGATCAGGTAACCCTGTTTGAACAATGCAATTATGGCGGTAACAGGTATACGCTTGGCCCCGGATCCTACCCGCTGAACCAGATGAAAATAAGCAATGATAGGCTTTCTTCGATAATGATTCCCAATGGCATGAAAGTCACGATTTACGAGGATGACAATTTCGGGGGTCGGTCACGAACCTATAATAACAGTTCGACCTGCCTTGAAAACGAATGGAGAAACATGGCTTCTTCCATAGTGATAGAAAGAGAAAAAATCCGCCAACCGGGTTACAACCAGAATGATTTTGTTACTATTTACAATGATTGTAATTATAGGGGATTCTCCCAGGTCCTACACCCGGGTAATTATACCGGCAGCCAGTTAGGAGCGTCAAAGTATAATATTTCCTCGTTCACAGTCAGCGGAAACCTCATGGTACGTGTTTATATTAATAATGAAAATCTGTCCGGGAATTCTACTGTATATGAAACGGATATCAGCTGTCTGCAGGGAAACCAGAATGACAGGATCGGTTCCCTCTCTGTTGAATACAAGCAATCCGGACCTAAATATCCCGTAAATAACATCCCAACCAATACCGGAAGGGGCGACTACGCTACCGTCTATGCCGACTGTTATTACCGGGGAAATAGCCTAAGGCTGGCACCGGGCTTTTACCAGGGCGATAAACTGGGTCTTTTAAGATATAATATTTCCTCGATCCAGATCCCCTCTAACCTCAGCGCCAAGGTCTATCTTAATAACGAAAACATGTCCGGGAATTACTATACGCTTACAGGTAATACCGATTGCCTGTCCGAACAGATGAACGACAGGATCGGTTCATTGGTCATTGAAGAATATCGCACCACCAACAATCCGTACAATAATGGCGACAATGACAGGAATAATCATGACCATGACCAGGATAATCGCCACGATAATTTTGAAAAAGTGGTCTTGTATGCTGATAAAGATTTTAAAGGCCAGTCCGTTGAATTGCGTCCCGGAAGTTACAGGACGATGGCCGAAGCCGGTTTCATTGATAAAGCCCTGAGCTCCATAGTGATCCCCCCGGGTTATCGGGTGATCCTCTATGATAGAGAGAATTTCAGAGGATCAAGTACTACGCTTACTGCTTCACGCGAGGGGCTGGGACTCCTGATGTTTAATGATAAAACGTCTTCTATTGTTATTATCAGGGATCGATAAAAGGAACCAGATAATAGATAAAAGTGAATAGATAATAGTGTCCTCAATGGAAAGGATCTTACAGATTTGATAAGGTATCAAAGCTGTAAGATCCTTTCGAATTTGAGAACTTTTATCTATTCACTTTTATCTTTTATCTAAGCAAACTCTTCCTTCGTCGTCTTACTATATTCATCGATCAGTTTCCTTTGCAATTCAAAAGGCACGGGTTCATACGCCAGGAAGCTCATTTTAAATTTAGCCCGTCCCTGCGTGATCGAACGGAGCGAGGATGAATAACCATCCATTTCCGCCAGGGGGACTTTCGCCAGTACTTTCTGAAAATGGCCCTCACTGTCAATACCTTCCACAAGAGCACGACGGCTTTGCAGGTCGCCCATTACAGCGCCGGTAAGATCATCAGGACAAAGCACTTCTACATGATAAACGGGTTCCAGTATCTGCGGATCGGCCTGCTGGAAAGCCTGCCGGAATGCCTGCAGGCCCGCTATCTTAAAGGAGATATCATTACTGTCAACAGGGTGCATCTTACCATCGTAAACGCATACGCGGATATCGCGTGCATACGACCCCGTCAGTGGCCCGTTATGCATTTTCTCCATTACTCCTTTTAATATGGATGGCAGGAAGCGGGTATCAATGGCGCCGCCAACAATACAATTATAAAACACCAGTTTACCACCCCAATCCAGGTCATATATATCCCGGGCCCTTACATTCAGGTCCTTGGGTTCAGGCATCCCTTCATACCAGGGTTCAATCATCAAGTATACTTCACCAAACTGCCCGTTGCCACCACTTTGTTTTTTATGGCGATAACTTGATTCAGCCATCTTGCGGATTGTTTCGCGGTAGGCAATCTTTGGTTTAACAAATTTCACTTCCAGTTTATGCTGGTGCTCTATTTTCCATTTTGCTACGGCCAGGTGCATATCCCCCTGGCAATGGATCAGGGTTTGCCGGAGTTCCGTGGATACTTCCACCAGTAAGGTAGGATCCTCTTCCCGCAACTGGTGTAAGGCCTGGGATAACTTCTCCTCCTCTCCTTTCTTAATCAATTCGATCGCCACCGTCATATTGGGTAACGGGAATTCGATGGGCGGAAGTTCATAATTTTTCCCTTTTATATGAAGGGTATTATTGACATGCGTATTTCTCAATTTGAGTGTAGCGCCAATATCACCGGCCACCAGTTCATTCACAGGCATCCGTTTATTTCCTTCCACCATAAACAACTGGCTGATCTTTTCGGTAACCCCCGTCGTTTCATTTTCCAGTTCCATGCCGCTCTTCACCGTGCCTGAAAAAACTTTAAAGAATGAAAGTTCACCTACATGCGGTTCCGAAATAGTTTTGTACACAAATAAACAGGTCGGGCCATTGGCATCGCAGGTAAGCTGGGTACCGGTGGTCGTGGTTTGAGCCGCTATCTCGTTGGCGCTGGGACAAACATTATCTATAAAACCCATGAGCCGGCCGCTACCCATATTTCTTTCCGCGGAGAGACAGAACAAGGGGAACAGGTCGTGATTGATCATCGCGTTTTTCAATCCCATTTTCATTTCATCTTCTTCCAGTTCGCCTTTGTCAAAATATTTTTCCATCAATGATTCATCATTACTGGCGATCGCTTCGATCAGTTCCTTATGCAAGGAATCAGCTTTGGCCTGTTCCTCGGCAGGGATCGGCAATTTTTCCGGCTTTCCACCCCCGTCTTTGAATTTATACAAGATCATCCGCAGCACATCAATGATCTCGTGGAAACCGGCACCTGTTTGCCGGGGGTATTGAACGACCACTACATTGTTTCCAAAATGTGATTTGGCTTCCTTAACGGTTTTATCAAAATCGGCATTATCATCATCCAGTTTATTAACCGCGAATATCATTGGTGTCCGGAATTTATCGGTGTATTCCCAAATGATATCGGTACCCACTTCCACGCCCATGATGGCATTGATAAGCATCACACCCGTATCGGCTACTTTCAGCGCCGCGATCACTTCTCCCACGAAATCATCATAACCGGGTGTATCGAGAATATTGATTTTATAGCCCCGCCATTTGGTGTGAAGGAGCTTGCTAAAAATAGAATTACCACGTTCCTGTTCCAGTTCGTGGTAATCTCCTGCAGTGTTTCGTTCGGCTATGCTGCCGCGGCGGGTAATTATTCCGGCTTCATATAGCATGCACTCCGCTAAGGTGGTCTTACCTGAGCCCGCATGGCCCAGCAAGACAATATTTTTTACGTGTGAGGTATCAAATTCTGGCATAGTAATCCAATTTAGAGATAAGAAGATAAGTTGTCTTTGTCCGAAGGACTCCTTCGGAGAATTTAATGGGAAGAAAGACAGTTGGTCAGTCGGCAGTCGACATTCAGCATTCGGCAGCCGGCAGTTGCCTTTTGCCCATTGCCTATTGTCAATTGTCTTATGGCGTTCGTTCTAAAAATTCATTGAATTCGTTACGCAGATCCTGCAACGTTTGTTCCAGGGACCGGTACTCCTGCAACAAACTTTCATGACGAGCAAGACTATCTTCATTGACCAGGCCGTTGAAGGCGGTCCTTTCAAAGTTCATTTTGCGGTCATGAACCTTAATAGCTTGTTTGAGATCGTGGATGTTGATGAGTTGGATGTGAAACTGGTTGTGAAAATGTTCTACGTCGCGGAGTTGTTCTTTGGAGAGGGACTGGCTGGCAACTTTTGTGAGTTGGGTTTCGTTTTTTGTAAATTCGTCACGAAACTGGCGAAGCAGCTCTCTCCAGTTGTTGGACTCTGTAGAGAGCTGTGAGATGTCTACCTGAACCATGGGATTTAAATTTAAAAGGTGAATCAATAAAAGACCTTTCCCGGGTAACTGATTTGTCTAATTTAAAACAGTTTTTTGGTAAAAGCGAGAACTTTTTTTACACAACCGTGCTGTGGCAGCTGAGCCATGGCACGGTTCAGCGAAATACATCTATTATAATTTATTCTTAAAATTTTAATCACCAATATAATAGTTTTTTGTGATTAACAAAATGAAGTTGGTCAATATAACAATTTCAAATTTGAACACTCTGTGGAAAGTGTCTCACCAACGATAGATTAAGGTCGGCGGCCATGATTGATATTTCGCCAACCATTTATTACCATCACCAAATTTATTCGCCGGTATTGCCGAAATGATGAAACTCGGTAAATACATGTGGTGTAATTTGCCATATTCCATATCGAACCTTGAAGTTTGAAAGAACATTCTTCTACCCTTCCCTCATGAATGAGACAGTTTCGCTGCATTTGGATTTTGTAAGACCATGATATTGAATAAATTATAGAAAACTGTATTACCCAGGTTTACACAAAACTTTAATTATCAATAAAATATACCTAAATCATGTGTCAAACATGTGTGATCCATGTGTCGTTTCTGCGTAAATCATGTGTCATCAATGTGCGATCCATGTATCAGGCATATGTGTTTAAACGGGAAATAGCCCATTTGACACATGGATCACACATGGATTATACATTAATGGGGAATTCAAACCACTCGGCCTATGTATATAGGCCACTTAGAGAAGAATTATTTCGTCAGTCTTATTTCTTTTGAAAGCAATAAATAAGTGAATGGAGGACGATAATAATAATCGGACTACTGCCTTTCAAATATCTGATTATACTGGTTAATAACCCATGGTTTACCATTGGGGTTAACTGAAATATCGGTAGCGCCCCCATCTATCAGATCCCAGTTCACACCATTCCATTTGTGTACGCTAAATCCTCCATTAACTGTAGTAAAACCGACGACCCAAACTGAACCATCTTTTCCAATACCAATATCTTTTGCAGCTCCGGGCAGTTGTATCCAGTTGTTACCCTCATGTCTGAATATGTCATCTGCATCATTCACTATCCAGGGGTTTCCATCGGGATCTACTGCTATTCTTACACCACCACCATCTATGATATCCCAGTTGACACCATTCCATTTATGAATGCTAAATCCTCCATTCACTGCAAGAAAACCGACGACCCAAACTGAGCCATCTTTTCCAATACCAATATCTTTTGCAGATCCGGGCAGTTGAATCCAGTTGTTACCGGCACGCCTGAATATTTGACCTCCATCATTCACCATCCATGGTTTACCACGAGGATCCACGGCAATTTTTACACCACCACCATCTATACCTGTCCAATCTGCACCATTCCACTTGTAAACGCCATATCCTCCTCCAACTTGGTTTGTACCAATTATCCATACTGAACCGTTAGCCCCAACACTTATATCCCTGGCAGATCCCGTCTTCAAAGACCATTGGCCGTAAACGAATGAATGGCCATTACATAATAAAAGTGAGAGCGGCAAAATAAATTTTGCAGATATTAAAACGTATCTATTCTTCATATCGTAAAGTTTATATTTAAAAAAGATAATTTAATTGCCCTGCATATTACATCTGAAAAATATTTATATCACAGGACTTTAATCACAATAAAAGTTGATTGTGATCAGTTGTCGTTGGTCCGAGACCAAACGGCAGTGCTAACAAATGGAGGCAGCTGGCTTGCGAATAAGCGGGAACATTTACCGGCAGCGAAAACCACCACCGATTATTCACTGTCGCCGGTTCCTGTAAGCCATCATTTCATAATGATGGGAAATTATTATAGTTATTCTTTAATAGATCATTTGTTTTTTGTAGTAAGAAATTCTATTTTCCTGATTGCGCTGGTATCCTGTATCATTTCGTTCGAACTCAATCCTGAAAGGGCTACATCGCCAGCAAAAGCTTCAGCAAAGACGGGCTTTTCATTCAATACAGGATGTTATAGATATTTGTCACCTGGTTTTTGGCGGCGGTTGGTGGAGGAAAATACCAACGGGGTACCCTGCCTGCCATATTGCCAATAATGGGGCTTGCCATTGAAACATTCAACATCAGTAATTCTGTTATACTGTAGTTCGGGTGTTGACGAATAGAGCCAGGTTTAGTTCTTAATATTTAACTTTATCAAAAAGTCAGGCGGCGGTTCCGGGCGGACGGATTTCAAATATCCCACCATCGGCAATACCTGACCCTGGCCGCCCTAATGGATAACTTCTGATTTATTCAACTTAATAACAAATTACCTTATGAAGAAATCTAAAGCATCGGCAATATTGTATTATCAATAGCAGTTCTAAGCAGGGAAAAACCTGTTGCCAGGCATCGGCAATACTTGTTCAATGCCGGCTATACGGTACCCTTTTTATTTCCAAAACAAGTTGACTACATGATCACATTCAAAAATATTGAAAATAGAGATCAGCGGTTTATCGAAAAGCTGTACCGCAGTACCCGGGAAAAAGAATTGAATTTAACAAACTGGCCGGAAGAGGTAAAGCATAGTTTCATCATCATGCAATTGACTGCCCAGTTAGCCGATTATAAAAGTAAATACCCCGGCGCCACTTTCCAGGTCATTTTGTATAAAAAAAAACAGGCAGGCCGTTTATATCTTTGGGAATCCAAAAATGATATCCATATTATTGACATTTCCTTGTTACCCGAATTCCAGGGTAAAGGGATCGGGAATAAAATTCTGAAGGAACTAATTAATTCGGCAAGGCAAAAAAGCAAAATGGTTTCATTATATGTAATCCGCGATAACCCGGCAAAAAGATTGTATCAGCGGTTGGGCTTTAAAAAAGTGAGTGATAATAATATGCATGAATATATGGAATGTCACCCGGGTTGATCCTATAATTAATTTCATCATTTACTTTCATTTTTAAACAGAAGACGTTATGTCCGAAAATAATTCAGAAAAAAAGCAGGATATTCATATCGAATGTATTACACCCATACTGAACGTACAGGATATGGCTGTTAGCCGTAACTTCTATATCAATATACTTGGTTTCAGGGAGGCTGAATGGGGAAGCGATAATTTTACCTGTGTAAACCGGGATAAAGCAGCCCTTTATCTGTGCAAAGGGGAACAAGGGAATGCAGGTACATGGGTCTGGATTGGGTTTGAAGGAGATATATTCTCTTTATACAATGAACTTAAATCAAAAGGAGCCACCATCCGGCAACCACCTGTTAAACATTCCTGGGCGATGGAAATGCAGGTGGAAGATCCGGACGGCCATATCCTGAGATTAGGCACCGATCCTGATTAAAATACCCCCTAACTCTTTACAGGTAGAAAAAATGCAGAGCAAAGCCCCGGATGTTGATACTTATTTAAAAGGGGTGCCCGAAGACAGGCGACCCTCACTTAAGAAGTTACGCCAACTATGCCTCACAGAATTAAAAGGATATAATGAAGCCATGGTATATGGATTACCCTGTTATGAAAGAAACAAAATAGCCGAAGTAGGATTTGCCAGCCAGAAGAATTTTATTGTATTATATATTTTGAAACAAGATGTTATGGAGAAAAACAAAGAACTTCTAAAAGGCAGGAGCATCAGTATGGGCAAAGGCTGTATTCGTTTTTCAAAACCCGATAAAATAAATTTTGAAGTAGTACAAAAAATGTTAAGCGAAACGGCTGCTTCAACAAATATCATTTGCGGATAATGATATGGTATAGTGGATGCTTTACCCAAAGCCGGGCAGTCGAAGGTATTCTACCCTCACTTTTCAACTAAAGTCACTGTCGAAGGAAGGTCCAAGTAAAAGAATATAACTTCGGTTACAGGAACTAACGTAGCTTCTGCTCCGTGCCTCCGGACGCCAGCGCCTGTTTGAAGCTACGCGAAGACAAACAATTAATTAGTGTCTTTATGTCACGACGTAAATGGAATCTCCTTCTATTATTATTTGTACCCATCATAAGCTGTTATAACCAGAAAGATGTTTATGATGGGTTTGAGGCATCCGCGTTAAACCATATCTGGACCTCATCAAGAATGGTATCTCAGGCATTTGAAATTCAGTCCCGGATCGTTCGAAAAGGTAAAAGCGCTGCTAAAATAACATTAAGAACAGGAGACGTCTTAGAAGCCGGCAACGATAGTAGCCTTACTTCAGAACGTGATGAATTAGAAGAAGCCGAATATCTCGAATCTGATGAGGGCATCAAATACGAATACCAGTTTAGTACGTTTTTGCCTGACAGTTTCCCTATTGTGGCTACCCGGCTTATTATTGCACAATGGAAACAAAAGTGTCCGGGTCAGCTATGTTCGGATGACAGCCCGGTGGTGGCTGTAAGATATCAATCCGGTAAGTTATTTATCACGCTGACAACCGATACGGGGAGACGGAAGCTGTACGAACTGAACGATGAGATCAGGAACAGGTGGCTTGATTTTAAATTCCGGATACGCTTTTCAAGACAAAACGATGGGGAAATAGAGGCCTTTCTCAACAGTAAAAATATTATCAGTTATAAAGGCATTACCAGCTATACGGCATCCAGGGGTTATATTTCAACATTTAATAAATACTATTTCAAAATGGGTTTATACAGGGATGTAATGCGGGAGCCCATGACCATTTATATTGATGAATATAGGAAAACAGAACTATAGAAAGCGAACTTAAAAAATCCATATTATGCTCGCCAATAAAGAACTAAAAGCTTTCGTCCCCACGGTGAAACCGGACAAGGCCAAAATATTTTATCGGGATATATTAGGTCTCCCTTTATTATCCGAAGACGAATATGCATTGGAATTCAACGCAAATGGCACCTTATTAAGGGTGACCATTGTACCGGAACTGCACCCGCAGGGATTTACCGTTTTAGGGTGGAACGTTGAAGATATTTCATCAACTATCCGGTCATTAAATGAAAAAGGTATTATTTGCGAAAAGTATGAATTTCTTAAGCAGGATCTTTTAGGCATCTGGACCTCTCCGAATGGATCGAAAGTCGCCTGGTTTAAGGACCCGGACGGGAATATTCTTTCCCTATCTGAGTTATAACAATAAACAGTGACACGGTTGTCCGGTATAGCGATCTGAAAGTTATATTTGCAGTCCTCCATGATCTCCCAAAACACCATACAACAGATTCTCGGCCGCATTGATATCATCGATATTATCGGTGGTTTTGTGAAGCTGAAAAAGCGGGGCGCTAATTACCTTGGCCTCTGCCCTTTTCACAACGAAAAGACCCCTTCATTTACTGTCTCGCCCAGCAAAGAGATATACAAATGCTTTGGCTGCGGCCGCAGCGGTAACAGCATCAGCTTTTTGATGGAGCATGAGAAATACAGCTATGTGGATGCCTTGAAATGGCTGGCAAACCGGTATAATATTGAAATAGAAGAAACCTTTGCTACCGATGAGCAGCGACAACAAATGCAGGCGGCTGACAGCCTGTATATCATCAACCATTTCGCGCAACAGTTCTTCACTAAAATGCTGTTTGAAACGGAAGAAGGAAGGGATATCGGTCTGAGCTACCTGAAAGAAAGAGGATTCCGCGAAGAGATCATCCGGAAATTCCAGTTAGGTTATTCTCCTGAACAAAAGGATGCCTTTGTAAAAGAAGCCATTGCACAACAATATAATACTGAATTACTGATCAGGGCCGGTCTTGTAGCCAGCCGTAACGATCAGTTGATGGATAATTACCGTGGCCGGATCATTTTCCCTGTACATAACCATAGCGGGAAAGTGCTTGGGTTCGGGGCAAGGATCCTGAAAACGAATGACAAAGCGCCCAAGTATATCAATTCCCCGGAGAACGAGATCTATATAAAAAGTAAGATCCTTTATGGCTCTTATTTCGCCCGGCAGGCCATTGATAAGGCGGATGAATGTTTATTAGTGGAAGGTTATACGGATGTGGTATCCCTGCATCAGGCAGGGATTGAAAACGTGGTTGCTTCCGGCGGTACTTCTCTAACCACGGACCAGTTACGGTTAATAAAAAAATATACCAACAATCTCACGATCATCTATGATGGTGACGCGGCCGGGGTGAAAGCCGCTCTGCGGGGTCTGGATCTTGCCCTGGAAGAAGGGCTGAATGTGAAACTGATCCTCATCCCCGATAGGGAGGATCCCGACAGCTATGTAAACAAACTGGGCGCGACAAATTTCATCCAGTTTGTCGAAAAAAATAAGAAGGATTTTATCCTGTTTCAACTGGAAGTGGCCTTAAAGGATGCGGGTAATGATTCCAGGAAAAAAGCAGAAGTGGTGAACCGAATGGCTGAGACCATTTCAAAGATCAATAAAGCGGAAGATTTCACCAAACAGCAGGACTATGTGAAGCAATGCTCCGAGATTCTCAAAATTGACGAAGCGGGCCTGCATGCGCTGGTCAATCAATTTATCCGGGATCGCATCTCCACTCTTGAGCGGAAGCTTCCCTTTGAAGAAGCTAAGCATCATGAACAAAATGCCCGGCAGGCTGAAGCGACGAATTATGATGATGCCACGTTCAATTTATTATTCAAAGATGAATTACAGGAACGGGAAGTGGCTAGGATATTACTGGAACACGGGATCAAAAAATGGGACGAGACCAAACTGATCGCGGAGCATATTTTTGAAGAAATGGTGGAAGAGAGCTTGATCGATAACCAGGATGTCACCCACCTGATCGTTCATTTTAAAAGAACATTGCAACTGAATAGAACCACGATCGATAAAAATTATTTTATTTATCATACGGACACCAGGATCAGCGCCCTGGCGGTCGCTTTACTCAATTTCCCTTATGAAGAAAGCGAACGGTGGCGGAAGGAGTTTAGCCAGGCCAGTGGTTACCAGAAAAATCTTTTTGAACAGGATTATGATCATTTTATAAAAACCATTGCGCCGGAGAATGAAGAAAAACTAATGGATTACCTGAAAACGGATGAGGACAGAACCAATGAAGAAGTGGACTCAGCCATTAACTACCTCAAACTCCGAAAGATCAAACGTATGTTGCTGGAAAACCAGCTGGATATGGAAAAACAACATAACCCTGAAGAATATAATATCTTGTACCAGACGCATGACCATTTGAAACAAATGGAAATAGAACTTACCCGGAAAACGGGGTCTGTGATAATAAGATAGATCGAAGGAATTTGGAATTGGGTATTTGGAATTAGGCGCATAAATCAGAATCGTTCGAATAAAGGACCTATCCCATTCCCTAATTCCTAATTCCCTCTTTTACTGTCAAGAGCATATCACTATAAGACAGCTCCGCGAGGTCCTCCTCCTTAATTCCAAACGCCTTCATATAAAGATCACATTGCTCCTTTAGCTTTTCCTGCGGCAAATTAATGATCATATTCCCTGCTTCTATTTCAATAAAAGAACCCAATCCGGGTACTTCATCAATATGGAATTTTACATTATCAATATAATAGATCTCTCTTTTTTTTGGCACCACTACTTTAATCCCGATCGATCGGGTGAGCACCTCTTTCAATCCCGGGGCGTCCTCTACTTTCACTAACCGGAAATGAGAATTCTTCGGTCCGGCCTGGTTCGTTCTTTCATAGAAGATGAGGTTGTTCTCAATATTTCCTTCCCGGAGTTTGAGCCGGCCATTTGAAACATTAAAATAAGTATCGGTCTGTTCATCCAATCCCTTATATACTGCGCCATTTGATAATAGCCAATTCCGGACAAAGGAAGGATCATTGCACCTGGCTTTTATTTCTACATTCAGGAAGGACATAGTTCTAATGAAATTTTTTGCCCGGAATAACAGGAAAGAATGAGTCATACGGAATTAGGAACAGCCTCACTGCTTTTGAATCATTCCGGAATCAGGCATTCCTAATTACTAATTCCATGTCTTCCCGTCTTCCCACCCTTCCCGGCTATAAAAAAAAGGTTTGCAGCTTTCGCCGCAAACCTAAATACATTTTTGATAAAAACTGGTAGCTTATTCCGCCATCGCAGCAGCTTCCCTTTTCCTGGAAAGAGCTACTTCTCCATCACGAAGGTTTTCACCTTTTACAAACCGCATGGCACTCCATACATGGTCGAGCTCAACCCGGTGAACGCTTTCATAGCCTTCCGAGGTGAGCCGGTTCCAACTGCGGTCACGGTTAAGATCCGTCACAATTTTAGAGGTGATCTTGGGATAAGCAACCCAGAATTTTGAACCATCCTTCAGCGAGGGCATCACATCTTTCAAAATACCATTTAACTGGTTTTCGCTGACGGCAAATACCAGCGCAAAATCAATCTTCCGGTTCTTGAGAAGCGGGGTCATGTTTTTGGCAAATGAAAGCTTGTTGAATTGTTTCTCGATGGAAGAAGGCAAACCCTGGATCAATAGATTCTTTTCGTCTGCCAGTTGTAATTTTTCAAACAGCGTTTGTGACATACGTGGGAAAGATTTTAAGGTTCCTGCCAATTTTCACGGTTCGTGGTTTATTGACAGAGTTCTCAAAGCAGGGAGGGCAAAGGTATAGAAAAAATACGGTAGTTAATATACTTAAGCACCTATATTAAATAAAAAAGTACCATTCAAAAGCATTTTAAACAGGATATTCATTCAAATCAATAAATTATTTTTTTAAAGCTTGCTTTTTTCAGCAAGAATCTATATATTCTTTGATTTATGAATCGTGTCGATGAGAAGAGGCTTCCCTACGGCGCTGGCGGCGACGGTCACGATTTTTCATAATAGGGACCTTACTTTCTATTCCTCTAAGCAGTCGCCCGATATTTTTTTGATGGGTAAGTAATACCATCAGGGCCACTGCGATCGCGAATACACGGTAGGTTGGATTATTCACATTAAAAATGACCAATATAAAAATGGGGAAAGCTATGCTGGCCAATATTGAACTAAGAGAAACAAATCTTGTGAGATAAAGAACCGCGAAAAAAATGCCTACACATCCCAGGGCTGTCCATGGCGAAATACCCAGCACCAACCCAAATAAGGTGGCCACACCTTTGCCGCCCCGGAAATCCGCCCAGATCGGAAATATATGACCAATAACAGCAGCCAGCCCCAAACCAGTTTGCAGGTTTTGAAGATTGATCTCGCTATCAGCATAGGCGGGCAATAACAAAGCCAGTTTAACGGCGATGATCCCCTTCAACATATCCACGAGCATCACCAGGGTTCCCCATTTGGGACCTAATACACGATAGGTATTCGTGGCACCGGCATTTCCACTGCCGTAATCACGTATATCTATATCAAAAAAATGCTGACTAACCCAGACAGATGTAGGAATGCTACCGATCAGGTAGGCTAAAAGAATTAATAGAACTTCGTTCATGAACCTTGAAATGCGGGTACAAAAATAAGCAAAAAAAGTGAGCGGGGATCTTTAATTAATGCACATGTAAAAATTTATTAATGACTGAAGGTGAGGCTGATCCAGTTATTATCTTGTAATTTATTTCCCGGTTTCAATGATAATTTTTCTGTCTTATCAAGGATCTCATGTTCATCAGGTGCCAATAAACCGCTCAGTACCAGGAGGCCTCGCGGCGCCAGTTGTTTCGTCAGCGAGTCCAAATTGTCAAGTATCACATTTTTATTAATATTGGCAAGTATAATATCAAAGGAACGATCACCCGTGGCCTGGTCAGCTATTTCAACCATTGTTTTTATACAGGCATTTCTCTCCAGGTTCTCCATTGCATTTGTAATACTCCATTCATCGTTATCAATTGCTGTTATGGCAGCAGCTCCGAGTTTTTCCGCCAGTATGGAAAGAATACCGGTGCCGGTCCCAAAATCAAGAACCCTTTTACCGGCAAACCCAATCAAGCGCATGTGCCGGATCATCATCAGTGTAGTGGCATGATGACCGGTACCAAAACTCATTTTTGGGGTGATCACTAATTCATGTGCTACTCCTGCTATAGGTTCATGGAAATGTGCACGGATAGCAACAAAGTCATCGATGATCACAGGTTTAAAATTGGATTCCCAAACCGCGTTCCAATTGGTTTCTTCAATCACTGATTGATGAAAGGAAAGATGATGATCTGCCACAATAGCCAATACGGCAGCCTCATCAAACTGATCATACGGTATAAATGCTTTAAAGATGTTCTCTTCTTCCTCAAATCCTTCAAAGCCGACCATACTTAGCTGGGCAAGCAGTAAATCAGATTGCTCTGTCAAAATGTCCCGAAATTCTATCTGGATATAACGTGCCACAGATTTTTAAATAAAGTTAGCTCCGAAATCACACGAATTAACACGAAAAGAGAAGTAAAGCTTGCTAGGAAATCACATAGATTGACACGAAATGAGGTTTGCTCTTATTCGTGTTTATTCGTGCAAATTCGTAGCTCAATAAAATAGCCTCAAAAAGGTTGAGGCTAAAATTGATATCTGTTGCTAAAGCTCCCTTTAGGGGGTTTGGGGGTTTTAACCCTGCCTGTCTTCCTGTCTTGATTGTCCCTGTCCCTCTGGTTTAGGTATCAGGATCTTTCTGGATAATTTGAATTTACCGGATTTCGGATCTGTTCCTATTAATTTCACTTTTATCTTATCGCCTTCATTCAATACTCCTTCCAGTGTTTCAAGGCGCTTCCAGCTCACTTCGCTGATATGCACCAAACCCTGCTTACCGGGCAGGAATTCCACAAAAGCGCCAAAAGGCATGATCGATTTAACGGTGGCATCATATACATCTCCGACTTGTGGCACTGCCACAATTCCCTTGATCCAGGATACGGCTTTCTCCACTCCTTCTTTATTGGTACTGAAAATGCTGATCTCACCCATACTGTTTTTCTCTTCAAGGTTGATCGTTGTCCCTGTCTCCCGTTGAATTTCCTGTATCACTTTACCTCCCGGCCCGATCACTGCGCCGATGAATTCTTTGTCAATGAATAGTTTCACCATTCTTGGAGCATGTGGCTTCACATCATTTCTGGCCTCAGGTATCGTGGCATACATGGCATTCAAAATATGCAGGCGACCCTCTTTGGCCTGCGCCAATGCTTTGCGCATGACATCCATACTCAGGCCATCCACTTTAATATCCATCTGAACACCGCAAATACCATCACGGGTCCCGGTCACTTTAAAGTCCATATCACCCAGGTGATCCTCATCACCCAGGATATCTGTGAGTATAGCGAATTGTCCATCTTTACTGATCAATCCCATTGCCACACCCGAAACGTGCTTGGGAATGCCTACACCGGCATCCATCAGGGCCAGCGAGGCAGCACAAACGGTAGCCATGGAAGAAGAGCCATTTGATTCAAGGATATCGCTTACTACCCTCACCGTATATGGGAAATCGCCTCCCGGCATCATTTGTTTTAATGAACGCATCGCCAGGTTACCATGTCCCACTTCCCTGCGACCCACACCCCTCATCATCTTTACTTCACCTGTTGAAAATGGAGGGAAATTATAGTGAAGGAAGAATTTTGAATAATCAGAAACGGCCGCGCTCTCGATCAATGTTGAATCCAAAGGAGTTCCTAAAGTAACCGTGGTAAGCGACTGGGTTTCACCCCTTGTGAACAATGCGGCACCATGCGGGGAGGGCAGTACATCCACTTCCATATTCAGTGCACGTACCTCGTCCAGTTTCCGGCCGTCCAAACGAACCTTATCTTTCAGCATCATATCACGAACCACATTATACTGCACATCGTGATAATACTCTTTCGCGAACTTTTTGATGTCATCTGCCAGGTTTTCGCCTTCGGAAACTATGAAATGAGATTTCAGGTATTCCATTAATTCATCTTCTATTGCCTGGAACCTGTCAGCTCTGTCGTGTTTGCTGAGAGCAGCTTTGGCTACTTCATAGACCTTTGGTGTTGTAAAGGCTGTAACTTTCTCCCGGACTTCTTCGTGATGTAATGGTTTTTTATATTCCCGTTTTGCCGTAACACCTTTCAGCCTACGCAATTCTTCCTGTGCTTTTACCTGTACAATAATAGCCTCATGACCTAATTCAATACATTTTACCAGGTCTTCTTCTATACATTCTTTTGCCTCACCTTCCACCATCATGATATTCTTCTCGGTAGCGGCGATGATGAAATTAAGATCGGCTTTTGCCAATTCACTGCGCAATGGATTTATTACAAATTGCCCTTCAATCTTGGCTACCCTGACCTCTGAAATAATTTCCTGGATAGGTATATCCGAGACAGCTAAAGCGGCAGATGCGGCCAGGCAGGCCAGTGCATCGGGCATTACTTCAGGGTCGCTGGAAATCAGGGTGACCAATACCTGCACTTCGCATAAATAATCATCCGGGAATAAAGGACGCAAGGCACGATCGATCAAACGGGAGGTAAGTATCTCGTAATCGTTCAAACGGGCTTCCCGCTTAAAAAAAGATCCCGGGATTCGACCTGCGGAAGCAAATTTTTCCTGGTAATCGACAGACAGAGGGAAAAAACTCTGACCTTCTTTCGGTTCTTTATTTGCTACGACGGTAGCAAGAATAATACAATTGCCCTGGCGAACAGTTACAGAACCATCAGCCTGGCGGGCTAAACGGCCGGTTTCAATGATCACCTCGCGGCCATTACTTATTGTGAATTTTGATTGTAAAGGTTGTGTAAGCATATGTTCGATATTTGATGTCTGAGGTTGGATGTTGCCATACACTCAAACGATTATAGATGTTTTATTTTACCTGGCTATTCACGCATCCTGATAGCTTATCAGTTTTCGCCTCGCTGTTCCTAATAACTATTGGTTTTGAAGATTCTGCGATTCCATTTAGCTAAAGAACAAAGGACTCCAGATGGCTGAAACTGATTGACCGGAATACATATTCCAACACCTTGTGAAATTGGTAAGAATCATTTATGATGATTTTTCCTAACTCTCCGCCAGCGGCGGATTAGGGTTTCTTACTTCCTGATCCCGAGTTTCTCGATCAATTGGCGATAACCCGTCAGGTCAGTTTTCTGCAGGTAGTTCAGTAAACTCTTTCGTTTACCTACCAGTTGCATCAGGCCCCTGTGTGTGGAGAAATCTTTTTTGTTTTGCTGAAGGTGGTTGCTGATCTGGCTGATACGTTCTGTCAGCAATGCGATCTGGCCCTCAATGGAACCGGTATTCTTTTCCTTCCCGGTAGTGGCAGTTAAAATAGTAGCTTTTTTCTCTTTTGTTAATGGCATCTTTTAAGTTTTTATAATTTCATCTTTTTGTTGCATCCGGTTATTTCGGCCGCAAAGGTATGACAGGGATGTTGAATAACAAAAGCTTTATATCGTTATTTTTCAACTACTTAGCCTTGGTAATCCAGAAATTTGGAATTGGGAATTGGGAATTAGTAGATTCCTTAAAGAAATAATGTTCACCCAAATTCCAAATTCCTAATTCCATTTCCCTCATCTCAAATCTTAATTTCGTTTCATGATTGAAGACATTAAGAACATTTTAGGTCTCCGGTTGCCTACCGATCCACGCTGGGCGAACCTTGCTGAAAGATCTTTGGAGGATATTCTCACCGATCATGCTTTTTGCGAACAAAAAGCCGCTTCTTCCTGTATATCACTTATTCAACGATATAGCGATAAAGAAAAACTGGTGGCTGAACTTTCCCCGGTGGTTATGGAAGAATGGGGCCATTTTCGACTGGTCATGGCCGAACTGGGAAAAAGGAATCTTAAATTAGGTAAGCAAAGGAAAGATGAATATGTAAATGCTTTATTGACTTTCAGTCAAAAAGGGGGTGATCATGAAGGACGGTTTCTGGATCAACTTCTCATCATGGCCTTGATCGAAGCAAGGAGTTGTGAACGTTTCAAAAGACTAAGTGAGGGATTGGATGATGAATACCTTCGGGTTTTTTACCGCCGGTTTATGGAAAGTGAAGCTGGTCATTATACGCTCTTCATTGATCTTGCCGAAACCTATATGGACAAGGAAAAAGTTAGAAAACGCTGGAAAGAATGGCTCGAGTATGAAAAAGGAGTAATGAAAAACCTGGCACCCAGAGGCGACAGGATACATTAATTTACCTGATCAAACTTATTATTGGTCAATGGCAAATAGTAAATTTCATTTATAACATGAAACCAGCGTCTTACCAGGAAGCCCTGGATGCCTATACATTTTCCCGCCCGGGGGGGCCGATAACAGAAGTTATCCATGAATATACTGTTATTCCTGTTTCGGAAGGTATCATTAATGAATCATATAAAGTAACCAGCA
The DNA here is from genome assembly GCA_017882265.1 of Chitinophagaceae bacterium. Taxonomy (GTDB): domain Bacteria; phylum Bacteroidota; class Bacteroidia; order Chitinophagales; family Chitinophagaceae; genus JADGPW01. The sequence goes on along the minus strand of JADGPW010000089.1, from coordinate 6,039 downwards.
AACTAACGGGCGATTCATTTTTACTGCAAAGGATCAATCAGACCGTTTTCCCCGATCCCCCGGCGGTTCAGCACAATTATGAAATGCTCTGGAAGCATTTACAGACAAACACGGGTTTTTTCATCCCTGAACCAAAATATTTCCCCGGCGATGCAGGCTTATTCTGTGATAGCTGGGATCAGTACTGGAGAGTGTTCGAATTTATAACGGGAGCCCAGACACTCATGATTCCTGAAAACGTTACCCAGGTAAAAGTGGTCGCGCAGACTTTTGCCGGTTTTACAGCCAATCTTGAAGATTTTGATCCCGGTCTTCTCCAACCCGTTATTTCTGGTTTTCATAATCTCTCCAACCGATTTAAACAATTCCAGCGATCGATACATAGCAGGAATTATGAACGATTACAAAAAGCTTCAGCTTTAATAAATGAATTGAAAAAAAGAGAACGATATACTAATTTTTATGATGTACTAACTGAATCAGAAGAGTTCCCGCAGCGGGTGATGCATCATGATGCGAAGATATCCAACATACTTTTTGATGAAGAAACGGGCCTGGTGATCTGCCCGGTTGACTTTGACACGGCGATGCCCGGTTATTTTTTTTCTGATATCGGTGATATGATCCGTTCGATGACTCCAGGCGAAGATGAGAACAGTACCCTTATTGGCGAACTCGGTATTCGTAAAGATTATTATGATGCCATCCTGAATGGGTACCTCGATGGAATGGGAAAATTGCTTACGGGCCCGGAAAAAAAATATATCCATTATGCCGGGATTATAATGACTTATATGCAGGCCCTGCGTTTCCTTGCTGATTACCTTGATGGTGATATACCCGGAGCAGAATTTTGACCGGGCAAAGAACCAGGCAACTTTATTAGGGGAACTGGAAGTGTTTCTGAGCAGCCATTACAATTTCAGGGTTTAAGTTCTCTTACCCCCTCTCCCGGTTCCGAAGCAAAAATATCCGGTGCAGTACCGATCTGTTTCCTGTAATAACCTGTGAGTTTTATGGAAAAATCATCAATCTGATCCTCTTTGATTAATGCGATAGCACAACCGCCAAAACCTGCACCCGTCATACGGGCGCCGATACAACCACGATAAGTCCTGCAAAAATCAACAATGGTATCCAGTTCTTTGCCTGACACTTCATATAAATCTCTCAATGATTGATGAGAAGCGTACATCAGTTTACCAAAGACTTCCAGGTCCCCCGTTTGTAATGCGATCGCGGCATCTGCCACTCTCGCATTTTCGCTGATCACATGCAACGCCCGCTTTTCCAGTACCGGGTTATTGATCAAATGTCTTTTCAACTCAAATTCAGCGATACTCATCTCACACAAATTGTTAATACCTGATCCCTGTTTAAGTAATTTTAAGGCGGCCCCACATTCGGTAAATCGTTCATTGTATTTTGAGTCGGCCAGTTTTCTTTGTTTATTGCTGTTGATGATAACTAATATATAAGCTCCCGTCTCAAATGGTAAATATTCGTAGTCAAGCGTATCACAATTCAGCAGCAGGGCGGTTTTTCTCCGTCCCATTGCCACTGTGAACTGGTCCATAATGCCACAGTTGACGCCAATAAATTCATTTTCAACTTTCCTCGACAATATGGCCATAGCTTTCCTGGAAATACCCTTTTGAAAAATTTCATCCAGGGCAAAAGCCGTCAGCACCTCAATGGATGCCGAAGAAGAGAGCCCGGCGCCGATAGGGAGATTCCCGTAAAATAGCATATCCAGCCCTGAAAGATCATGTCCTTCCTGTAAAAAATAATTAATGACCCCTAATGGATAATTAAACCACTGTTTACCGGTTTTGGAATACGATTCCTGAAGGTGTAAATCGGCTGTCTCCGGAAAATTCAGGCATTGAAAACGGAAACATTTATCAATATTCCTGCTTACGGCAAGGTAAGTACCCAATGAAATGGCGCAGGGCATCACGGTACCGCCATTATAGTCAATATGCTCACCGATCAGGTTAATACGGCCGGGGCAAAAGAAAATACGCTCCGGTCCTTTATGAAAACGATTGCGGAATTCTTTGATTAATTCATCCATCATCTCTTTAATTTTCCTATTTTGAATGAGAATGCTTATCCAACAACAATATTGTTTTACACATTCTGCCGGTGAAGATATTTATTTGTTCACATTGAGCAATGCAAAAGGAACCGAGGTGATCATTTCCAACTTCGGTGCTATTATCACTTCTTATAAAATTAAGAGCGGAGCGGGAATATGGAATGATATCGTATTGGGTTTTGACAAAATAGAAGATTATTCAACTCCGGCTTACCTGCAGCAATACCCCTGGTTTGGAGCCGCGATCGGGCGTTATGCCAACCGGATCAAAAATTCCAGGTTTGAATTAAATGGAAAACAATATATTCTTTCCAGTAACCAGAACGGTGAACAGTTGCATGGGGGGCTAAACGGTTTTGACAAAAAAGTCTGGCAATTTATTTCGCAGGGAGAACAACCGCAGGCATTCCTGGAATTAAAATATACCAGCGAGGAGGGGGAAGAAGGATTCCCCGGTAACCTGGAAGTGATCATCCGTTTTGAACTGAATGAAAAAAATGAACTAAGCTATGAATACAGGGCCATCTGTGATCAACCAACGCCTGTCAACCTTACCCATCATAGTTATTTTAATTTAAATAATGGCGAGGGTACGATCAGGGATCATGAAGTAAAGATATATGCATCTACGATGCTGGAACAGGATCCTACTCTTACCGCTACCGGTAATATTCTTCCGGTGGCCAACACGGCTTTTGATTTCCGCGAATTTCGCTCCATTGGGGAAGGACTAACCCATGTGGATGAATATGACAGGAGCTTTGTACTGGATAATAAAAATCCATCCGGGAATATTTTATTAGTAGCTGAAGCAAGATCGGGGAAATCAAAAACGCATTTACAGGTATATTCGAACCAGCCTGTTTTACATTTTTATTCAGGCAAATGGACACCTGTAGTAAAAGGTAAAAATGGTATCTGCTACGGCCCTTTTTCGGGCTTTTGCCTGGAAACACATAAGCATACCAATGCGGTCAATATCCCGCATTTTCCCAATTCCATTTTACATCCGGGGGAAGTGTATTATCATAAGACAATTTATAAAGTATCCTGTTGATTGTCCTTTTCCGGTTCCTCATTTTTATCCATCTTATTGGGTCCATACATTCGCGCAAAGAAAATTTCCAGCCCGATCTTTCTCCTTATATATTCTGCAATAATGACTCCGGATACCACGCCAATTCCCAATAATACCATAGCAATAACCGTATATCTTTCTCCTTTGGAATAAACAAAAAATGCAATTATTCCAAAAAGAATCAGAGGGGCTGCAAAAGCCTGTAACCAGAATAATATCCTTATAAACCATTTAATGATTTTCATAAAACCAGAATGGATCAGGAATTAAAATAGATCAACTCCTTTTCCAGGTCAAGAAATGGATATTTCTCCTTTAAGGCCTTTGTTTTTTCATGATACACCCGTAAAAACTGCCGGTGAGCGGTTGTGGCAGGTTGAAATGCTTTATGCTTCCTGGCAATAATAATATCCTTCAGTTCCGTCATTAGTTCACGGGATGAAGTATCAATACAGGAATCTGCAAATTTTTCCAGCACATAATCCGTGGCGGCATAGTTTGGATGAACAAGATCAATATCATAAAAACGGTAATCCCTGAGTACATCGATCACTAGTTCATAAGCCGGAAAATAATGGGCCTGTTCAAATTGTTCGACGATATGGTGAACGGATTCGATCAGCCTTGCTTTACTCCTGTTATTTTCCACTACACCGTCACGAACATGTCGTACCGGGCTTACCGTGAATATAAAATTCAGTTTGGGATTAAATTTCAATAATTCTGTAATACAATCACCAAGCTTGGATACGATACTATCAGTTTCCAGCAACTTTTTATCGAACCATTGGGCCGGTGCCCTGTGACAGTTGGCCACATTGCTCCCCTCTCCGCCAGGAGAGGGGTTGGGGGTGAGACCATTGAGCCTATAAGAAAAAGCCGAACCCAATGTAATAATGATCCAGTCAGCTTTCTTTATAAACGCATGCGCCTTTTGTTGCGATTCGTTAATCGTCCGAATCACCACCTCAGGATTCATACCAGAAAATTTTGAGTGATGTTGCCAGCTATGCCATACTTCATTTAACTGAAACAGGTCACTCTCTTTGTAATGCCTGTTCTGAGTATAGGATATAAGGCTTTTACATCCGCTCAGGGGATCAAACAGGATACCATTGGGGTTTTGAAATGTTGAGAATTTAACTTCGCTTAAAGCATCCCCTATATGTTCTGTAAAACAGGAGCCCATAAGCAGGATATGATCTTTGTAGTAAATTGGCCGGGGCAAGGGCCTTATGTTTATGGGTAACTGGAATTCCATACTCAGCAATCAAAGTTTAAGGTCATGGTTTCATCGGCTGGCAATTCCTGCCAGCTTTTCAATAACAGCAGTAGTGAATTTCTGATCTCCAAAAGCTGAATTGCATGTAAAGATGGTAAAGAAGAAGGAGTTTCATTATTAGTAAAAGACTGACTGTATATTTCGTTGAATGCATCAAAATTTTCCTGTTCAGTTTCCATCAAAAATAAAATTGCCAACTGTTCAGCATGGATAGCTTCCCGGGTAACATTCATTTGTTTTCTTTTTTCCCTGTCCTCAAAATCGTTGATATCCATTCCTTTATTCAACATACCCATAAAGGCCGATGTATACTGCAATGCCTTTTCAATCGCATAATGACTAAGGTCGTGCCGTACAAAGAATTCGTCAGCATGCATCCATGTTATAGATCCGTTGTCGCGGATATATTTTATGATATGCGGTTTATGGCTGTTCCTGGTAAGCGATAGTTTCATTTATACAAATATTTCCCCGGCGATCCGTAGACTTTCCTCTAAAGCGTTTTTATTCAGCATAGGCAGCAAATTATTTTCTTCAAAATATTGTATCATCCATTCCGTATTCATATTTCCCACCAGTTCATCATTGGCCATAGGGCAGCCCCCTATTCCTTTCAGGGCGCCATCAAATCTTTTGCAACCGGCTTTAAGGGCAGCTTCTAATTTTTCCTTCCAGTTAGAGGGCGTGGAATGGAGGTGAACCCCGATCTCGACAGAGGGTAATGAATCAATAAGGTATTCGGTCATATCATACACCTGTTCCGGAGTAGCTACCCCTACAGTATCAGCAAGTGAAATGATCCCGATATCCATCGCTACCAGTTTATTCACCCATTCAAAGACGATCTCTTCTGAGTAACGATCCCCATAAGGATTACCAAAGGCCATAGAGATATAAACCACTAATTGCTTTCCGGCTTTTATGCAAAGACCCTGGATATTTTCTACCCGTTCCAGGGAACCTTCAATAGAAGAATTGGTATTTCGTTCCTGGAAGGTCTCCGATACTGAAAAAGGAAAACCAAGATAAGTTATCTCATCAAAAATACTAGCCTCTTCTGCTCCACGCAGGTTCGCAATAATGGCAAGCAGTTTCGGACAACCAATTCCTATCCCGATATTCATCGGGACCAAATTCCTGACTACATCAGCCGTATCCGCCATCTGGGGAATCAGCTTCGGAGAAACAAAACTGCCGAAATCAATGGTATCAAAACCGACCTTTAGTAATGAGTTGATATACTCTGTTTTTTTAGAAGTAGGAATAATGGTTTTCCATCCCTGCATAGCATCCCGGGGGCATTCAATAAGTTTGATACCCCCTCCGCCCCCTAAAGGGGGAACCTGAAAACTTTCATTATGCTGGTTATTACCCACTACTGAGCCGTTTAGTTAGATTCTCTCATTTGGAAATTCAGGATAGAATTCTTTGTTTCATTACTTCATATAAAATGATCCCGGTCGCCACCGATACATTTAGTGATTCAAAATCCCCCTTCATCGGGATTCTGATCTTTTCGTCACAACTCTTCAGCAGGGCCGGATAAATACCTTTTTCTTCACTGCCTATTACGATGGC
>JADGPW010000088.1 GCA_017882265.1 Chitinophagaceae bacterium | reverse complement strand
TAAATTTGTATATTTTCTTAAATTTTTAAACAGCTTTAGTATGGCTATAGAAGATAATTCGCTTAGAGGGAAAATTGGTCCCATGGTATGCTATCGGATGAATGGGAAAAACATAACCCGTGGAATGCCATGTCATTATGAGCAAACTCCTGCTACCAAAGCAAGGGGTTTGAATTTCGGGGTTGCGTCGAGGGTGGGCGCCCAGATCCGCTCAGGTCTTAAAGACATAATTCCCTTTCCCAAAGACCTTGGTATGCAAAGCAGCCTGACAGGAACGATCAGCAGGTGGCTGGCCAGGGTCCCGTTGGCGGAAGTACAACCAGTAGATGATATCCCCTATCTCTCCGATTTTCGTTTTAACTGGAAATCAATGGTGAATATGAAATGGAGGGCATTGCTTCATATTAGTATGCCGGATACCCTGAAATTATTGTTAGATATTCATGCATTTATACCAAAAGATGTGACGCATGCTCCGGCCTGGACAGAAAAAATTGAATGCAAACTCGCAGTGGTTTCCTGTAACCTGGCTACCCAAAGATTGAAGAGTGAGTTTCATGCAAGTATCCAGTTTCCTTTGGATCGTAATGAAGTGCCGACTCAACAAATAGTATTACCTGTTTCAATTGAACCAGGCAATTTAGTACTGGTGGTAGCCGCTATGATCTATACACTTAACAAAGGAGGAGAATCATTTGAAACAAAGGAGATTGCTTTCCGGCCGGCCGATGTGATCTGGGCGAGGTATTTCTGAGGAGGTTTCTGTAAGCCGTGTTTTGAATGATATCGCCGGGTCGGACCGCTAATTTCATCCAGTCGCAAAGATCCATAGCCCAGACCCGGCGTGGAATAATTGACAAATTGTCAAGTCGTTAATTGCTGAGGCAATGAACAGAATATCCATTTTTCTTATAAATTTTGAACGCTGAATTTCTTCTGAATCATATCATTGCTTTACTTTAATAATCCACTTCAATTCTATCTAATATCATGAAGATAATATTTTGACCGTGCAGTAATTATTTTAGAGATTTGCCCCCTGTGATAATTTTCCTGATTTTAATACTCTTTTATTGCTACCACGGTTAAATAGTTAAAAAGCCCGGATTGCACGCACAGAGACCTCGCTGTTCTTTTCATAGTCACCCTGGAGGCCACTGCCGAAGTATCTGCCCCATGCATCATTACTATTGCCCTCGGTAGAACTCCAATAGCTGGCAAAATCAAAACCGCCAACCACACTTTTTTGCAAGTATAATAAGTTTAACTCAAATTTTGAAGGTAAATACCAGTCCCCGTAAGTCACGCCAGAAACCATAACTGAATATTCATTACATATTCTTGCAGCATAAGGTACACCATCACCATATCCTTGATTAGCAATAATTATTACAGTATTCGGTTTACCTGCTCCAACGCCATCAGCATAAGCCATTGTATTTGTATACGTGCCGGCATCCCATCTGATTCCTGAGCTTTGGTCGGCTGTGGCGGCTATTAAACCATGCTGTCCGTTATCGTAAACAAAAAAGACAATGCCTCCACAGTAGTTTTCGCCAATGTAATGTACTGTGGAATACCAGGCTGTACCATTGTAGCATTCAAAACAGTTTTTTGTAATGTTATAAATGGTAAGACCCGCAGTAGCTGTAATGGCATTGCGTTGAGTAGTGGTCATTCGCGGTGGAAGAAATCCCTTTGTGGTAGATGTAAAATCTGCAATGGCGGAATTATCCGGTGTTGTTGTACCAATGGAAAGCTGCCCGTTACTGGTGATTCTCATTTTTTCCGACCACCCACCTTCATCCGTTGTAAATCTTAAAGGATCACCTTGCTTCCAGTGGATAAAGGGGCTTGGATCATTTTCCCGCCCACCGAATAAAATCATTCGGTGTGATAAATCAGAATTGCCTATTTGAAAAACGGCTCCATCATCCGGATTATTTCCCCGGACATCAAGTTTGGCTGAAGGAGTCAAAGTCCCGATCCCAACATTACCACTATTATAATAAATATCTGCACCGATTGTTTGCCATGGGCCGTTCACTATGGTCCAATCAGGGGAAGAGAGAGTGCCCCGGTTAATAAAAAGATGATTATTATCAGTGCAGAAAACCAATAAACCTGTTGCCGGGCTACTAATGGCATTACGCTGTATGGCAGTCATACGGGGAATCAGTATGCCCTTGACAGTTGGTTTTACATCCAGCATGGCTGAATTATCGGGCAGGGATGCATCAATATTAATAGCCACCTGTGCCTTAGAAGCAACACTAAGTAACATTACTCCAAAAATCGAAAGGAGTATTTTTTTCATACATTAATAATTTGCTTTTAGATTACAAAGTATTCGTTGGTTTTTCACCTCCATGTCTTTTGTGTTGATTCATTTGCTCTCAATAAATACAACCCTATTGTATAATCGCTTACATCCATGCATTGTAAACCGGCTGAAACTATGTCTTTCCAAACCAGTTTGCCATCTTCACTATACAGAGTAAGCGATGTTGATAGATTTACATGCATTATAAGCTTTCCATTAGTAACCAGGCTGCCCATCACCATAAATGATACTTCACAGATAGTGAACTTGACCGCTAATTGATCTGCGCCGAACCAGTGATTTTATTTATGTTGTCATTGAATGTATATACTCCTGCTATATAATTATTAGTTTTAGTAAGGTTATTGCCGTTCCTTATTTATAGGATATTGCGTAAACCAGATGCACTTTTTTAGAAAAAACTATTCTCATATTAAAGATTATATTACTATAGTAAATTAAAGCTGATTTATCTCATTAAAGAATATGAGATAAATCAGCTTTACATAGGCAGGAGAAACCCTTAATTGTTTCTTTCCTGCATTCTAAGTCAAAACAAAAAATATTAAGTAGCCGCAATGTGGCCTGTCAGGATGATCTTGTACCAAAAGGTTATTTATATAAATACCCGTCCTATTCAACATGAGGACTGACACCGTGTTTCACCGGAGGCAGGCTTTGCAAATAGGCGTAGATCGCATCCACCTGTTTATCCGTAAGCTTGTCAAATTTGCCCATGGGTGGACTTAATACAACTTCGGACGGGGAGATCCCTTTTCTTACGGCATCCCGAAATCCCTGCATTGTATAATTTCCAATTCCTGTTTCCTTATCTGGAGTAAGATTTGGTGCATATATTCTTTTTCCTTTGGAGTCTTTCAGTTTGATGCCACCTTGCAGGTAGCCTTTTGTATTTTCAGGATGAAAAAAGTCGAGCCCTGTCGCTTTGCGGGAATGACAATGATAACAGCCAATGATCCCCACCAGGTATCGTCCATAGGCAACCGGGTTATTCTCATCGGGCCTGGCCACTCCCTTATTATATGGTGTTGGACGCATGAGGAATCTTATCCCCATCTTCCCGATAAGATTGATCCTCGTTTTGCCGGGATTGGTATCGTCGGCAGTCAGTGCCGCATCATTCGAACGCAGGTACACGATAATATCATTAATGTCTTCATCCGCCATCATCGGCTTCATCATATAAGGCATGAATCTGCCATTCTTTGCAATGCCTCTTTTCAATAAATAAAAAAGTTCAGCATCTGTGTATTTATCCGGCCTTCCATATGTGGCCGCATGGGTGAGATTGGCCGAATAAAGATGCCCGGCGATTGCAGGAAGGTCATTCAACGATTTTCCGGAGAATTTACTGCTTGTATGATCAAAATGGCAACCGGCACAGATCGTATAAACCAGGATCATGCCCCGTTCAAACGATGGTGGGATCTTTTTGGAGATAAAAGATTCGCGGGTCGTATCAAAATAAAACCGGCAACCCCAGCATCCGATCATAATAAGAATGCCGGTTACCAATAATTTTTTTCGGTTATGTGTGATCATATTTATAGATTTTATTAATTATCCGCATATAAACACCTTGTTTAACTTTGTGCTCTTTGTGCCATTCTTTGTGTCCTTTGTGATCCCAAATACGGGAGCACAAAGGACACAAAGAACCACTAGGACACAACAGGTACAATATGTTCCTATAGGTAGACAGTCACTTGGATTTTTATCGATCAAATTCCGGGCCCGCTTCGCCATGGTATTTTTTCCCCATCATTTTAGGGATGTTTTCATCCATAACAACCGTATTTAAATATCATACGTAAACACGATCTATAATCATTTCAGTTCCCGGCTATTTAAGAACTTATCTTCCTATCGGAAATGCTGAAGGTTTGTTTGCCTGTCCGGCATATTAATTGTTCATCATTTTACCTGATATCTTTTATATGAATATTATTATTCCAATAGCGATGTCTGTCACGTCCATCGCCACCTTGAGTGTAAGTAGCCCCGCATTCGAATCCGGAGGAACTATTCCTGCGAAATATACCTGTGAAGGGGAGAATACCAGCCCGGCGCTTTCTATCGATAATATTCCAAAAGGAACCAAAAGCCTTGCCCTGATCCTGGATGATCCAGATGCCGGCACCAGTGGTTTTGTTCACTGGGTCATGTGGAATATCGATCCAAAGAATGATATGATACAGGAAAACAGTGCGCCGGGTACCCAGGGAAAGAATGGCCGTGGTGATCTGAAATATACCGGTCCCTGCCCCCCTACCGGGGCTCATCATTATCATTTTAAAGTATATGCACTTGACAAACGGCTTGAGCTCCCCATCAGTTCAGGCAAAAAAGAACTCGAGGCGGCTATGAAAGATCATATACTCGCCTGGGGGGAACTGGTAGCTTTATACCAGAAAAAAGGATAGGACGAGGTCGTTTCAGGGGCACTAACCCATTTCGATCATCTTCATGTCCCCGTTGTGCATATAAGTCCGGAAATACTTCATAAGCTCACCGGCACCCGTTAACTTAGATAGGGAATGATTTTCGGAAAATGACTAGGGTCCTATTATGCCAGCATCCAATTTCATTATACAACATTGGGAAAAACAACAGACCGTCTTTTCTGATAACCTGCTATCCCTTCAAACAGCAATTGGTCCCGATCCCATTCACGATTGGCGTGTGGCGGTAAAAAAACTACGCTCTTATTATAAACTCCGGACCGAACTAACCGGTAAAAAGGACCACAAAAAAGACTGGAAACCGACGGATGAATTGTTTCGCGTGCTTGGTAAATACCGGGACCTGCAGATGAACCTGGAATTATTGAACGATTTAGAAAAACGATATAAAAAAGAATATGATCTACTAAAGGAATTTCTCAGGGCAGCCCTCCCGGAAGCAGAAAAGAGAATACAGGCTGTACTATCAATATACCCGGGAGAGGAACAAACTGTGTATATAAGCTCTTTATACCCCATACTCCTTCCCTTTACCAATACCGTTTTAATTGAAAAGATCAGGAACCTTTTTTCGACGCAATTAAAGAAGATCACCGGGCATTTGAATAATATGGAAACCGAAGCCCACCTGCTCAGGAAAGAACTGAAGGATATTTTTTACTGGCTTGTCATTTGCCCGCCTAATTCCGTGATCCTTTCTTCTTTACTAAAGTCGCTCGAAAAGAACCTCGACCGGCTGGGTGCCTGGCAGGACCATGAAACCTTGCGCTTGAAGATCAGGCTGTACAGGAAAGAATTTGTCCCGCGTCATACTGGCGAATACAATGACTATAAGGAATTGGAAAGTAAATTGAAAAAGAAGAACAGTGATTTACTAGAATCCATAAAAAACCAAATTGAAAAATGGGTAAAGGATTGTAAGTAGACAATAGTTCTCAATTCCGAAAAAGGTTTTACGATTTTGAAACCATATTAAAGCTGTAGGGTCATTTCTTCTGGGAAATTATTATCTATTCATTTTTCACTATTATCTTTTATCTCCTAGTAGCCTGTATTCTGTGCGGCATTAGGATTGGCCAGGATCTCACTGCAGGTAGTTTTCTTAAGTGTTTCAGTTGTCATCGCGCTTCGCCGCAAACCTTTTAATTTCTTCGCCATTCTAACTTTCCATCCTTCGGTTTGTCTATGAGTCTTCCACTTTTAGCCTTTGTTTCGGCTGATGGCTCGTTCCTTTCCTACTATGACTTCTGCTGACTTCTGCTCCTTAACGAAAAATCGTTTGCAGACCTCCCGGGGTAAGTGTATCCACTTTCCGGTTATGTAGCCTCTGCATTTACGTTTTGATGTCCTGTACAGTATGGGGCTTTTGTTTCTTTAGCAACATCACCCACATCAACCCGCCTTATATGCAGTTTCAGTTCGTAGGCTCAACCGTTTGCCGCCAGCTTCCTTCGGATTCCGCCCCGCGGTGGACACCCTTGCTCTTGGCTAATGCTCCCTGCTGCAAAGTGCATTCGGGACTTCCACCCTATAGCTGATACACATGCCTGGCGCACTAAAAAAAGCCGCTCCTCATCGGAGCGGCTTTGAATAAAGCTATTTCAATATCACTTAAGGATCACGATCTTAAACGATTGTGCCTCTTTACCATTCTCTGTTACCCTTAACATATAAGTGCCCTG
>JADGPW010000087.1 GCA_017882265.1 Chitinophagaceae bacterium | reverse complement strand
ATCCTGTTTGTACTGTGCATTAGCGAGATTGAATTTTGCTATCCCATTGGCAGGGTCCGCGCTCATGGCTTTGTTATAAGATGCCATGGCCCGCTCAAATTGTAGCTGTTTATAATATTCATTTCCCTTTTGAATGGCTTTCTCCACTTCACGCGATTGGCCGAAAGTATATCCTCCGATGAAAAGCATTACTATGAATAACCTGATCTTCATTTCATTAACTTTTTCCAGCCGGCTTGCCTGCCGAAATGGAAGAACCGGCTGTCCTGCGTTCAGGAATAATATTTTCAACCAGCAATAAAACAAACATTACCGCGACAAACCATAGATAATAGCTTTTGAAATTCATTTGTGAAACATCTCCAAAAGCTTTCCGGTCTATCTGTGCCAATTGATCTTTCAACAGGGATACTGCTTCATCACTGCTCTGCAGCCTGATATACACACCGTTTGTTTGCCGGGCGATTGCTTTCAGCTCTTCTTCATTGAGTTTCGTGATGACCACATTGCCTGCAGCGTCTGTTTTGTTTTTCCCCGTAAGGGGGTCAATAATGGTCGCGCCCTCCGGCGAACCAATACCCACCGTATTGATCATCACACCCTGCCCGGCAAGATCCTTAGCGGTTTTGGCGGCATCTTCATCATGATCTTCCCCGTCTGAGATCAGTACCACCGTCTTGAATCTCTTTTCCGATGCATTAAACACATTGGCGCTCATTTTTAATGCCTCGCTGATCACCGTCCCCTGTTGCGGCACCGCGTCAGGGCCTGCCGAAGACACAAACAGTTGCGCGGCTCCATGATCAACCGTCAGGGGCATTTGCATATATGCTTTCCCGGCAAATAAGACCAGTGCGATCCTGTCATCCGGCATTTCATTCATCAGTTTAGTAATAAATTGTTTGGCCCTTTCCAGGCGACTGGGCGGAAGATCGGCCGCCAGCATACTTTTACTTACATCCAGCGCTATGGCTATATCAATACCTTTTCGATTCACGATACCGACTGAATCGGGTTTACGGGGATTCATCACTGCCAATACGCCAAGTGCAAAAGCAAAGGAAAGAAATATAAATTTTGAAGTAAATAAGCGCGAAGAATAATTGGCGATCAGCGCCTTTACCAGTTTTTCATCCCCGATGCGCTTTATTGTTTTCTTCTTCCAACGCAGTACCCCCAGGAAAAGAATGATGAGAACAAGGATCGCCCCGAAAAGCCAAACAAACTCTTTATATTGAAATTGGAAATTCATTTTTAACCAAAAACAAAATTCATGCTAATAAAGGGAATTAGGATTTGGGAATTGGGGGGGAGAATCAAATAAACCGGAAAACTTCGATTTTAGGACCTAATTCCAAATTCCCAATCCCCAATCCCCAATCCCTTCTCACCTCATCTTTTCCCTTCAAAAAAACCCAGTTGTTTCAAAATATCCTTTAGCATTTTCATCCTTACCGTCCACATATCAAAATGAGGATCGGGTGATTCAATGTTCAGCACAAAGAAATAAGGATGATTATTCTCTTCTACCCAACCCACTATCCAGCCGATCGCATGGTTTTGTTCCGTAAACCCCCAGCCCGTCTTATAGGCCAGGCGGTAATTGGCATTATTCTCAAATAACATGGCTCTTTTTACCATCTCCTGGTAGCTTTTAAAAAAAGGTAGCTGGTCAAAATACAATCGCTTTACCAGGCCCAGTTCTTCATCTGGTTTTATCTTTAATGAATTATCCAGCCAGAAAGAATCAACTTGCGAGCGGATCTTTTTTGTCCCATAACTCAATGTATCAAGCCAGATCTGCATAGTGTCTTTGCCGATACGCCTGGCCACCTCCTGGTAATAATTTACTGCTGATACCCGGAAGGCTTCATACATCGTCAGGTCTTTGTTCCATTCCTTCCGGCTGCGCTTGATCCCATCCCATTTAATGATCATGCTGTCACTGCTGATCTTGCCGGTTTGAAGACCGATCAGGGAATTAACGATCTTAAAGGTGGAGGCGGGTAAATAACTGCTATCCCGGTAACGGCTAAGATTATGCACGGTAAACCTTCCCGTGCCATTGTCCATCAGGGCAAAACAACCTTCTACTTTATTATCGTCAAAATATTTTTTGAGACTTTTATCCTGTTTTACATTATTGGGTGAACAGGAAAAAAATAAAGCCGGTACCAGCAAGGCAAGGAATATCCTCATCATTGATCTGAATTTTCGCAAAGTTAATCCCCCGGAAGTTGCATTAGCCTTCCCTTTATAAAATAAAGACCGGGATAACATAGCCAGCCCGAACAAACAACAATATTCCAAACTGATCTTGCTATGACTTCCTTAATATGAAACCCCACGGTGGATTCTAAGTATTGGTTTCGCCAAACCTGTTAAAAACAAAAAACCCGCCCGGTTAAACCGGAACGGAATCAATAATTTTAAAATTTGCAGAGCTATTACAGGTAAATTCCGTTTTTAAGGCGATAATGCCTTACACCCCGGCAATCCCTTTTGCTGGCTGAACAGGAGCTGAATACAAACATGATCATTGCCACAGTGACCAGGCAAAGCAATAATTTCTTCATGGTTTTTAAAACTTGGGTGAATAAATTAAATGGGGAAATTCAATAGGAATTGGCCGATAGCATTTACTCAAGGAAGAGAACGAAAGTAATACCGGGATATTGTTTTTCATAACTTAATCTTGTTTTTTAGTATGCTTTTACAAATTGGCAATAATAGGGCCAGTTTTTATCGTAAAAATCCGCATTTCAGTACTTTTACGATAGTAAACATTTACCAAATAGACTTGCTCTGCGTCTTGTTATTGAAGGTTTAACCCTACAATTGCTAAGCCAGGGTCACCTGTTATAAATTATTTGTTATGAAACTTGTTCCCCTCTTTTTACTTGTTATCGCTTTACAAATAATGTCTTGCGAGAATAAAAAAAAGACAAGTGATACCGGCACTACAGGAAAAGAAAAGACAGACACGAAAAAAAAGGATGATGCCGTTACGGATGAACAAGCTGTAAAGGATTCATTGGAAAAAATGACTCCCCTTTCACTTGAAAAATTCTCGGCACTGGTGCCGGAACAACTGATGGGTGCCAGTCGCTCAAATAATAATGTGAGTGCAGCCATGGGTGCCAACTTAGCTACGGCTGATTATGTACTTAACGATAGTACCACCATTGATCTCAGCATCTATGATTGTGCAGGTCCTGGTGGCGCTGGTATTTACAGTACCCAATACCAAAGTATGATCAACTCACCCCAGGAATCCGATGAAGAATATACAAAGACCACTGATCTAATGGGGGGTAAAGCTTATGAGCATTGTGAGAAAGCTACGAATAATTGCAGTCTTACCTGGTTTGCCCGGGATAGATTCCTGGTGATACTGGAAGGAGAACATGTGCGACCTGATATATTGAAGCAGGCGGCGAGGGCGTTGAATATTAAATAAAACCTCTATCGCTAAAGGGGAATACAAAACACTATTCTATTTAGAAGTTTTATACTCTTCCTCATATAGTAGCTGATATTCTTTATTTTGCTGCTGTCGGAGATTCCTTCAACACACCAGCTCCTTACCAATTTCAGTGCATCCCGGTTTACCCCGTTGGATAATTATCAAAATTCATTTATGCTTATTAATTAATTTCTATCCTACGGGGTGAACATCCTGACCCAGGATGTATTTATAGTCTTTCGGAAAGTCTTTTGTATACTCAAATATCTTCAAAATTAGTTTGTATGTATCCCGGTAAACTGGTAAATCATAATACAGTGCCATAATTGAAAAAAATAAAATTCGACCGCTTCCCGGTATATGAAATAGTTAAATAGCTAAATAGTTAAAAAGCCCGAACGGCACGAACATAGTACGTGTCGTCCTTGGGGTCGACGACCTGGGCGCCATCGTTGAAGTTCTGGAGCCAGGCGTTGTCGTTGTCGATCTCCGAGGAACTCCAATAGCTGGCGCTACTAAAACCGCCAACCGCTACCCGATTTATATACAATTTATTCAACTCTTCCTTTGATGGTAAATACCAATCGCTAAAACCGTTTAATACCAGATCACCACATAGCCTTGCGGCTATTCCAGCAGTGGCACAACCAGCCATAATATCAATGGTGTTTTGATTGCCCGTTCCCAGGGCTATACCATCGGCTCCTGGTATTGCTGTTCCAAAACAACCCCACTGAGCACCTGTACTTTGGTCGGAGGCTGCGGCAATTAAGCCATGGGTTTGGCCGGCAATATAGCCGGGATCGCCGGATTGCAATATGTATGCAATTTTACCACCCTGATAATTATCACCAATTGCATAAGCAAAACTGCCATCAAAGTTTTGCCATTCTGTTCCATTATAAAAACTTGGTTTTTTTGAAGTAGTATTATAAATCATTAAACCTTCTGCAGGGGTCATGGCATCCCTTTGTGTACTTGTCATTCTTGGAGGTAATAAACCTTTTGTAGTACTGCTTATATCCAACTGAGCCGATGCAGCCGGTGTTGCCGTACCAATACCCATGTTACCTGAAATGTCAGCATTACCTGAAACAGATAGTCTGTTGGCAGGGGTGCTGGTGCCAATACCCACATTACCGCTGAAATCGGCATTACCCGCAACCGATAATAGGTTAGTGGGGTTAGTGATTCCAATACCTACATTGCCGGAGCTTCTGATAACCATCAGCGCATTAACACTTGTGTGGGGAGTTGCATCGGAGTATCCGCTCAATCCAAATAAGATACCAGCCGAAAAGGGATGTGCCATAAGATTGATCCAATCAGTTGTTCCTTCCACATTAACACCTGTGGCATTGGCTAAAAACTTTCGGGGGCTGCCAAGATAAAGTGCATCAGAAATGGTGGTAAAACTGGTATTTGATTGTGTTGTTCCTAAAAAGATATTGCCATACACATCTAATTTATGTTTTGGTGTAGTTGTACCTATACCTACATTTTGTTGTGCCTGTGTAATGCCAAAAAATAAAAGGGCAATAGAAACCACCGATAGTCTTTTCATACTTGTAATTTTTAATTAACGAAGTGAAGATCCGGGGCAATAAAAGAGAGGAGCGAATGGAAAGGACTTATTTAATACGACCCTGAACCAGGAGAGTGAATAAGAAAGGTAGGAATATTTTTTAACCCTTATATATAATCTTTTTTGAGTCGGAAAAATCAATCTCAGATCAACACACCCAACTCTTTCCCAATCTTTGTAAACGCCGCTATCGCTTTATCTAAATGATGTGGTTCATGCGCCGCACTTAATTGTACACGTATCCCCGATAGTATTTCACCACTCACGGGAAGAATGCAGAATTTATTAATACGGATTTGATAATGTGTTTATATCCTTTGATTTCAGGCTGTAATACTGGATAAGAGTCTGGTTAATTTTTACAATTTTACCAAGCCTTTTTGCAGTAGTATTAAAATTCGGGTGCTTTAAAAACTTACGAATAAAATAGGCGGTTTCTGTTTTCTCCACATCTAAATAACGATACAATAATTCAGGTGGCAATAATTTTGTCTGAAGAAATCCGTATCCCTTGTTAAAAACAGAACACCATGTATTTGCTGAAGTAGCGTAATTATTTGAATATCCTGAATGCCTTTCGTGGTTATATCTACTCCGATTTGTTTTACTTTATACCGCCACCTTTCTAAAAGTTCCCGTTGGTCTTTGGTTATGTTTTCGTCAAGCAGGTACATGGTCAGGCAGTGGAGAAATTTTGCGATTCTTTAGCCAGCGATTCCTTGCTTAAAATAACGGCATCTTTTATAGCATTTTTTGTAATAAGACCATGCCATTGTTCAATAATATAGTCCCAGGCAAGTCCTTGTGCCACCATTTCCAGTACATCATCAACAAAAATTCTTGTGCCTTTAAAGGTTAATTTACCGTGGCATACTTTAGGATCAGCTACAATATATCTGCTGATAATTCTCTTTGCCATTGTTTTTAATTTATATTGTAAAGGTACATTAATTAAAAATCCATTTATTTCAACACTCCCATCTCCTTCCCGATCTTCGTAAAAGCTGCGATCGCTTTATCCAAATGTTTTTGTTCGTGGGCCGCGCTTAATTGCACCCTTATCCTTGCCTGTCCTTTCGCAACCACGGGAAAGAAGAACCCAATAACATAGATCCCTTCTTCCAATAATTTCGACGCCATGTTTTGGGCCAGCACCGCATCATACAACATAATAGGAACAATGGGATGATCACCGGGTTTGATATCAAATCCGGCTTCTGTCATTTTACTGCGGAAATATTTGGTATTGTTTTCTAATTTATCTCTAAGCTCGGTTGTCTCCGTCAGCATATCCAGTACCGCGATCGAAGCGCCGACAATAGAAGGCGCCAGTGTATTACTGAATAAATAAGGTCTGGATTTCTGCCGGAGCATATCGATCACTTCTTTCCTGCCCGAAGTAAAACCACCGGAAGCGCCGCCCAGCGCTTTGCCAAGCGTCCCGGTAATGATATCGATCCTTCCCATCACCCCCCGGTATTCATGGGTGCCCCTGCCTGTCTTTCCCAAAAAACCGGAGGAATGACATTCATCGATCATCACAATGGCATCATACCGGTCGGCAAGGTCGCAGATCGTATCTAATTGCGCGATCGTTCCATCCATGCTGAAGGAGCCATCAGTGGCAATAATGCGGCTCCGCAAACCCGAAGATTCTTTCAGTTTTACTTCGAGGTCGGCCATATTATTGTGCTCATAGCGGAAACGCTGTGCCTTACACAAACGAACGCCATCAATAATGGAAGCATGATTCAGCGCATCGGAAATAATGGCGTCTTCTTCATTGAACAAGGGTTCAAAAACACCGCCGTTAGCATCAAAGGCAGCCGCATATAAAATGCTGTCTTCTGTGCCGAGAAATGAGGAGATCTTTTCTTCCAGTTCTTTATGAATGTCCTGCGTACCGCAAATGAACCGCACACTGCTCATACCATAACCGCGCCGGTCAATGGCTTTATGAGCCGCTTCGATCACTTTGGGATGCGAGGATAGACCCAGGTAATTATTGGCACAAAAGTTCAACACCGTTTTACCACCCACTGTAATTTCAGCACCTTGGGGGCTGGTTATGATCCTTTCATTTTTATAAAGACCGGCTGTTTTTATGTCTCCCACTTCTTTAGCGATCCGTTGTACCAGTTTCTCGTTCATATGGTATTTTTTGATGGGCAAATATAACTTACCCTCCCGAACCGGAATGAGCAGGTAGCTGCTATCGAGATAGTATAATCCTTCACCGGCCCTTCGCTCACCCTTCATTCATCCTTCGCTCATCCGTCGCTCAAATATGCTATTCCCTGTTTAAAATGAGTGGTTGAGCGAAGGATGAGCGATGGTTTAGCGATGATTGATTGATGGAGGAAGCACAGTTTATTGAAAATTAGTGGTTTATGGACCTTGCCTATAAACCTTGAAATCAAGGGACAGTATCCATGCCAAACACTATTAAAATTTTTACCATTCTTGTAACATTTTGCTTTTTACTTTCGTCTCATCCCAAAACCACTACCATGCAGAAAAAAAACTGGGTTCTATTTGGCCTTATTACAGGTTTACTCGCAGCCTGCCTGGTAGTGCTTCAATCTTCTTCAGCCCCGGTCAGGGAAAACCCCACCTGTTGTAAAAAAATGATGAAGCAATGCCCGGGTAGGATCAAAAAAGCGGGCCAGGACGGGATGATCATGGAGACCCTTTCGCGCCAGTTTATTTATTTTACCCCCGCTGCCTATTGATTTCAGGTTGATTCGGCTGATTCCCATAGCTTTCGGTATTTCAGCCCCAACCTGTAACTTCGCTGCTTTTTAAACGTATTATATACACAAAACAGGTCTTATTAATTATTTTTAACCTGTTATGCCGGCTGTTTATGACCGAACGAGAGTACAACGAATGCGTGACCATGTATGCAGATAATGTATACCGCTTCATCCTGAAAAATCTTCGCCACGAAGAAGATGCCCGGGATGTAGTTCAAACAGCGTTTGAAAAAATGTGGCGCAACAAGGATGAGGTAGATGCCCGGAAATGTAAGTCATATCTTTTTACGGTGGCCTATCACCAGATGATCGATCATATCCGGAAAGTAAAACGGATACAACTGCGGGAGGAATTCAGCGAAGAAACCAGGGTGCAGGACCGGCCGGTGAATAATTTGAAGAAGATCTTGGATGAAGCCCTGGCCCGGTTAAGTGAAACACAGCGTTCATTGGTACTGCTGAAAGACTATGAAGGGTATAGTTATGATGAGATCGGCCGGATCATGGGATTGACTGAAAGCCAGGTGAAAGTGTACCTGCACCGGGCAAGAATTCAGTTGAAGAGTTATTTGGTTAAAATGGAAAATGTGATTTGAGGTAGCTACGAGTTCTGAGCTTCGAGCTGTGAGCAAAAAATTGATAATGATTATTAATCGCCATAATTACGAAGAGTGTTTTATCCTGTATATGGATAATGAGCTGGGCAGCGGTGAACGTCAGCAGGTAGAAGATTTTGTTCAAAAAAACCCTGACCTGAAAGAAGAACTGGAAATAATGATGCAATTTAAGCTGGTGCCGGATATGGATATTGTATATACCGGTAAGGAAGAATTAATGATCCCGGTCGCTGCGGGGAATTCCCCGGTCAATCTTTCTAATTATGAAAAATGGCTGGTGCTTTATATAGATGACGAGCTGAACATTGAACAACGAAAAGCCGTGGAGCAATTCATTTCTTCCCATCCATTGGTAAAACAGGAATTGACCCTCCTGCAACGATCTAAATTATTACCTGAACCAATCATATTTGATAACAAACAGTCATTATACAGGAAAGAGGAAAATCCCGATAGCTACCCCGTTCTATTCGACTGGTGGAAAGTAGCGGCCGCAGTGGTATTGATCCTGGGTCTGGCTTTTGGCTTATTTATGGTTTTGAATAAGAGAACTCCTGCCGCTACACCCGGTCTTGCTAAAAGTCCCGTCCCTGAACAAAAAATTAATACCGGGGATCCGGTGGTAAAGATCAAAGAAAAAAATATCCCCGTTACCCCAACTGTTATTACTGACAACAGGAAATATGATCAACCAGTAAAACAAACTGTTAGTCCAATAGTTCTTAAAATACATCCGGGTAAAGAACAACCCGTAAATAAAGTACTGATCCAGGATAAAAAACAAGAAGAGGTTGTTGTTGAAAATAATAATAATAACAAACCTTCCAATAATCTTCCCAGGCCTTTGAATAATGTTAATCTGATCACTGATCCGGTGAAAAATGATGCGGTCGCTGACAATCATCCTAAAGAAATAATCAACTCACCCATTACTGTAAATAAAAATAATGATGTAACAACCATTCCTGTTGGTCCGTCATATATTAAGTCAACCACATCAGATAATATGGCTGATCTTAACCAGTCTGAAAAAAAGAGCAAGCTTCGCGGTTTCTTACGGAAAGTAACCAGGACGTTTGAAAAAAGAACGAATATGGATGCCACTGATGATGATAAATTATTGGTGGGCGGGCTGGCTTTCAAACTAAAATAACCCCTCGCAGGGCTCGGGGTGACAAAAAAACAAAGAAAAAAATGAAGAACATGAAAAGGATCCTAACCCTGTGCATCACCGTATGCACGATCATGACCGGGTTTGCCCAAACAGATACCACGGGTAAACAAAAGCCGGTGCCCGAAAATGACACCATCCGGATCGGTGGAATGATCATCATCCGCAAAGCAGGTACCAAAGAAGCGATACATGAACAAAACAAAATAAGAGATCGTCACAATGAAAAACCTTCGAACCTCAGCACCAATTGGTGGATCTTCGATATTGGTTTCTCTAATTATACAGATAATACGGTTTACACAGGCGCCTCTGCACAGGCTTATGCGCCCGGTAGCAACAATACCTGGTTTGGACTGAAAGGCTGGAAATCAAGGAATGTGAATATCTGGGTATTTATGCAACGCCTGAACATGATCAAACACGTGGTGAACCTGAAATACGGACTTGGTATTGAACTCAATAATTATTATTATAAGCGTCCTGTCCGCTATGATCCGAAACCACCCGCCACCCTTAACCCACCTGTGGTTAGTCTGGATGTCACGGTAGGCCGTAAATACAATAAAGATAAATTAGCGGCTGACTACCTGACAGCCCCACTCATGTTCAACTTCAATTTTACGCCCGACCGTAAAAAAGGATTTGGTATCAGCGCCGGTATCAGCGCTGGTTACCTGTACAGCGCCCGCAACAAAACGGTCACCTCCGACGAAGGCAAAAAGAAAGCAAAGGATGATTTTAACCTGGAAAAGTGGAAGCTTTCTTATGTTGCTGAATTGTCCCTGGGCCCCATTCGTTTTTATGGCTCTATGGCAGTAAAGAATATGTACGAACGGGGATTGGATATGAAGCCTTATAATTTCGGGTTCAGGTTTAGTAACTGGTAAGGTAGTATCAATTGGACAATAGACAATAGGCAATTGACAATAAGCAATAGGCAAAATACAAAGACTCTATCTTTTTGCTAATTGTCTATTCAACCCTGGAATTGATCCAAAACAAATTACTAAGTAGAACCACGGGTATCTTTTCTAAACGTCCCGTTAAAACATATCCACACTTCAAAATAAAGATTCGTGGCACTTCGTTTGAGCCATTGGACGGTTCCCGATTTGCCAAGTATGATCCTGCACCCCTCGTTGCTGAAAGCAGGCTACATGTGGCGATAATGAAAACACATATGCCTGATGAAAAATATCCTTGTTCTAACCTCCTTTTTCCTGGGAAGCAGCTTGCTGGCTTCCAATGTGACCACCTCCACCCGTTGCAAAATAAATAAACGCTTTAGCTGGAACGTTGCCGGACCGATAGGCAATGTTTCCATTGTTATTGATAAATCAGATTATGAATTGAATGTATATGATGATAAGGGATGGTATGCTACCTACCCGGTTGTATTTGGCAACAACAGTTTAAGCGATAAAAAAATGCAGGGGGATAAGAATACACCGGAAGGCGATTTTCATATCATCAATAAAAGGGTGCACGAAAAATGGTGCCGGTACATGGGTCTTGATTATCCTACCCAGGAAAGTCGGGAAAAGTTCAACGAACGGAAACAACGGGGGGAGATCCCGTCCAATGCCCAGATCGGTGGTGGTATCGGAATACATGGGGTATGGCCCCATGAAGACTTTGTTATCGACCGTTATAAAAACTGGACGGAGGGCTGTATCTCTATGAAGAATGAGGATGTGCAGGAAGTGTACGGCTATGCCCGGGCTGGTACAAAAGTGACCATCCGTAAATAAAAGATCATTGTTTCCCGTCTTCAAGAAATTTATTTACTTCAGTCTGCCATTTCGCCGGATCATTTTGCAGTAATGATTCATGACCGGCCTGATCATAGATCACTAATTTTTTACGGGAGGAAGCGATGGAATTGAATACTTTATCCGTTTCGGCTTTTAATACATAAGTATCCCGCGCACCCCATTGCATCAATACAGGACAACTGAGCTTAGCAGCATACCGGGCCGTTTGATGTTTTAATCCATTAAAACCTCTTTCAATACCCATCCAGAAAGAAACTAAAAAACCAAAAGGCTTTTCGGGGAGGCCTCCGAAACCCAGCGCCCTGGCGCGGGCCTGCAGATGTGACTGCAGTGAAGCAAAGGGCATTTCTAAAATAGCTCCTGCAGGTTTTAATTCATAATCGCCAATCGCTTTGACCACGACCACAGCGCCCATTGAGCTGCCAAATATGAAAATATTCTTTTCCCCTTTCTGAACTACATAGTCGTAGGACAGTTTAACTTCTTCTGCTTCCCGTACACCAATGGTGGTTGTATTGCCACCACTGTTGCCGTGTGCCCGCAGGTCTGTCAGCATCACATCATAACCCTGGTTTCGAAACTCTTCCGCCTCAGCCAGGAGCATTCCTTTATTGGAAGCAATCCCATGGAAAAGCAATACGGTTCCTTTCCTGCCGGAATCCGTTTTGCCATACCAGGCCTCTATAAGAATTCCATCATGTGTTTTGAGCGTTACCGTATCTACAGGGAACCGCGGCCATTCCGTGATGATCGATCGTGGCTGCCGGGGGCCGGTGAATAATCGCCAGGTTTTGGTAAAAATATTTCGGGCCGGTTTGGAATTCCGCAACGAGGGGTCGTCATTTACATGGGTTAATCTAAACGCATAAAGGGAAGCACTGATATTGATCAATATAAACTGCACCAATAGTACCCATAATATCCAGCGGATGAAAGTGGGTAGCTTTCGTTTGGTGTTTTGTTTTTTCATAAGATATTAACCGGGCTCTTTGATGGTTTTCGGTCAAAAGTAATTTTTACAGGCGATACCATCTACTTATTATGAATTATTTTTTAAAGAGGAAATAATTATTCCATCAATATACTAATGACGGTATAATATTTGTATTAAGCGATATAGCCCTCCACTCACCCAAAAAGCCCGGAAAATCCTATTAAAGCAGTTGGTCCGTGCTGCTTTAATTTATTACAACTTCATCTTATTCCTGATATCGGCAGGAATGATTTGTTTATTCACCACGATGGCCGCAGTTTTAATAGCGAAGTAATTTTCATCCATGTATAGGTAGCCTCCCTGACTGTTACTATAGCTTCCCCAGGAATTTTTTATATAATACCATTTATGTCCTTTATTGTCCGTTGTCTTTCCCACGATATGCATCATATGATCCAGGTAACTGCTGCTGTCGGCAAAGGTTCTTTGTCGTTCCGCCCCCAGGTTCTTTATCGTGTCAGGTAAAAAAGCTAATCCTTCCCTAAAAACAAAGCCCATATCATCCGCATCCCCATCCCAGAGCACAGAATAGCCATTATCCAATGCTTCATCTGTGATCCGGATAAAATCATTTAATGGAACATTCATATATAAACCTGAGGACCAGTTGTATTTATTTTCCAGGACAAAAGAAGTGTACCACGGATGGTGGGAATAAGAGGTGATCTCCAGATAATCATCCGGGTTAAGACCCAGTTCATTCTTTAAGAACCCCTGTGGTGTATAGGGTTTTTCTTCATAAGTGAAAACCGCAGGTAATTTTCCAAGATAGCGATCCAGCAAATTGTTGATATATCGCCAATCCGCTTCATCCGGTTTTGTTTTTCCATCCGCTACCATCTTATCCACGTATCGTTTCATCAGGGTATCCAATATAGAATGGTCATGGTTGAACTCACCCCTTGGTTTACCATTATAGACCTCTTCGGGCACCATGCCATAATGCTTAATTACCCATTGCACATCATGAAACTGTCCACCCGGGGTGAAATAATTCTGTCCTTTTTGCTGTAAGTGTGCAATTATCTTCTGTGGGTAGATCAATCTGGCAGTGTACATCTCACTCAGGTCCACTTCCTTTTCCCCCATCCTCAACAACTCGCTTTCAATAAATGAATTACTGGCAAAACTCCAGCAGGTGGATGACATATACTGATCTTTAACGGGAGTGCAGCTGATAACCGAAGCCGATTTAATGTAAAAATTTCCCGGGGTGGTCTGGGCAAGTGATAAAAAAGAGGCCAGGGCGAAATGAAATAAGAAAAGCAACCGTGTCATTGCATCAATTTCATTCAAAATACAAATTATCCTCGCTATGCTCTATACCTTTCAGCGGGTATTTCATTGGTACTTTGTTAAAGTCTCCCGTTCTTAATATCGTCCACCACGGCAGGATCAAGCAGGGTGCTGGTATCACCAAGATTTTTAGTTTCTCCTTCGGCAATCTTTCTTAATATCCTGCGCATGATCTTACCACTTCTTGTTTTAGGCAATCCCTGGACAAACTGAATTTTATCAGGTCTGGCAATAGCTCCGATGATTCTTGTTACGGTCGCCAGTATATCTTTTCGGGTTAGCTCATCATCTACATGGGGACGATTGTAAATAACATACGCATAAAGACCCTGGCCTTTTATTTCATGCGGGTATCCTACAACCGCGCTTTCCACTACCCCTGCATGCATGTTAATGGCATTTTCCACTTCCGCGGTACCGATCCGGTGGCCGCTTACATTCAGCACATCATCTACTCTTCCCGTTATTCTATAAAATCCATTTTCATCTTTATACGCCCCATCCCCGGTAAAATATAAATTCTCGTACGTGGCGAAATAATTGGTGCGGCAGCGTTCATGATCTCCATAAGTTGTTCTTATAATACCGGGCCAGGGAGCTTTGATACATAGATTTCCTTTTAATAAGCCATGTTCATCCTTCTCTGTTACTTCTTTTCCATTTTCATCTACAAGAACTGGTTGCACACCTGGTATTGGCAAAGTGGCCCAACCGGGTTTGGCGGGAGTTACCCCAGCCAGGTTGGAGATCAATGCGCCCCCGGTCTCTGTCTGCCACCAGGTATCCACGATGGGGCATTTTCTCTTCCCGATATGATCATCATACCAATGCCAGGCCTCTTCATTGATAGGCTCCCCTACTGTTCCCAGGGTTTTAAGTGAGGAAAGGTCTTTTCCCTTAAGGGGATCCAGCCCAAAACCCATCAGGCTGCGAATAGCGGTGGGCGCCGTATAGATAATATTGACTTTATGTTTATCAACGATCTCCCATAATCTTCCAGCATCCGGCCAGGTAGGAATTCCTTCGAACATGAGGGAAGTAGCGCCTGCGCATAAAGGACCATACAGGATATAACTATGACCAGTTACCCAGCCAATATCTGCCGTACAAAAATGAACCTGGCCAGGATCGTATTGAAATACATTTACAAACGTGTAGGTGGTCCAAACCATATAGCCGGCGCAGGTATGCACGACACCTTTGGGTTTACCCGTGCTTCCTGATGTATATAATATAAAAAGAGGGTCTTCCGCATCCATTTCTTCAGCAGGAAATGATACGATATCGTCTTTTTCAATCTGTGCTTCCGCGTGTTCCATTTCATCTTCCCACCATACATCACGGCCCTTGATCATGGAAACAGGAGTTCTTGTCCGGGTATAAACAATAACCCTTTTGATTATTTTATTTCCGATCAGGGCATCGTCGATCACGGTTTTTAAAGGGATATCTTTTGATCCCCGGTAGGCCCCATCACAGGTAACAATATATTCCGCTTTCGCGTCATCCAGCCTGTCGGCAATACTTTGTGCCGAGAAGCCTCCAAATATGACACTATGGATGGCGCCGATCCTTGCACAGGCTAATACCGCATAGGCCAGCTCCGGGATCATTCCCATATATATACAAACCCGGTCACCTTTCTTCACCCCGTTATTCTTTAGCACCTGGGCAAACTGGCAGACCCGTTTATGTAATCTTTTATAAGTAACCACCCTGATCTTATCACCGGGATCATTGGGTTCCCAGATGATGGCTGGTTTATCTCCCAGATCGGCCAAATGACGGTCAAGACAATTCTCCGTAATATTCAGTTTTGCACCCCTGAACCATTCTATTTTAGGTTCTTTGAAATTCCATTCCAGCACTTTGTCCCATGTTTTTCTCCATTGAAAATATTCTGCTACCGAAGCCCAGTAGGATTCCGGATCCTCCACACTTTTTTTATAGGCATCGTGGTATTGGCCTAATGACTTTATCTGAAAAGGATATGACATAGATGATCTTTTGCACCTTAAATATACGAATACAGGATTGGGAATTAGGAATTGGGAATTAGGATTGGAACAGTAAAAAAGTGTTCAGACATTTCTTGTTAACGAATAGCGATAGGAAAATTTCAACCGGGGGGCCTAATTTCAAATTCCCATCCCGATAGTTATCGGGACCTAATTCCATGTTTTCATGGCATTACAAAAAATTTCGACGGTCTCGATCTATTCTGTATTTTAACGATATGAATCAGCCAACGACTGAACCTTTCAACATCCGCAGGATCATTGCCGCTTCTTCAGTGGGTACCATGATCGAATGGTATGACTTTTATATTTTCGGAATGCTGGCCACTACCATTTCTTCCCAGTTCTTTCCGAAAGAAAACCCCACCGCAGCCTTACTCAGTACATTGGCCATCTTCGCGGCTGGTTTTATTGTTCGTCCGTTTGGCGCCCTGGTGTTTGGCCGGCTCGGTGATATAATCGGGCGCAAGTACACTTTCATGCTGACATTGGTAATTATGGGAGGGGCGACCTTTCTTATCGGTTGCGTACCCAACTATAAAAGCATTGGCATCGCAGCGCCGATCCTTGTTTTGGTGTTAAGGTTATTACAGGGACTGGCATTGGGCGGGGAATATGGTGGCGCCGCTACCTATGTTGCAGAACATGCACCTGTTGGGAAAAGAGGCTTTTATACAAGTTGGATCCAGACAACAGCCACCCTGGGATTGTTTATTGCACTTGGCGTTATTATGCTTGTAAAATTAAATATGCCAGACGCAAAATTCAATGCAGAGTGGGGCGGCTGGCGTTACCCTTTCTGGATCTCTATTGTACTCGTTTTTGTTTCCGTATATATCCGTCTGCAGATGAAAGAATCCCCGATGTTCGCCAGACTAAAATCGGAAGGCACCACATCTGTGAACCCATTGAAAGAGAGCTTCCGGCATAAACCGAATTTTAAGATGGTCCTGCTGGCCTTATTCGGCGCTGTCATGGGACAGGGGGTGATCTGGTACACCGGTCAGTTTTATGCACAGAATTTTTTGGAAACCAAATGCAATATTGCATTCGAGCAAAGTCGGACGATTATGCTCTGGGCTATCGCCATTGCTACACCATTCTTTCTTTTTTGGGGCTGGTTGAGTGATAAAATAGGCAGAAAATGGATCATGATGGCAGGAATGTTAGCTGGTGTAATATTATACCGGCCTATCTTTTCTCAATTTCTGCAGATCACTGATACAAGTGGAGTGAGTATTCTACACGAGGGGGTGGATTCTCGTCCAATGTCAACCACAGTGGAAATAAACAATAAAACCAAAGACACGCTTTTTACAAACACTACTCATAACGAAGATGGTTTTAAAAAAGGGATCAGAGTTGATATAGTACAGGTAGACACCCATTTTGTCAATCATGCAAATTATGATGCGGCACTATTAAAAGATCCAGGTGCCGAAGGAGGCTACAACATCAAATACGGGCGGGAAATACATACTAATAAGAGACTTGCGTCTAATCTTTATTGGAAAATTGTTTCCCTTGTTTTCGTAATGATATTATTCGTCACGATGGTCTATGGCCCTATCGCCGCCTTTCTCGTAGAATTGTTCCCTACCAAGATCCGGTACACTTCTATGAGTTTACCGTATCATATCGGCAATGGCGTATTCGGTGGCCTGGTTCCCTTTATTGGTTTGCTGCTAACCTCTACCTATACGACTGACCCGTTGGTCGGTCTTTGGTACCCGATCTGCGTAGCGGCATTGTGCTTTGTGATAGGGATAATGTACTTAACAAACAAAATTGATAAAAACTTCAATGATTAAATTATGAGTGCTTTTAAAAGATATTTTGGCCTGATTATATTGCTCATTGCGCCTTTTGTAATTTATGAATTGGTAAATGGCGCAATACATAATATTGACAGTGCCGGTAAAAAAGACATTAATAACCCTATCATCTGGATCATCATTATTACCATCTTCATGCCCATTGCAATCGGCCTGGTTATCTTTGGATGGTATGCATTCAAGGGAGAATATGATCAGCTGCCGCGTAAGTCAAAGGAACTCTGAGAATGTCGAACAGATGAACCCCTACGGGGCAGGCAGAA
Source organism: Chitinophagaceae bacterium (assembly GCA_017882265.1). Taxonomy (GTDB): domain Bacteria; phylum Bacteroidota; class Bacteroidia; order Chitinophagales; family Chitinophagaceae; genus JADGPW01. The sequence goes on along the minus strand of JADGPW010000087.1, from coordinate 112 downwards.
TTCAGAATGTCGAAGGCCGTAAATTCCTATATTCCTGAATTTCCTCTTTGTTCGTGAAGTACTTCATCTGTTCGACATTCCTTGTTCGTCTGTTCGACATTCTATCGGTATT
>JADGPW010000086.1 GCA_017882265.1 Chitinophagaceae bacterium | reverse complement strand
GGGATATAATTGTAGTTGCCAGTGTAAGTTGTATATACGGTATGGGTAATCCCACTGATTATGAAAATGGGATCATCCGGATCAATAAAGGTCAATCCATTTCCCGGCAGGGGTTCCTGCATTCGCTTGTCAATTCCCTGTACAACAGAACGACGCTGGAGTTTAACCGAGCCACCTTCAGGGTGAAAGGAGATACAGTAGATATTAATCTTCCCTATGTTGATTACGGGTACCGAATCACTTTTTTTGGAGATGAGATCGAAGAAATTGAAAGCATCGATGTGGTTTCAGGGAAACGTATCGGACTGATGGAAAATGCGGCCATCTTTCCCGCTAATCTTTATGTGGCGCCCAAGGATATCCTTCAAAAAGTGCTTTACGAGATACAGGATGAAATGCAGTCGCAGGTCGCCTATTTCAAAAAAACAGGCAAATACATTGAAGCTCAGCGTTTAAGTGAACGCGTAAATTATGATGTGGAAATGATCCGTGAACTAGGCTACTGCAATGGCATAGAAAATTATTCCCGCTTCTTTGACCGCCGGCAGCCAGGTACAAGACCTTTCTGTTTGCTGGATTATTTCCCAAAAGATTATATAACGATTATTGATGAAAGCCATCAGACTATTCCACAGGTTAGCGGTATGTATGGAGGAGACCGAAGCAGAAAATTGGTTTTGGTTGATTATGGATTTCGACTGCCTTCCGCCCTGGATAACCGTCCGTTGAATTTTCATGAGTTTGAATCACTGACCAATCAAACCATTTTTGTATCGGCCACCCCGGATCATTACGAACTGGAAAAATCGGGGGGTATTGTGGTGGAACAGGTTGTCCGGCCTACCGGTTTGCTGGAACCCCCAATTGAAATTCGCCCGAGTGTGAACCAAATCGATGACCTCCTGGATGAAATTGATAAAAGGGTGATCAAGGGTGATAGGGTGTTGGTAACCACACTGACAAAGCGAATGGCAGAAGAGATGGATAAATACCTGCACCGCATCAATATTAAATCCAAGTATATTCATAGTGAAGTGGATACCCTAGAGAGAATAGAGATCCTCCGTGAATTAAGATTAGGCGTCATTGATGTACTGGTGGGAGTCAATCTTCTCCGGGAAGGATTGGACCTGCCGGAAGTTTCTTTGGTGGCCATTCTCGATGCAGACAAAGAAGGTTTTTTACGCAATGAAAAATCACTGACACAAACAGCCGGCCGGGCGGCAAGGAATGTGGATGGCCTTGTTATTTTTTATGCAGATAAGATGACCGATAGTATGCAAAAGACCATTGATGAGACCAACCGCCGCCGGGAGAAACAAATTGCTTTTAATATTCAGCACCATATTACCCCCAAGACGATCGTTAAATCTACCAAAGAGGTTTTTGCACAAACATCGGTACTGGATATAAAAGGATTTGACCCGGCCAATCCTTACGCCATAGCCCCGGATCAGGACCTGGTAGCGACTGCCGCGGAGGAGCAGGCTGATTATAAGACCATTCCTCAATTGGAAAAAGCGGTAAGCGGGATCAAAAAAGAAATGGAAAAAGCGGCCAGGGACCTTGATTTTATGGAAGCGGCCAGACTTAGAGATGAAATGTATTCTTTGAAGAAAAAGCTGGAAGAGATGAAAAAGTAACCGGTCAGGAAAAACAACTAATGCTCATTCGTAGATTTACGTATCATTTGGGGTGAATCTTCCTGTTTTTCATAAATAAAATGCCTTATCATTTGTTCCTAACAATCCTCTTTCTATCTTAGCTATAGAAACCAATTGAATCCAATATTTGTAAAACCACAAATCCAGTATTATGAAAAGACGCGTACGTAAAATCGCAAACTTCTTTGCATTTAACCTGTTGTTCTTCGCTTTATACCTGAACTTCATTCACAAAGAAAAAGCACCTGTTATTACTGACCAAAGCATTCAACAAAACACGGCTGCTTTTAGCGGAACAGTTCTGGTCGACAATCCTGGAAAGTATATGGAAAAGAAAAACGAAGCTACAGCCAATGTAGTAGCTGAGCAACCTGCCAACACTTCAAAAACCGAGCAGGATCATACAGCCGCATTAAGGCTTTCTATTAATTAAGCAAGCAGCGTTAACATATCAGCTCCCCGTTCTGGTTTAAAACGAGACGGGGTTGTTGTTTTTATATCCAGGCCTGCTTTGGGTGAAATCTTTACCTTAGTGGCATGGCAAAAAAAGTCTTTTTACTCGATGCGCTGGCACTTGTCTTTCGTGCCTATTATGCACTCATCCGCAATCCACGTCTTACATCAAAAGGAAAGAACACCAATGCGCAATTTGGTTTTACCAATGCATTGATCGAACTGATCAACAAACAGAAGCCAAGCCATATGGCCGTTTGTTTCGATACACATGCCCCCACAGAACGACATACTGATTTTACAGATTATAAAGCTAACCGCCAGGAAACACCTGAGGATATTATAGCTGCTGTTCCCGATATAAAGAAGATCATCCAGGGTCTTAATATCCCAGTAATAGAGCTGGACGGGTATGAAGCAGATGATATCATCGGTACCCTGAGTCAGCAGGCTGCTAAAGCCGGTTACGAGGTCTATATGGTGACTCCGGACAAAGATTACGGGCAATTGGTCAGCGATAAAATAAAGATCTATAAACCAGGATACCAGGGCGGTGATGTGGAAATAATGGGGCCGGAAGAAGTTTGCGCCAAATGGGGTATTAATAAAGTGTCTCAGGTGATAGATATCCTTGGGATGATGGGAGATGCTGTAGACAATATTCCCGGAATAAGGGGTGTGGGAGAAAAAACAGCAGCAAAATTACTGGCTGATTATGGTACGTTGGAAAATGTACTGGCCAATGCTGACAACATAAAGGGCGCCATGGGTGAAAAAATAAAAGCCGGGAAAGACAGCGCTATTCTTTCAAAAAAACTGGCTACTATTATTACAAATGTGCCAGTTGAATTTCATGAAGAAGATTTTAAGGTCAGGGAATTGGATAAAGAAAAACTGAAAGCAATCTTTACCGAACTGGAATTCAAAACACTTGGCAAGCGACTACTGGGGGAAGATTTTTCGGTTACCTCTGCTCAAAAAATCATAGTAGAGAAAGAGATCCCGCAAGGAGTTCAAACCGACCTTTTTGGAAACCTGGTGGAAACTGCCGCACAAAAAACAGAACCGGTAGAAGAGAGCGAACCAGCTGAGGGTCTGCAGGTAGATAAAAATATTTCTAATACACCTCACAAGTATGATGCGATTGAGGGAGATGCCGCCATCAAAAAATTAGTAACAACGCTTAAGAAATATTCAGAGATCTGTTTTGATACGGAGACCACCGGTATTGATGCAAATGATGCGGAACTGGTGGGGCTAAGTTTTTGCGTAATCCCCGGGGAAGCTTATTATGTGCCCTGCCCGGCTGATCAAAAGAAAACAAAAGAGATCCTTTCCTGGTTTGAACCTTTGTTCGCCGAAAAAAAGAAAACCTGGGTCGGGCAAAACTTAAAATATGATATGCTGGTGCTCAAATGGTATGGTATTGAAATAGCAGGAAACCTGTTTGATACGATGCTGGCCCATTATGTGATCGAGCCCGATGGCAAAAGAAGTATGGACCTGCTGAGCGCCAAATATCTTGGTTATGAACCAGTACATATTGAAGAACTGATCGGGAAAAAGGGAAAGACACAAGGTAATATGCGGGATGTAGAGATTGAAAAAATAAAAGAGTATGCCGCCGAAGATGCGGATATCACCCTACAGCTCAAAAATGTTTTTACCCCCCTGTTGAAAAAGAAAGAAGTCGAAAAAGTGTTTAATGAAGTAGAGAACCCATTGGTGAAAGTTTTGGTGGATATGGAATATGAAGGAATCCGGATCGATGTTAATTTCCTGGGCGACTACTCAAAGCAACTGGAAAAAGAAGCGAAAAAAGCAGAGGAAAGTGTTTATAAACAAGCTGGGGTCCGTTTTAATCTTGCCTCCCCTAAACAATTGGGTGAAGTACTTTTTGATAAATTAAAACTTGATCCTTCCGCTAAAAAAACAAAGACCGGGCAATACCAGACAGGTGAAGATGTTTTGCTGAAGCTGGCTGTAAAAGGACATCAAATAGTGGATGATATCCTGGCTTTCCGGGAATTGACCAAGCTCAAATCAACTTATGTTGATTCATTGCCACTATTGATCAACAGGAAAACAGGAAGAGTGCATACTACATATGGACAGGCCGTGGCCGTTACCGGCCGTTTAGCGAGTAATAACCCCAACCTGCAAAATATTCCTGTCAGAACCGAACGGGGAAAAGAGATCCGGAAAGCATTTATTCCCAGGGATAATAAGCATATTCTTTTATCTGCAGACTATTCCCAAATAGAATTAAGGATAGTGGCCGCTATCAGTGGCGATAAAAATATGT
>JADGPW010000085.1 GCA_017882265.1 Chitinophagaceae bacterium | reverse complement strand
TTCAAAAAATATTCTTACCTTTTTGATGAAAAAATAAAACTATATGTACCAATACCCTCACACAATCGAAAACAAATATGGTGAGAAACTGGTGTTTAAAGGCCTTGTAAAGGAAGCGGATGGCGATGCTTTGGATAACGGAACAAAAAAGCGTCCGGAGCCTGTAACAGGCGCTTTTTTAATTACCCGTTACAGCACAGAATTTGAAGTTCAGGGGATACCCGTTTTTGTAAAAAAAATGATCATCCCTATTCAATATTCAATAGCTAAAATGCGTGGAGCTTATAAAGGATACAAGGAAGCCCCGGCGCCTTTCAAGTGAACCGGTGCTTTATGAACTACCATTTATCCACATATAAAACAGGCGTGTTTTATTTTCCCTTTTGCCGGGATAGAACAGATATAAGAATAGGTATAATAAACACAAATCTGTTTCGTCCAGGAACGTAAAGTCATTGTATTGGCATTTAATCGCGGGGATGCAGAGTTATTTGCAAAACGGGTTATCCTTCTCTGCGACCTCCCCGGCTCTGGGTCTCTGCGATTAAATGCGTACATATAAACGAAATTGAATCCCTATGCGAATGACCTCCACTTTAAAAAGTTTTTTACTCTTCCTGCTGGGCATGGGAGTTCTTGTTACGCTGATCTTTATCCTTATATTTTATTTGCCTGGTCTTGGGACGGTGCTCCTGATCGGTGTGATGGCTATCGCCGGTATGTTTGTATTGTATGTTAGTTTTTCTCCACTGATCTTTTACTTATCCGAACGGGCCGATTCTATATTGGAAGTATATGCTGACCAGGGTAACCATGGGCTGCATATATTTTCTTCATTTAGTGTTTCGAGATGGAAACTGTTTTTACCCCCTGTGCGGGCTATCCAGTATTACTTCGTGACCGATTCCGGAAAATTATATTATAAGGTGTTGTTCAAACATGATATGCAACCTGTGGCCGGACAAGCGGGGTATACGCATTTTTCTTCTATTGAGAAAGAGGTCCTGAAAGGCTCCGAACTCAAAAAAGCTATTGAAGAATTTTCAGGGAAAGCCGGCTTTTCACTGACACTGGGAAATCAGGTTCATCCCGGAGAAGCGAAGGATTATACAACGCATATTGCCAACCATAATTATCGTATTTGCAAAAAAGAAGGGCTGATAAACGAAGCTTATCAACTGATCTGCACAGAAATTCAAACGGGAAAAGTACTGTGGAGGAGGAAACTATAACTGGCTTTCGTTAAGAAGTTCCTGATACGTAAAAAGGAAATGTAAGGATCTATATTAGCCCTACTGCCAGGGATCAACTTTTATCTATTATCTACTATCTTTTATCTCTTAACTGATCTTCTTCGCCTTAACAGCATTCGGCCCTTTAGGTCCCATTTCAACCTCAAAATTCAACTTGTCATTTTCTCTAACCGGCTCAGAAAGCTGGTTGATATGAATGAAGATACTTTCCTGGGTCTGCGAATCTTTGATAAATCCAAATCCTTTATCCTGGTTAAAGAAAGTAACGGTGCCGGTTCTGATGACCTCATACTGTTCTCTTTCTTCCTGTTTGGGCACACTTATCTGCATATCGGCCTGCATAAAGGTTTTCATTTTTCTCGGATCCGGGGGCGCCGATGATATATTCCCATTCTCATCAATATAGGCCATCATTTCTTCCAGGGTCTTTCCTTTTTTTGCGTTGGCTTTGCGTTCTTCCATTTTTTCAGCTTTTTCCTGGCGCTGTTTTAACCTCTTTTTCTGATTTTCTTTTTTACCAAATGTTTCACCCATAGGTCTTTACTGTTTTTATTGAAATGTAAAGATCGGTTATTTCCTGCTGATTCCGGAAAATGATCAAAAGCCGGTAGTTTCCCACCCGGTAGCTAACGGGTATGAAAATATATCGCGCAGAGTGTAAAGAGCTCAAAGAGAATACATTTTGATCATCAAACTTATGTGTTCTTTGCCCCTTTGATGGCGGGACTCATTTGACTTATTTGGCCTGTTGACTTATTTGACTAATATTATTTCCCCCCTCCTTCTCCTTTTCCACCCTCATCATGCGGCAGAGGATCAGCGCCGGGTTCCCCGGGCAACATATCATTCATAGGTGTAAGTTCCTTCATCTCCTGGATGTTCTGTAATTTCTGGAGATGGGTAAGAGAATGTTTTTTTAAATGATATTTTGAAGGCTCCCCTAATAAAAACCCATAGGGTTTTAAACCAGGGACCCTGTCAAATAAAACTTTCATAATGGCGGCTAAGGGAAAGGCCAGGAAAAGACCTGGTAATCCCCATAATGCCCCAAACAGAAATAATATAAAAATGGCAACCAACGGGTTGACATGTATCCTGGACCCGATCACCTTGGGTGCCACCAGGTTGGAATCAATAATATGAATGAACCATAGTACGCCAAAGGCACTGAGCGGCTGCCAGGTAGTAGTGGTCGTAATGAGCGCCACGAATAATAAGATGATCGAACCGACGATCATGCCGAGGTAGGGAATGATACAGAGAACGGAAATACCAAATCCCAACAAAATCGGGTAACCGATGCCGAGCGCGTATAAAACGACCGTATTGACCGTTCCGATAATGATGATATCAAGGAATTGCCCGAAAACATACCCTTTTATGATATTACCCGTACTTTCCAGCGCCTCATCGATCGTTGCTCTTTCTGAAGCGTGGAAGATCTTGTAAAAGAATTCCAGAAAGAAATGACGATAATACAAAAGAAAAAAAACATAGAGGGGTACCAGGAATACATTGATAAGGAAAGAAGGCAATGCCCTCACCGCAGCAGCCAGCACCTGTGCTGAGAAAACCTGCATATTATTCAGTTGTTGTTCGATATTATCAGCAACAACTGATTTCTTAAGGTTTAACTGGTGAGCCGCAAAATCCCTGATCGTATTGACAATTGAATTGACCCTGTCTGATAACTGTGGCACCTGCCCGAAAAAGACGCTGAGCTGTCCGAAGATCAGGTAGACCAGGAAACCAAGAATCAGGGTGGTAATGAGGACCATTGTAAAAGCAGCCAATCCCTTTCTGAATCCCCATTTTTCCAGCCGCATAGCAAAGGGGAACAGCATAACCGCAAAAATGATGGAGAATAGAATAGGTACGATCACTACTTCCAGGTA
>JADGPW010000012.1 GCA_017882265.1 Chitinophagaceae bacterium | reverse complement strand
TCCTTGATTTTGGTTATGCCACCCTGGATCATTTCTTTCAATTATCTCCCTGGATCCTTTTATTGCTGATACCCGCCATCACTATGCGCAGTTTTGCCGATGAATTTAAAACCGGGACCTACGAGATTTTACAGACCCGACCGCTGACCCGTTGGCAGATCATCGGAGGCAAATACCTGGGTAGCCTGGTGGTGGTGTTTATTGCCCTGCTACCTACGATCATATATATTTTTACCATCCAGCGCCTTTCTTCCGGCGAAGGGATTGATATGGGCGCCACGATTGGGTCTTATTTCGGATTATTTTTCCTGGCTGCTGTATTTACCGCTATCGGTATTTGCTGCAGCAGTTTCACTAACAATGCCGTAGTGGCTTTTATTGCAAGCGGTGCCGGTTGCGCTTTATTATATTATGGATTTAGCGCCATCAGCCGATTGCCCGCATTCAGTAACGGAGCTGATTATTATGTGGAAATGGCCGGTATTGATTTTCACTACCGCAGTATCAGCCGTGGCCTTGTCGATACACGCGACCTTATATATTTTCTCAGTATTATTTTCCTGTTTTTAACTATTACGAACCGAAACCTGTTAAAGCGGTAAGATGAAAAAAAGGATCGAAAGAATCTTTGCTTCAAAATACTGGTGGCTGATGCTGCTCGTAGTGCTTGTGGGTCTTAACTACCTGGCTTTTATTATTCATTCCCGGTTTGATCTTACTAAAGAAAAAAGATATACCCTTAGCAAAGCGACCAAGAACCTGGTCAGCAGCCTGGATGATGATGTCCGTATCGATGTATTCCTGAAAGGAGATTTTCCTTCGGGGTTCCGCAAACTCGCGAATAGTACGGATGAATTTTTGCAATTACTAAAGGACAGGAATGGGGCGAAGATCCATTATCGTTTTATTTCACCACAGGATGATATGCCCGGAGCGAGGGGAACCTACGAAGATTCACTTCAGAAATTGGGAGCTGATTATATTAATCTTACGGTACAGGTAAAAGCGGGACAGGAAAATAAACGTGTCTATCCTTTTGCCTTGGTCACATATAAGGACAAGCAGGAATTGGTGAATTTATACCCGGGCGGTAAAAAAGCAATTGGCCCTCAGGAATTGAACAGCGCAGAAGCATTGATGGAGTACCAGTTTGCAAAAACATTGGATGGATTGATCAATCCTGAAAAACCTTTGCTGGCGTATTCAACAGGTAATGGTGAGCCGGTTGATTACAGAACGTATGATCTGCAGCAGACCCTTCAACAAAATTACAAGTTATTTAGGTTTAATATTAATGAACAGAAAATCATTCCGGACACATTGAAAGCACTGCTGATCGTTAAACCATCCTTACAGTTTACCGAAGAGGAAAAACTAAAAATTGATCAGTATGTAATGCGGGGTGGAAAAGTGCTATGCTTTATTGATAATTTAATTGCTGAACAGGATAGTTTGCATTACAAACCTGAAACGATTGCATACGACAGAAATCTGAATCTTACTGACCTGCTTTTCAAATACGGCGTTCGCATCAATACTGACCTCGTCATGGATCTTCAATGTGATTTTATTCCTTTGGCGGTAGGGGGAACTAAAGATAAACCCCAATTTGAATTTGTACACTGGAATTATTATCCTTTGTTTGGATCTAATAATAACCATACAATTAATAAAAACATAGGATTGGTGGCGGGCAGATTTGTGAATTCGATAGACACCATAACGGCACCCGGTATCAGCAAAACGATCTTGCTGGTTTCCTCTTCTAATTCAAGAACCATTGCAACCCCGGCATTGATCAGCCTGAATGAAAACCGCAACACACCTGAAGATGCTCAATTCAAAAGGAGTAATATTCCAGTTGCCGTTCTGCTGGAAGGGAAATTCACTTCTCTATTCAGGAATAGGGCATCCCGATCCCAAATTGACAGCCTTGCTTTATATGGAACACCTTATAAAGGCATATCAGAAAATAATAATAAAATTATTGTTGTAGCGGATGGGGATATGGTGATGAATGATATTTCCCCAAAAGAAGGCCCGTTGCCAATGGGTATGAATTTTTACACCGTTGGCTCACAGTATGAATACCAGTTTGCCAACAGGGATTTTTTATTAAACTGCCTTGAATACTTAGTGAACAAACCCGATATCATCGAAATAAGAAATAAAGATATTATTCTTCGGCTCCTGGATCCACAAAAAGTAAAAGAACAGAAGTCCAGATGGCAGTTCATCAATATAGCCTTACCCGTATTACTGATCATCCTGTTGGGGTTGATTTATCAGCAAGCCCGCAAGATGAAGTATGCTGCTTAGATAAAAGTGGGTAGATAAAAGTGGATAGATAAAAGTGAATAGTGAATAGATAATAGTGTCCTTAACAGAAAAGACATTGCAGCTTTGATAAAGTATCAAAATCGCAAGGTCTTTTCCACTGTGAGGCACTATTAACTATTCACTTTTATCTATTATCTCTATGTCCTGTCAGATCAGCCCTTCAAGTTGGTTATCTTTGCCACCAGATAAAATTTGCAGATGACAACAGACCAGGTCACCTACCTCGTTTTCGGAATCGTTCTGGTGCTCGCTTTAGTGTTTGATCTTGGCCTGTTAAGCAAAAAGAACAAGAAGATCACGATCCGGAAAGCACTTTACCAGACCTTTTTCTGGGTAGCACTAGCATTGGGGTTCTTCATTTTTATGTGGTTGCAGGACGGGCAGGCCCTGGCTTTACAATACCTCAGCGGCTACCTGATGGAATGGAGCCTGAGTATAGATAATATTTTTGTATTCATCCTGATCTTTTCTGCCTTCTCGGTAAAAGAAAAATACTTTGGCCGGGCGCTGCTGATCGGGATCCTGATGGCCATTGTGTTCAGGGTCGTCTTTATTACCGTAGGAGTGGCCCTGGTACAACAGTTCGAGTGGATACTTTATATTTTTGGCGTATTCCTGATTTATACAGGGTACAAGATGTTTACTACAACCGGGAAAGAAGAATTTGATCCCCAGGATACGAAGATATATAAGTTTTTAAAACGCTTTCTGCCTTTGGTCCCGCATGAAGGAGGTGGTAAATACATCATCCGGGAAAATAACAGACCAGCCTATACTACCTTATTTGTCGTTGTCATTATGCTGGCAGCGATTGATCTTGTTTTTGCAATGGATTCTATTCCTGCTGTCATGGGTATTTCAAGGGATAGGATGGTCATCTATACTTCGAATATTTTTGCAGTGCTGGGTCTTCGTTCCCTGTTCTTCCTCTTACGGGGCGCCGTTAGCAGGTTTGATTACCTGCAACAAGGGATCGCGATCGTGCTGGTTTTTATTGGTATAAAAATGTTGGGCGAACACTGGATCACGCAATGGGGGATAGGTAAAAATACACAGGTCTTTATTTCGCTGGGAGTGATCATGGTCTGTATTGCAGGATCTGTTTTCTATTCTATTTTTATGAATAAAAAAGGTCTTCCGCCAGATGTCGGAGCGGATGGCTGATGAACTGATATAATGGAGTGGTTAAATAATGAATTATTTATTGAGTGATATTGCCCGCATCGTTGGCGCTAAAGCCTCTATTGTAACTGATGGACCTCTGGAGCAATTATTGCCGGATAGCCGCAAATTAGTATACCCGGGCACTACCTTGTTTTTTGCTTTGAAAGGTGATCGGAGGGATGGTCACCGGTTTATCCCCGAATTGTATAATAAAGGAGTGAGAAATTTTGTTTGCAGTGATCCTATAGACACCGGGAATTTCCCCGGGGCTAATTTCCTTTTTGTAAAGGATACGCTGGGTGCCTTGCAGCAACTGGCCAGCTTTCACCGGAGGCGTTTTACCATACCTGTAATCGGTATTACAGGGAGCAATGGAAAAACAATTGTAAAAGAATGGCTTTACCAGTTACTGCAGATGGACTATAACATTGTTCGCAGCCCCCGTAGCTATAATTCCCAGATCGGCGTGCCGCTAAGTGTATGGCAAATGAATGAACAGCATACGCTGGGGATTTTTGAAGCGGGTATTTCAAGGCCCGGTGAAATGGAGAAACTTGAAAAGATCATTCAGCCGACGATCGGGATAGTTACCAATATCGGGGAAGCCCACCGAGAGGGTTTCCGGTCGAGGGAAGAAAAAGAAAAAGAAAAGAAGATCCTATTAAAGAATGCAATATCACCGGGGGAGCTCACGGTTCGGGATATTGTTAAAGATATCGGACATACCACTATAATGGCGCTTAGCCCGGTAAATGGGAAGGATATTATTTCGATCAGGATACCCTTTACAGATGATGCCGCTGTTCAAAATGCAGTCACCTGCTGGCGGACCATGCTGATGCTTGGATATGACAATGATGTAATAAAGGATAGGATGATATCATTGTCACCTGTCAATATGCGCCTGGAATTAAAAAAAGGGATCAATAACTGCTCAATAATTAATGATAGCTACAGCGCTGATATGAGTTCATTCGAAATCGCTTTGAATTTCCTGGATCAGCAAACGGCGGGGACAGGCAAAACAGTCATCCTTTCTGATTTTTTGCAAACAGGTCAATCCGATGAAGAACTTTACAAAGCCATTCTAATCCTTCTTGGCAAACACCAGGTGAACAGGTTGATCGGTATCGGTGAAAGGATAACAAAAAGCCTGCAGCCATCAACGCTACCTGCGGTACAGATGGAACTATACCCTTCTACCCAGGATTTTATTCAACATTTTCGCTCTTCACGGTTTAAGGAAGAAACTATATTAATTAAAGGGGCAAGGATTTATGCCTTTGAACAGATCGTTCAGCTGCTGGAACAAAAAGTACACCAGACCGTTCTCGAAATAAACCTGAATGCTATAATACATAACCTAAAAGAATATCAGCAACTGATAGGTCCATCCGTCAAAGTAATGGCGATGGTGAAAGCATTTGCCTATGGAAGCGGTGGCGCTGAAATTGCAGGTATTTTACAATATCATAAGGTGGATTATCTCGGCGTGGCCTACGCGGATGAAGGCACAGAACTGAGAAAAGCAGGGATCACCCTTCCTATCATGGTAATGAACCTGGAAGAAAACGCTTTTGACTCCATCCTGGAAAACAACCTGGAACCGGAAATTTATTCTTTTGATCTGCTTCATGCTCTTGACACATTTTGTGAAAAGGAAGCTGTGCAACACTATCCGATACACGTGGAGATAGAAACGGGAATGAATCGTCTTGGATTTGCAGGCAGCGATATGGAGAAATTAGCTAAAGATCTTCTTCATACTTCTTCATTTAAAGTGCAATCCGTTTTTTCTCACCTGGCTGCAAGTGAAGACGCCATGCAGGATAAATTTACCATGGATCAATTCGATCGGTTTAATGAAGCGGCTGATGAACTTGAAAAAAAACTGGGGTATCCATTTATCCGGCACATTGCTAATTCGGCAGCGGTGATCCGGCACCCTCATCTTCAGTTGGATATGGTAAGGCTGGGAATTGGTTTGTATGGGGTGGACAGCGCCGATTCTCATCAACTGAATTTACAGACGGTGGCTACATTAAAATCAACCATTGCACAGCTAAAATACCTCAAGGCGGGCGAATCGGTGGGTTATAACCGAAAAGGGATGGTAAATAAAGACTCGACTATTGCCACTATTCGCCTTGGTTACGCCGATGGCTATCCCCGAAAATTAGGTAATGGTATCGGAAAGATCCGGGTCAAAGAAAGATGGGCGCCCATTATCGGCACCATCTGCATGGACATGTTTATGGTAGATGTAACCGGGATCAGCGGGCTAAAAGAAGGGGATGAAGTGATCATCTTTGGAACTCAATTGCCTGTGCAGCAGGTGGCGCAATGGGCAGGGACCATCCCATATGAGATAATGACAGGGATTTCGCAAAGGGTCAAACGTGTGTATTTTGAAGAATGATATTAAGAACACGAATAACACGGATAAAAGATAATAGATAAAAGTGAATAGATAATAGTAGATAATAGTGTATTTAATCGAAGGTGTCCCGGGTTTGGTACTTTTTCAAAGTTGTAAAGTCTTATCAGCATTAATTCACTATTATCTGTTGACTATTATCTTTCCTATGGACTTTGCAGGGATTGACCCGACCCGTCAATCCAAACCTATGGCTATAAGTTGAGATACAATATTTAACAGGACCCCTAAAAGCTCCAAAACCTAAACCCGTATATTTGTTGCTTCAAATGAAGACAGTAAAGCTCAGGCATGTCGTATTAATGATTACGGCCATCATCATTGTTGACCAGGGATTGAAGATCTGGATCAAGACAACACATCCTACCGGTGAAGTGATGAGGGTATTTGGTATGGATTGGTTCCGCCTGCATTTTATTGAAAACCCGGGTATGGCCTGGGGATGGAAATTTGGTAATGAAACAGGGAAAATGATCTTAACGCTTTTTCGCCTGGTAGCCGTGATCTTCGGAACCTGGTACCTCGGACGAATAGTAAAACAACAATATAAAAGAGGGTTTATCTTTTGCGCGGCATTGATTTATGCCGGTGCCCTTGGCAACCTGATCGATAGCATGTTTTACGGGATGATATTCGACAAAGGCCTTCATTATGATGCCACGATCAACAATTATATCCCTTATTCAGATATCGCCCATTTTTCAACGCATGGCTATTCCTCCTTCCTGCACGGCAGTGTGGTGGATATGCTTTATTTTCCCATTATAGATTCCCATTTTCCTTCCTGGTTCCCTTTTGTGGGCGGCGACAAACTTGAATTCTTCAGCCCGATATTTAATATTGCCGATGCTTCTATTTCCCTGGGCGTAATCACTTTATTACTATTTCAAAAAAGATTCTTTAAGAAACATCATCAGCAGGAAATGCATACCACGGTGGAAACCGGTACCGAAGTAAGTGATAAGGTACAGGTGTTGTAGATAGATAAAAGTTAATAGTGAATAGATAAAAGTTTCCTCAGCCGAAAAGATCTTACAGATTTGATAAAGTATCAAATCTGTAAGATCTTTTCGGCTTTGAGAACTATTCACTATTCACTATTAACTATTCACTATCCACTTTTATCTATCACTATTCTCTATTATCTCTTTACTGTTTTAATACCTGTTTTTGCAAAACAACCCCCGTTGACCGGACGCGAAGAATATAAATGCTGGCCGCTAATCTACCGGTATTGCCGATTGACAGGTGGTTGACGCCTGTAGTGATACTATAAGAGGTCCTTTTCACAGTCCTCCCATATGGATCGATCAGGTCGGCGTTGACGGGACCCCTGTGATCTGAATAAATGTTAAATGCCAGTTCATTGTTGAAAGGATTGATGACGGAAACAAAGGAAAAATTATCCGGAGAACCTGATAGAAAGATGATTTTTGAAAAAGCGGATTGTCCCCCGTTATTTTTCATCCTGATACGGTAATAGTTTTTACCGGTTATCCGGGAAGTATCGGTAAATGAATACGTATTTTGCCCGCCACCATGATCATTATAGCCAGGCAGGGTGGCGATACCTGAAAAATGGACACCGTCATTACTTTTTTCTATATTAAATAATAAGGGTTCATGTACGGTAGTTGTGATCCAGTTTAAGACCGCCTGGTCATGGATCATCAAACCGGTAAATGAAATAAGCTTTGTATCTAGAAGAATACCGCAGTCAATAACGTTTAGTGTAATAATGCTCGCCACATCAGTAAACCGGCAATTTGCATCCGATAAATTGGAAAGCGTAGTGGCAGCGACCAACCTGTACTTATCTCCATTATTAGTTAGTTGGGTTTTATCAGTGGGTAGGGTATATCCGCTTACATATTCCCATGCCGTTCCGTTCCAGAGGGGAGCCGCAGGTCCTGCCGGGGCGGTAACATCCAGCCAGCTGATGCCTCCATCGGTACTGCGCTGCCATTTATAATAAATATAGTTGTTAAAAAAGGATCGTACGGTATCATACACGTTCAGTATATTACCTGCGCAAACACTCGGAACTAATGAAGGTGAATAATTCATATTGGGTGAACAGGTGGATACTGAAATATCATCCAGGGACCAGTCATTACCACCGCCACCCGGGGCATTATTAAAAAACTTTAGTGTAAAGCTCGTTTGTACAGCCCCTGTCAAAAAAGTAAATCCTTTTTTTATCCATTGACCGGTATACCTGATATTACCCGTTGTATAATAATCAATACCATCTATATCAAAAGTCAGATTTGGATAAACGCCGGATGAATCTGCAGCAGCGGTAGGAATATATCCCGCCCCGCCACTGGCTCCTACGCCATTAGAATCACAGCCGCATTTGGAGCAGATATTCCTCATCCAGCAGGATATTTCATAGTAAGTGTTTGGGCAAAGTCCTGAGATGGTTTGTTGAAATGCCGAGTCGATCCGGTAGGCGGCATTGATCACCAGCATATATCCCGCATTTGGATTGGCCACCGTATCTGCCGCCGGGTTTCCGGCTGTGGGAGATACGGCGCCAGTATGATCCCCGATAATATCCCATACACCAAATACCCGGTGGGAAGGTGAGGAGCCATCTGGTTTGGGCCAGGTATTTAATATAGTATAATTGGTACGCGTTGAAGTATTGTTGGTAATACCATAAGAATAATCGTTAGGCGTATTTTGGTCAAAAACATTATAAGTATAGCCCACAGGGACATTAGCAGAGGTTCCCCTGTTCCTGGGCTTGCCGCTGCCAAAAGTGCCGTTTGTTTCTGTCCCGATAGAATTTACGCCAACCGTGTTGGCACAGATCCCATAGTTTTGGTAAACCTGTAATATATTAGAAGGGAAAATAAATGTTTGTATAGGATTCAGGCCGTTTTTATAAGTAATGGTACCCCCGCCTGTACTGATATTCGTTCTTGTTGCAGCGGTAACTTTTACACGGAAGGAAGCGATCATGATACAGACGCTGCCATAAAATGATGGTTTATGGGTATTGGCTACTCTCCCTCGTTTAAAGGCAGTTGCCGGTGCAGCAGCAGCATTAAACCCCAGGTTAATGGTGATGGTGGTGCCGCTGATCCATCCCGGGTCATCCCCGGCAGCATCGGTAAATGATTTGTAGATCTTTCCTTCATTCGTTAATACCCGGATGGTTCCTGTAATAAAAGCGGTGCCTGCAGGTACCTGATCTGAATACCTGCAACTATCATAAGTGCCGGACCGAACTACAAACGAAGCCCTGATCTCCAGGGTATCTCCCGTTTCAACAGTGCCGCCATTTATCCCTTTGGTTATATTGATATAACTTTTACCAAAATCAACATTTTGTGCTTTACAATAATGGGTGATTCCAATTAGTAAGGCTGGAAGAAAAACAGATCTCAGCCAATTAATGACAGAGAGTTTAGTTGTTTTCATAGGCAGGATTTTCAGTTTCACAATTCGAACTATTGGATATAAAATTATATTTAACCCTAACCAAAGTCAATAGGAATTTACAGCATTGTTTAACTTAAATTCCCCGTCATTTTCCAGGTAACAACTACCGAAAAAGGAACGATTGAATACCGTTCATTTATCTTAGAAAATAATCTATAGAAGTTTACTTGACCGCGATCATATAATCACAGGTCAATTACCGTTAAATACCCTTTTGGATCAGGTAGTTTTCAACTATTCTTTTATGCTGTAAAATTATCTCCGGAAGTTTACGCGTTCGCAATCATTATTTTCCCGGCCTTTAACGGTAGGTATATAAGGATAGATAAAAGTGAATAGATAATAGATAATAGTTCTCAAATTCGAAAAGACCTTACAAATTTGAGAAAATATCAAATCAGTAAGGTCTTTTCAACTATAGGAAACTATTATCTATTATCTATTCACTTTTATCTCTTCTCTTATTCCATCACCCCCTGAAAGCACAAAGCCCCCACCAGGGGGGCATTGTTTTAGGGGTTATGCTCAAGGGTTTACTCGTAATTATTAAACCATTCTCTTTGTGTCAGCTCAACATCGTTTGGCAACTTGCTTTCTTTGGCAATTGCTCTCAGAGAAGGACGGTAAGGACTGATCATGGGTAGAACCCTGACACGACTTACAGTTCCCGTTTTGTTTGAAAGAATTGCCTTTAAATAGGGAGACTGGCTTGTTGATGAGGGGGGAGAATTTTCCTGTTTCAGGGCCTTCAGCGGATATGCCGAAAAATATAGGGTAGCCTGGGTATTTGTTTTCATAAAGGGTGGATTGGGTTTAAATGGTTTGGATTTTGTGCTGTTAAGATAGAAACAAAATGACGGATCTTACAATTTTTTAGTAAAAAAAATAAAAAAAACAGGTGTTCCTCTCTGAACCAATAGGGGTTTTACGATATTTTCTTACCCGATCCTGCCCACCATATGAGCCGGAATGACCCATTCGTCAAATTGTTCAGGAGTGACATAACCCAGTTTTACCGCCATTTCTTTTAAAGTAGTTCCTTCTTTATGTGCTTTCTGAGCGATCTCGGCCGCTTTATAATAACCGATCTTTGTATTAAGGGCGGTCACCAGCATCAGGCTGTTGTCCACATGTTTTTTAATATTGGCTTCGATTGGTTCAATGCCTTTAGCGCATTTATCATTAAATGAAACACAACCATCCCCGATCAGCCTGGCGCTGTGCAGGAAATTGTAGATCATCACCGGTTTAAACACATTCAATTCAAAATGGCCGTTACTTCCCCCGATCCCGATGGTCACATCATTACCCATTACCTGGGCGGCGATCATCGTCAATGCCTCACATTGCGTAGGATTCACTTTCCCGGGCATTATGGAAGAGCCAGGCTCATTATCAGGGATATGAATTTCACCAATACCCGACCTCGGGCCTGAAGAAAGCATACGGATATCATTCGCGATCTTCATCAGGCTGACCGCTACTGTTTTTAATGCTCCATGAGCTTCTACGATCGCATCATGTGAAGCCAGGGCCTCAAATTTATTTTCTGCCGTTACAAAGGGAAGACCCGTAAGTCTGGCAATTTGCTTTGCCACATTTTCAGCATATTGGGGTGGAGTGTTGATACCCGTTCCCACCGCCGTACCACCCAGCGCCAGTTCACTTAAATGAGCCAATGCATTATGTATCGTTTTTAATCCATGGTCCAGTTGAGAAAAATACCCGCTGAATTCCTGGCCCAGGGTCAGGGGGGTGGCATCCATAAAATGTGTCCGTCCGATCTTCACAACCCGCATAAATTTTTTGCTCTTTTCAGCCAGGGTATCTCTTAGTTTTTTGATACCGGGTATGGTCGTTTCCACCAGGATCCTGTAGGCGGCAATATGCATGGCGGTCGGAAACGTATCATTGGAGGATTGGGATTTGTTCACATCATCATTCGGGTGCAGGTATTTTTCTTTATCGGTAAGCTTACCTCCCTTTAATACATGACCCCGGTACGCCACCACTTCATTCACATTCATATTACTTTGTGTGCCGCTCCCGGTTTGCCAAACCACCAGGGGGAAATAAGCATCCAGTTCACCTTTCAGTATTTCATTACAGACCCGACCGATCAGGCTGGCTTTTGTTTTGGATAAAACACCGGCTTCGTAATTGGTGATCGCCGCGGCCTTTTTTAGGTAAGCAAATGCCCGGATGATCTCTTTCGGCATTCTATTGATATCCTGGGCGATCTTAAAATTGTCAATGCTACGCTGGGTTTGTGCACCGTAATAAGCATCTGCGGGCACTTTTACTTCGCCCATGGTATCTTTTTCTATCCGGTATTCCATAAAAATGGAGTTTTGATTTCCGGTAAAGTTAGGTCAAACCGGTAAACGGTTATGTCTTTTTAGGTTTGAACCACGTAGGCACAAAGACACAAAGTATACTTCGTGAATCTTCGCGTCTCCGGAATTTGGGATCACAAAGGACACAAGGAATTGCACAAAGGGCACAAAGTTTAACTATGTTAACCCATTGTGTTCTTTGTATTTCTTTGTGTCCTTTGTGCTCCTGTATTTGGAATCACAATGGCCATGCCTTCGTTTCTCAAAATGCCAATTAGGAGTTTGATTATTTTACTTTCTAAATCGGTTGCGCCATCCTAAATTGCCGGATGAAAAAGCTGGCGGGTACTTGCATTTTTCTTCTTCTTCTTGTCTTTATCCCATTTGCCCAGAAAAAGCATAGCTTTTCCCTTAGTAGTAATGATTTTTTGCTTGATGGCAAATCATTCCAATTCATTAGTGGCGAAATGCACCCCGCCCGGATACCCAAAGAGTATTGGCGACACCGCATTCAAATGGCCAAAGCAATGGGATGCAATACGATCGCGGCGTATATCTTTTGGAATTATCATGAGACAAAACGCGGTGTATTTGATTTTAAGTCCGAAAACAGGGATATCGCATCATTTATAAAAATCTGTCAGCAGGAAGGCATGTGGGTATTGATCCGACCCGGTCCTTATGTATGCGCAGAATGGGATTTTGGCGGTCTGCCTGCTTATCTTTTAAAGATCCCCGATCTGAAGATCCGTTGCATGGACACAAGATATATGAATGCGGTTACTGTCTATATCAATCATCTGGCTAAAGAAATAGCGCCATTACAATTTACCCGGGGTGGACCTATTCTGATGGTGCAACTGGAAAATGAATATGGCAGTTTTGGAAATGATAAACAATACCTGGCGGAATTAAAAAGGCTTTGGCTGAAAAACGGGATCACGGTTCCGTTTTATACGGCAGATGGTCCTACCCCTTTCATGCTCGAAGCCGGTACAGTGGAAGGCGCAGCGATTGGTTTGGATAGTGGAAGCAGTGATGCTGATTTTGAATTTGCCAAAAAGAAGTATCCCAATGTTCCTTCTTTCAGCAGTGAGACCTATCCCGGATGGTTGACGCATTGGGGAGAGAAATGGGCCCGCCCCGACACTAATGATCTGAAAAAGGAAATTGAATTTCTATTGAAAAATAAAAAGTCGTTTAATTTATATGTAATACATGGGGGAACCAATTTTGGCTTTACCGCCGGAGCCAATGCATTTTCACCCACGCAATACCAGCCGGATATAACCAGTTATGATTATGACGCGCCGGTCAATGAACAGGGCCGTCCCACCCCGAAATATTTTATGATCCGTAACCTGGTCTCAAAATATGTGAACTATACAATCCCGGAACCACCGGCTCCGATACCTGCAATAGAGATCCCGCCTATTCAAATGAGAGCCACAAACTCTATCTGGCATCACCTGCCATCTCCCATTTATTCACCGCAACCAAAACCTATGGAGGCATTTGATCAAAACCAGGGGTTGATCCTCTACCGGACCCGGTTAATTGGTCATAAAGGAGGCAAATTAACGATTACCGAGCCGCATGATTATGCATTGGTATTTTTAAACCATAAATTTATAGATACCGTTTTCCGTAATGGAGGTAAATGGTCCATTGACCTGCCCAAACCGGGAGATATTGTGAATGATCCGGTACTGGAGATCCTGGTAGAAGGAATGGGCCATATCAATTTTGCACAGTACATGATCGATCGCAAAGGGATAACGGACCGGGTTACCTTAAATGGAATGACCCTGATGAACTGGGAAATATTCCCCCTGCAGATGGATTACGGATTTGTAGAAGAAGCCGCACGGCCATCAGCGGGATGGGTAGATGATAAACAAGGTGTATTTTTCGAAGGCCATTTTGACCTTTCAGCAACAGGCGATACTTATTTTGATATGAGTAATTATTCAAAAGGCATGGTTTATGTAAATGGTCATAATTTAGGAAGATATTGGAGTATTGGACCGCAGCAACGATTGTATTGCCCGGCCTCCTGGCTGAAAAAAGGGAACAATGAGATCATTGTGTTTGATCTGCACCAGTTGAAGGAGGCAATGATCAGTGGTAAAACCACCCTGGAATAATAGTACTATCAATATGAAAAGGAACCTGCTGGCATTTTTACTTGGTATCAGTATTTCTTCCCTGGCTCAATCTTATCAGCCAACCTGGGAAAGCCTGGACAGCAGGCCCGTGCCTCAATGGTTCAAAGACGCCAAATTCGGCATCTTTATTCATTGGGGTGTTTATTCGGTTCCCGGCTGGAGTACAAAAGGTAATTATGCGGAATGGTATCAATACGGTTTGCAAACCAACGATTCTGCCAGGATCAGATTTCATAAAGAAAAATTCGGCAATCTTACTTATTACCAGTTAGCGGATCAGTTCAAAGCAGAATTATTTAACCCGGATGAATGGGCGCAGCTTTTTGAAAAGTCAGGAGCCAAATATATTGTACTGACCTCCAAGCACCACGATGGATTTTGTCTCTGGCCCAATAAAGAAGCAAATAAGTCATGGGGCTTTCCCTGGAATGCAATGGATATAGGGCCGAAGCGGGATCTATTGGGGGATCTATTTAAGGCAGTTAGAAAAACCCCCGTACATGCTGGTATGTATTATTCCTTGTATGAATGGTTCAATCCACTTTGGAAATCCGATCGAAATAAATATGCTATTGAACATGTATGGCCGCAAATGAAAGACCTTATAACAACATATCGCCCGGATGTATTCTGGACAGATGGTGACTGGGAAGCCGGTGATGATGTCTGGAAATCAAAAGAGTTTTTAGCCTGGATGTATAATGAAAGCCCGGTAAAAGACAAGGTGGTCACTTATGATCGCTGGGGTGCTGATGTTAGGTTTCAACACGGTGCCGTGTTTACGCCTGAATACCAACCCGATATTGATTTTGAGGATCATTACTGGGAAGAGAGCCGGGGGATGGGATACAGTTATGGTTATAACCGCGAAGAAGATGCCTGGGACTATAATTCCGCGCAATCACTGGTATTGCACCTGATCGATAAAGTCAGCAGGGGAGGGAATTTTTTATTGGATATCGGCCCGGATGAACATGGAAAAATTCCGCCCATCATGCAGGAACGATTATTACAAATTGGGGATTGGTTGCATATCAATGGTGAAGCGATCTATGGAACCACAAGATGGAAAACGGCTTCGCAATGGAGTGATGGAAAAAAAGATTACCAGGCAAAAGGCGGTGACGTGATGCTGAAGCTCACGGTCAACCCCGATCCGGGTTTTGCCGTGAAAGAAATATTTTATACTTACAATGCCAACACGAATACACTGTATGCCATTTTTCCCAGGTATCCTGCTGACAGGCAACTGTTGCTGAAAGATATTGTATGCCCCCCGGGTTCACGGGTTCATTTTTTATCAACAGGGGAAATTTTATCAGCAAAACAAGCCGGGGAAAATACCCTGGTCAGCCTTCCTGAATATGATCCCAACAAAATAGAAGCCCCTTATGCCTATGTTATTAAGATAGAGAACTATGGAAGATTTACTCCAAAACCGCTTATTGAGACAGTATATGATTCATTGACCCCACTGCAGCCACAAATAATCATGACCGCTGCACCCGGAACAACCATCCGCTTTACTATTGATGGTGCTGAACCGGATGCCTTATCACCTGTATACACAAAGCCTTTTTTTATTAATGAAACCCGCACCATGAAGGCAAAAGCGTTTCAGCACGGCGCATTGAACAGTAATACCGTTACTGTCAATGCCATAAGATACCAATGGATGAACCCGGTAAAGACTGATAATTTAAAAACTGGGATAGCATATAAATATTATGAGCTTTCGGGAAAGGTCGATATGAATTCACTGAATGGAATACCGGTTGCTGAAGGTAGTACCGATCTGATTACAATAACAAAGAAACAGCGGCCCGATAAATTTGCATTTGCATTTTTGGGCTATCTTAAAATAGAGAAGGATGGACTTTATACTTTTTTTACCTCATCCGATGATGGCAGTAAATTGTTCATTGATGATCAGGAAGTAGTCGATAATGATGGCGACCATAGTATGCTGGAGAAAAGTGGAAAAGCGGCATTAAAGAAAGGTTATCATGCCATCCGGGTATTGTATTTTGACAGTGGGGGTGATAACGGTCTCCATGTATTGCTGCGGGCGGGAAATGGGAACAAAGAAGAAATTTCGGCCGGCCTATTATATCATTAATTTTTTAATAGAGGTATTTATGAGAAAAATAATCATGCTGTTCTTTGTTGTTATCACGGGGTGGGTACAAGCGCAAAACAAAACTGAAAATATCATCATCATCACTACGGATGGGTTTCGCTGGCAGGATGTATTTAAAGGGATGGATTCAGCGATTGCCAATAATCCTAAATATAACCAGCGCGACAGTGCATACCTCTTTAAAAAATACTGGGATAATGATGTGAATGAACGCAGGAAGAAACTATTGCCTTTTATATGGAATACTGTTGCGGGACAGGGCGAGTTATTTGGCAACAGGACAACCGGCAATAAAGTAGATAATGCCAATCCATATTGGTTTAGTTACCCGGGCTATAATGAAATAATGACTGGATTTCCGGATACGGCTATCAATAGCAATGACTATCCTCCCAATCCTCATGAAACGGTGCTGGAGTTTTTGAATAAACAACCGGCGCTCAAAGGAAGGGTGGCGGCATTCGGCGCCTGGGAAGCATTTGACCGGATCTTCAATAAACAGCGGTGCGGGTTTCCGGTCATAGCAGCTTTTGATCCCGCAGGTGGAAATACGCCTAATGCAAATGAAAACCTGATCAACAGGATGAATAAAGATGCTTATCGACCATTTGGTGAAGAAGAATGCCTGGATGTATTCACCCATTACGCGGCCCTTGAATACCTGGAAACAAGAAAACCAAAAGTGCTTTATATCGGTTATGGCGAGACCGATGAATGGGCGCATAGCGGACAGTACCGGTCTTACCTGGATGCTGCCCACCAGGTAGATGCCTGGATAAAAGAGATCTGGGATTTTGTACAAAACGACCCGCAGTATAAAAATAAAACAAGCCTCTTTATTACGGTTGATCACGGCCGGGGGGATGCAACAAAATCAGAATGGACAAGCCATAATAATAAAATAATGGACTCACACCAGATATGGTTTGGAGTGATGGGCCCCGGTACTCCGGCCCGCGGCGAATTGAGATCCGGAATACAGTTATACCAGGAGCAATTTGCACAGACAATTGCAAAACTGATGGGTTATAATTTTAAGACCGATCATCCTGTTGCCGGGGAAATACCCGATGTTTTTAAAATAAGAAAATGAGAACGATCATATTTTGTGTTTTAATGATGGCGTGTTTTCTAATCCGGGCCCAGGATAAAGACCAGGCACTCTTACCTACCCGCCAACAACTGGCCTGGCAGGAAACAGAGTTTTATCTTTTTGTGCATTTTGGCCCCAATACATTCACCGATAAAGAATGGGGTGAAGGAACGGAACCAGAAGATATTTTTAATCCTACACAACTGGATTGCAGGCAATGGTGCCGGGTAGCTAAGGCAGCAGGGGCAAAGGGGATCATTATAACCGCCAAACACCATGATGGTTTCTGTCTCTGGCCCAGTCATTACTCCACGCATACTGTCCGCGAAAGCAAATGGAAAAATGGTAAGGGAGATGTGTTGAAAGAATTATCACTGGCATGCAGGGAAGCCGGTTTAAAATTCGGGGTTTATATTTCTCCCTGGGACAGGAATCATCCGGATTATGGCACCGAAAAATACAATGATGATTTTGTTGGCATGATGAAGGAGATCTTTCAAAACTACGGGCCGATCTGGGAATTATGGTGGGATGGCGCCAATGGAGAAGGACCGAATGGAAAAAAACAAGTATATGACTGGAGAAGGTTTGAGAATACAGTAAGGCAATACTCACCAAAAACGGTTGTATTTAGTGATATTGGCCCCGACATTCGCTGGGTGGGTAACGAGGATGGCATAGCCGGTGACCCCAACTGGAATTTCCTGGATACAGCCGGATTCAAAAGAGGATTGGGTGCACCACCCACCGATACATTGAACCATGGCAATTATCATGGTAAATTATGGATACCTGCGGAATGCGATGTCAGTATCCGCCCCGGCTGGTTTTATCATGTAAAAGATGATGATAAAATAAAAACACCAAATGACTTGTTCGAATTATACCTAAGATCCGTGGGGAGAGGGGCCAATCTTTTATTGAATGTGCCGCCTGACCGAAGGGGATTGATCAACGAAAAAGATTCAGCTGTATTGGGCGGGTTCAAAAAGCTCCGCGATGAAAGTTTTGCCAATAACCTCTTAAAACAGGCTGATACCTATTATGAATTCAGTGATAAGGATTTTGCAAATAAAACATTTATTATCCGGGGGCTTGATGCTGCCACAACTACCTATGCCATTAACCTGCAGAATTTTGTGGTGCAGCTTCCACAACCGACAAAGATTAATTGTATTGTATTGCGCGAAGCGATACACCTTGGACAAACCATTCGTCAATTCAGCATTCTCCTATACAATGTCAATAACATCATCCGTGAGATTCATGGCACCAGTGTCGGCAGAAAAAGGATACTCAGCTTCCCCACCGCTACGATTACTTCTTTCAGGGTGTACTTAAAGGACGCAAGCGAAAATGACAATATTAGCGGAGTAGCCGCCTATCTGATTGATGAAAAGCTCGTGGAGCATTGATTTGTGGCCGGAATATTGTTCCTTACCCAATATGATTCAATATGATGGGTAAAAGAAGATTAGATATCATGAATAGCACTATGTTTGCTGTGATCTTCATAACAGGTCTTTTGAATTTCAAACAAACATCCATAGAGACCATACGCCTGGAGATAATCAGGGCGACTGATTCAGACACATTATCCAAACCCATCCCTCCGGCAACGCCTTCCGTAAAGATTGAAACTGGAACAACCGATCCATCAGAGGTTTTAAGCTTTGCCAAAACGTTGATCGGCATACCGTATCTCTATGCTTCTACCGATCCGTCCAAAGGATTTGACTGCTCCGGGTTTGTCACTTATGTATTTAATCATTTTAGTATCAGTATGCCCCGTTCCTCGGTTGATTTTACCCATGTAGGGAAAGATATAGATTACCGGGATGCCCGTGCCGGTGACCTGATACTGTTTACCGGAACCGATTCCACGAACCGCGTAGTAGGACACATGGGGATTGTAGAAGGCAATGAAAATAGCGTATTACATTTTATTCATTCCAGCTCGGGCAAAGCAAAAGGGGTCGTGATCACGGCCTTTGAGAAATATTATAAAAGCCGTTTCATTAAAGTGATCCGGATCTTCCCTGAGCGTTTTTTTGAATAATACATAACCGCAGAGACGCTGAGGCGCAGAGAGCAATCGGCAATAGACAATAGACAATTGATCTGTTGTACTATCTTTTTGCCTATTGCCAATTGTCAATTTTCCTCAGCGTCTCAGCGTCTCTGCGGTTAAAATCGAACTAACTTTATTTCCCGGAAAAAACCGCCTTTCGTTTTTCCAGGAATGCCGTGATCCCTTCCTTCATATCATCTGTAATAAAGCAATCCCCAAACATTTTAACTTCTTCATCAAATCCATTTTCCACAGCAACCCGGTTGGTTTCTGCAATGTTTGCAAGTCTTATGCAGGCAGCCACAGCTAGTGGAGCTTTTGTATTTATCAATTCGAGAACGGAACGGGCTTTATTCAACAATTCTTCCGGGGCCACTACGTAATTCACCAGCCCATATTGTAAAGCAGTGTTCGCATCGATCATATTCGCAGCAATGAGTAATTCAATGGCCCGGCCCTTACCGATCAGTTTAGTAAGCCGTTGGGTGCCTCCATATCCGGGTATCAAACCCAGGTTCACTTCCGGTTGCCCGAATTTTGCGTTCTCTGCGGCAATACGGAAATGGCAACTCATCGCCAGTTCACAACCACCCCCGAGAGCAAACCCATTGACGGCAGCTATCACTGGTTTGGGCGAATCTTCTATCCTGGAAAAAGTATCCTGTCCTCTTTTGGCAAGGGCGATCGCCTGTTCTTTAGTAAGACCATTGAATTCTGAAATATCCGCACCGGCAACAAACGCCTTGGGCCCGGCCCCTGTAATGATAACGGATTTTATACCGGCATTGTGATACACTTCATTCATTGCGCTGTTCAATTCGTCCAGCACGGTCTTGTTCAGGGCATTGAGTTTATCCGGCCGGTTAATGGTAATGGTCAGGATATTATTCTCTATAGAAACCAGAAGCGTTTGGTACATGATGAATGTTTTGCTAAAAGTACTGATAAAAACAAAAGCCGGGAAGGGGAGGAATATCGAAAAGACGAACAAGGAATTAAGAATGTCGAAGTCAGCCCGGTCATTCACTAATTCTCGAAGAACGGGATCTACACCTTCTTCATTCTGCATTCCATGTTCGTCTTTTCGACATTCTAACCGCACTTCACGGAAAATTAACTATCGTTTACTTATAAAATAATAATCAATATCTAAACCGCCAATACCAGCAATACAAACATGAGAATATCGGTGATCGTTTCTTTTTTGAATTTTATTTTCCCGGATCCTTTCATATTGATGACGCCATTCCTTTTGAGATCGGTTGTCCACCGCAAATCTAATTGAACAGGTTTTCGCTTCATGCTGCCTTTTAGTCAATGGTAGCTTTTATTTATCGGGTGGCGCTTCATCAGCTATGAAATGCTTTTTTAGCCACGGATTACACAGATTGACACAGATTGTGTAACCTTAATTCGTGGCAATCTGTGTAATCTGTGGCCTATATTTTCGTAGAAATTCTTGTCATTTCGTGGCTATAATTGTTGGCCACGGATTACGAAAATTAACACAAATTACAAACCCTTATTCCGTGGCAATCCGTGTAATCTGGTACGCCACGAGGCGTGCGTCTATATAAATACCTAATGGATGAAAGAGCCATGTAACCAAATTTGTCGTTCAGGTTAAAGTACCTCTGATGTACGGTAAGGAAACAAACCGT
>JADGPW010000084.1 GCA_017882265.1 Chitinophagaceae bacterium | reverse complement strand
GGAATTTGACAGAACCGGGTCCAACCGGGCCGATGATACCCACATCTGTAGGAACACCCGGTTTCAATGTATATACACCGGTAGAAGGGTTCCAGTTAAAATCATCGGTGGTATAGAAACCGGCGGTGACAAGGCCCCACATTGAACCCACCGGATCACCCACTCTTTCTATATAATCAGTGGGCTGACCGGAAACACCCCAACTGGCTGCCGGGAAGAAGGATACCTGGTTCTTACCCAATTGCAGGATCTTGTTTTTATTAAAGGAGATATTGAAATTAGCCGTCCAGCTGAAATTCTTTGTTCTCATCAGGGTGCTGTTCAGTTGTATCTCTACACCCTTATTGGAAGTCTTACCTATATTTTGTAACTGGGTAGAATATCCGTAGGTAGAGGCGATGGGTACATTCAGCAACAGGTCCTTGGAAGTATTATTATAATAATCCACACTCAGGTTGACCCTGTTTTTAAACATGGTAATATCCATTCCATAGTTTCGGTTCACAGTGGATTCCCATTTCAGATCCGGGTTGACAAGACTGGAGGAATAATAGGCAAGTATAGCCTGGTTATTTAATCCATAAAAATAAGTGCCATCGTTTCGGAATGTTGTCAGGTACAGGTAATCGGCAATACGGTTATTACCAATGGTTCCAAAACCTGCCCTAAATTTAAGATCGTTGATGAATCGTACATTCTTCATGAATTTTTCTTTGGATACCCTCCAGGCCACCGAACTGGCAGGGAAGGTTCCCCACCTGTTACCGGGCCCGAATTTGGAAGCCCCATCCTCCCGCACGTCGGCGGAAAACAGGTACCTGTCCATGAACGCATAATTTATCCTGCCAAAGAATGACAGACTGGCATATTTTGTTTTACCCAGCTTTGGATATCCGGTGAATGAAGTACCGAGACTGGTTTGGTTAAATGCTATGGTATGCCCGGTGAAATTGGGATAGCCCTTAAAAAGATCGGAACGGCTTTCCGTTTCCAACTGGTAGGTTTCTTCACCGACCAAAAAGTCAAAATCATGTCTTTGCTTGAAACCTTTTATGGAATAAGTGAACACATTGGAATTGGTCATTGTTTTCTTGATCGTGGTGTCCAGCCCCGCGATCGGCTTGCGGGCGCCTGAAATAATGGAATAGGGTGTGATCGAATCACTGAACTGAAGATCGGTAAACTTGTTATAGTCATAACCATAGGTTGAACGGAAACTCAGGTTCTTTGTAATATTATAACTGAGATAAGCGCTCCCAAATATGTCATCAGTTGTTTTATGCCGGTATTCGGAATTAGCCAATGCGATCGGGTTATACAGGTTCA
This sequence comes from Chitinophagaceae bacterium, assembly GCA_017882265.1. Lineage (GTDB taxonomy): Bacteria > Bacteroidota > Bacteroidia > Chitinophagales > Chitinophagaceae > JADGPW01. Next base: position 7,577 of record JADGPW010000084.1, on the reverse strand, counting down.
ATCCATTACCCACATTTGGATCCGCGAAAGGATCCTGGGTGTCAAGGAGCTCGTTAGGGGAAAGGAAGGGTCTGTATTTAACGGCATTTCGAAGCCGGTTGTACGAAGAACCTTTTGTATCAGAAACTCCGGCGCCGTATACATTCTGGTTTGTATAATGAGCGCCGACTCCGACTTTTAATTTACTGGTTACATTATAATCGGCTTTTGCATTCAGCAAATGTCTTTTATAACTTGAGTTGATCACGATCGCCTTATCATCATTATAAGTATAGCCAAAATCATAAATAAGCTTTTTCGTGCCGCCGGAAGCGGAGATATTATGGGTGGTCGTAATACCAGTAAGTCCAAATATTTCATCCTGCCAGTTGACCGGATCCACATTCATATAATTCGAAAGTGTATCCCAGGTATGACCAAAGTTATTGGTAAAGGTGGTACTGTCAGTGCTGCTTCCTCTTGATCTTTCTGACTGATAAAATACATAGTCATAGGGGCTTAATACTTTTAATTTTTTGGCCAATGTTTTTACACCTACAAACCCGTTATAGCTTACCACCATTGGACCGGGCTTACCGCTTTTAGTAGTAATGATGATAACTCCGTTGGCACCCCTGGCGCCATATATAGCGGTAGCGGCAGCGTCTTTTAATACATCGATGGACTGGATATCCTGTGGTGAAATAAAGGAAAGACCATTTTCCACCTGCACCCCATCTATTATGAATAAGGGATTATTATCTCCCGTGATGGACATACCACCACGCACTCTTATCCTGATCGTAGCATCCGGGGAACCTTCCGAAGTTGTGGCGGTCACGCCGGCCAGTCTTCCGTTCAGCGCCTCAGCGGCGGAATTGATCGGGATATCTTTCAGGTCCTTCGCGCTTACGGAAGATACCGAAGCCAGCAGGTCCTTTCTTTTCACTGTTTGATAACCGATGACGACCACATCACCCAATGATTTTACATCCGGAGTTAATTCCACATTTATTGTTGTACTGCCACTAATGGATGCCTCAAAGGAAACAAAAGAGGCGCTGGTGAATACCAGGGTAGTGGCTTTATTGTCCACCGTGATCTTAAAATGACCCTGCGCATCGGTGGTAGTAGCTGTCAGAGTTCCTTTCACCGAAACGGTAACACCAGCCGCGGGCTGTTTGTTTTCGGAGGAAGTCACCGTACCTGTTATTTGTCTTCCCTGAGCGAAAAGATGCGCGGGATAAAAGGCTGTCAGCAAGAACAAAAATATCCCGGCTGTTTTTAAAATTTTGATCATAATACAGTTTTTGATAATAACCTGAATGAAATTTTATTTATAAATCCCGGTCACCTGGTGTCCCCGGTTAAACGGTCGGTTCTCAAAAGGGTAGCAGTATGATGAACTGCTTTATTCATTCTTTAGTCCCGCACTTGCGGGATCAGTTGTCGTTCGATAGTGGATAGGATCAGGAAGAATGCCGGATGGCCGGTAGAGGAAAAAAAGCAGGATGAACTTTTAGCTGAATGCACAAGTCCGGGTAAAACGGGGTTCATCTGGCAAAGCAATCTTTTCATTATCGGCAGCAATTCTCTTTTGATTGTCTGTTAACAGGAGCAACAGATCATGTATTCTGCTGCCTGTTAGCGACAACAAGTCTACACAGAACTTCTATCTCCCCGGGTGTTTTCGTAGTATTTTTTTACGCAATCGTTCCCGGTAACGATATCATTTTGAGGAAGTTGACGCTGGATAAGGATTCAATAGGATTACCCATGTCCGAATGGGGTTTAAGTGAGGTTAAGAAATGTATTTTGAATAGCAATTTGGGATGTATTATTTTGAACCACAAAGGCACGAACACGAAGGAACACTAAGTATTTACTTTGTGTCTCTTTGTGCCTTAGTGCTTTTGTGGTTCAAAGCCGGCAGGAAATAACAACCACTTGTAAAACCCTCCGAAAATCACTAACTTTAGCTATCCCACCAAATGCTCTGCCAACGATCCCAATGAAGTTCGAAGCCGTTACCATAAAAGATATTGCCAAGGCGCTGGGTCTGTCCACTTCCACCGTATCCCGGGCCTTAAGGGACAGTTATGAGATCAGCCCGGAGACCAAGAAACTGGTGCTCGAATATGCCGAAAAGATCAACTACCATCCCAACCCCATTGCGCTCAGCCTGAAAGAGCGCAGGAGCCGTTCCATCGGTGTCATTGTATGCGAGATCGCCAACAGTTTCTTCTCACAAACCATCAACGGCATTGAGTCCATCGCCTATAATAATGGGTATAATGTCATTATCGCCCAGAGCCGGGAGTCTTTTGAACGGGAAGTGCTCAACCTCCAGAACCTCACTTCCCGGTCCATTGACGGTTTGATCATTTCGGTGTCCACGGAGACCACCGATTTCAGTTATCTCAAAGAGTTGCACCAAAAAGGTTTCCCCATTGTTTTCTTTGACCGGATCGTGGACGAGATCGACACTCATAAAGTGATCGCGGATAATTATAAAGGCGCATACGAAGCCACGGTACATCTGATCAATGCCGGGTATCGGCGCATCGCCGCAATATCCAATCCCGCGTTGTTATCCATTACAAGGGAAAGGCTGGCCGGGTATAAAGCCGCTTTAACCGATCATGGTATTGAAGTAAATGACTCGCTGATCAAGTATTGTCAGCATGGAGGTATGATCGTTTCCGAAGTGGAGGAAGCAGTGAAAGAATTATTCAGCTTACCACAGAGACCCGATGCTATTTTTGCCTCCGCGGATAAACTCACCACCGGCTGCCTGCGTATTTTAAAAGCAAGAGGCTTATCCGTACCCGGTGATATCGGCCTGATTGGTTTTTCCAATACCGATCTTACCGAGCTCCTCGATCCCCCGCTTTCCATCATCAAACAACCCGCTTTTGAAATGGGGGAAGTCGCCACTAATTTATTATTACAACTCATCGAAAGCAAAAGACCGGTCACGCAATTTGAAACCAAGGTGCTATCTACGGAGTTACTGATCAGGGGTTCCACTAAGAAGAAGACGACGAAGAAAGTCAGTGAGTCAGTAGGGCAGTAGGCAGTTGGGCAGTCGGCAGCCGGTCAGTCGGCTCCCGATAGCTATCGGGACGGTCAGTCATTCAGTAAGGCGGTCCTAATTCCTAATTCCAGTTTGAATCTTTATGATTTAAAGCCGGGCACTCTATATTCCCTCGTTGTATCCTGGTTATAGGGTTTGTTGGTATACCTGCTCATTAGAACGAAATGCCTTTGTTGGTGTTTCCCGGCCTGCTTTCATAAGTTATCTGCAATTAAGTTATCAGGGAGCACCAACAAACTGAACGAGATGCCTCTGTTGGGTGTTTCCCGGCCTACTTTCATAAGTTATCTGCAATTAGGTTACCAGGGAGCACCAAAAAATTGAACGAGATGCCTTTGTTGGTGTTTCCCGGCCTGCTTTCATAAGTTATCTGCAATTAAGTTATCAGGGAGCACCAACAAAATGAACGAGATGTCTCTGTTGGTGTTTCCCGGCCTGCTTTCATAAGTTACCTGCTATTATGTAACCAGGGAGCCCCAACAAACTGAAAGTTGAATGATAGCTTTTATTTGTATTCTTTCCCGCCTGTTTCCTTCCTTCTCTTAAAATATTTTAGCTTAAAAATATTAAGTGGTGACATTCTTCCCAGCCGTGTCTCCTCCTGCTATCCTGCCATTACAACTGAAGAACACTTAGAGGGACACGGCGTTCATATGACGGATTTCGTTTGTTGAACTCAATGTGTTTATTCTTATGTGGTATTTCTTTTGCCTGTATAGCAAATGCACAGCGTAATGAGATATATAATTTTCAGATAAAGGGTAATTTTATCGGGACCAATACGAGCAAGTTTATTCTATTTTATCTTGACAAGTTTAATAAAGTAATACACGATACGGAAAGTATAGTTAACGGAGAATTTAGATTTTCCGGAATCATAGGGGGACCGGTATCCTCCTCGATAAGTGCATATACCGAAGCGAAAAAGATAGACGTTAAGAATTTTGTCATTCTTTTTTTAGAACCCGGAAAAATGACTGTCACTCTTCAGGAAAATCATTTTGGTGATTGTGTATTAACCGGCTCGAAAACTCAGAAAGTTTTTGATAGTTTAAACTCGAAAAAACACCTGGTTCTTATTCATCAGGCCTCAATTTATTATCAAACACTGGCAATCAAGGATAGTTTAAGAAAAATAAATAGTAAGAATCCACAAAATAATCTTATCGATAGCTTAAATACAATTCAAGATTCTCTATTTAAGCAAGAAACTAACATTGAACTTGAGTTTATCCGGTCCGTTCCCTATTCCATTGTTGCTCCTTTTATTTTAGAGAATCATTTGACAGATCTGCCTCTTAAACGTCTTAAAGAAATTTATGAAAGCTGGACGCCAAAGATCAAAGCATGTAGATATGCGATATATATTTCCAATGAGCTAAAGAAAATGTCATTAAGCGCTTTATCGAAAAGCGCACCTGATTTTACTGCAACTACTATTAATGGTGAGAAAATCAGACTTTCTTCATTCCACAATAAAAAAGTTGTTCTTTTAGATTTTTGGGCCAGTTGGTGCACCCCTTGCAGGGCGTCATTCATCGACCTTAAAAAAATTGTTGAAAATGATCAAAAGGAGAATTTTGTTGTGATCGCCATTGCTATACAGACGAAAAAAGATGCCTGGATAAAAGCTATCGACAAGGATAAGACCCAGGACTGGATTCATATATTAACTACACCAGGTATAAATGGAAAAAAGGGTATTAACTCAATTGTTCTTAAAAAATATAAATCAGAACCAATCCCGATCCAGTATTTAATTGATAAAGATGGAAAAATTGTTGGAAACTGGGTAGGGGAAAGCAAGGAGAATGAAAAAGAACTGACCGATAAACTTAAAGAGTTAATTGCGCATTAATAGGGTTTGCATTAAACAGATATTCAATATTGTTTTTTCACTTCTATTACTTTACTTAATTTCTGAGCCAGTTCATCACTACTCAGGTTTTTTGCAATGATCTTTCCTTCTGGATCAAGCAAAAGGCTCTGAGGAATGGCACGAATCCCGTATTGTTTAGCAACTGCGTTATCCCAAAACATTAAGTCACTTACCTGTGTCCATTCCAGCCCATCATCATGAATAGCTTTCAGCCATTTTTCTTTCTGACCGGGCCTATCCAATGAAACACCGATGATGTGGAAATTCTTATCCTTATAATCATTAAATACTTTCACGAGATTCGGGTTTTCAGCGCGGCAGGGTCCGCACCAACTGGCCCAAAACTCAATCAACACATACCTTCCTTTAAAGGAAGATAAAGTAACAGGATTACCCAAGGTATCATTTTGGATAAAATCCATGGCAAGTTTACCAATACCGGTCTTTTTTGTTGCTTCCAGCCTTTCCTTAAACTCTAATGCTGAAGGATAACTCCTATTAGCAGCGGACAAAGAATTAAACAAGGGCTCAACCTTTTCAGGGTTGATTACAGCCCCTGCATATTCCAGTAATGCATACATTGCCAGAGGGGAAGAAGGGTTTTTTATAACATATTCCCTGTATACATTTTCATTCATTTCCTTTTCTAATGTATCAAGTTTCGCTTCAACCTTTAGAAGATTTTGCTGATCTTTTGCTTTCTTATATTCATTGGATTTTGTCATCAACACATTAAACTTCATTCCAAATGGACTGACTTGCTTATTCAATTTGACAAATTCGTTGTGAGATATAGAACCCTTCACTTGGACATTCTTGAATGAATCAATTGAAATTACTTTTATTTTTCCTGGTTCTAAAAAAACAGCAATAACATCCTTCATGTAATTTATCGGCCTGTCTTGGCCCGATTCAATGTCAATAAATTTTACCTTTAATCTTGCTTCTACCGGCTCATCAATATTGCCAAAGAATTGATACCGACTATTTTTGGGGTGTGAACTGTCTGTTTTAAACTCCCCGTTTTTGCTATATTCGAGAAAGACCCAATCTACATTAGAAGTGAAATTCTGAATTTTCCCTTTTAAAATAAAAGCATTGCCTTTATTCTGGCCTATTGTCATTATTGGCAAGAATCCAATAAGAGAAAAGATTCTTTTCATTTTTGTAATTTTCTTAATGCTGATAAAATGGCCATGTAGTTCCTCCTGGCCTTCTAATTTGAGGAGATTCAATTTCCCCTGTCCAAATGGTTCTTGAAATTACAACTTTCTTTTCCAGCCGTGTCTCCCTCCTTCTTTCATGTTTTTTCAACTTAAAAAAACTAAGAGGGGACACGGCGTTTTTTCCTTTGTTGCTACTTCCTATTAAAATCGGGAAACACCAACTGGCGCAATTACAAATTGCTGCATTATATATATTTAATATCCAGCGCTGAATAGCTTCTAATTGATCTACTTTTGAAGAGTAACGCTGGTACACTGACAAACAGCAATTGTCCCTGTTTTAGTTAACACTCAATAAAACTCGAAGAGATTGAAAAATAGATCTTTCTTATGGGTAGTTGCCATTCTATTAACTGCTATACATTCAATAGCGCAGGTAAAAGAAGTAAGAAACAAGAATGGGAGCCTTTCCATAACGGTTAAAATAGGCACGCAAACCTGGGATCCAGTAAACCTGAATGTAAGTACTTTTAGAAACGGAGATATAATAATTCAGGCAAAAACAAATGAAGAGTGGAAAAAAGCCGGAGAAGAAGGCAAACCCGCCTGGTGCAATTATGATAATGCAGATTCAAATGATAGTAAATACGGCAAGTTGTACAATTGGTATGCCATAAACGATCCCAGGGGACTTGCCCCTAAAGGCTGGCATATACCCGGCAAGGCCGAGTGGAAAATGCTGACAGATTCATCTGGAGGAGAAACAGGTGCCGGCAAAAAACTGAAAGAGAATACCGGATGGAATGATAATGGCAATGGCACTAATGAAAGCGGCTTTGCAGCAGATCCTGGTGGTATACGAAACGGCGATGGTTCCTTTGATTTTCTTGGCGGCCTCGGTTACTGGTGGAGTGCTACGGAAAACGAGACAGGCACTGCCTGGAGCTTCTGCCTGATCAGCCTTGATAGCACGGTAGACAGGAGCTACTACTTTAAGGTTAGCGGAATGTCAGTTCGTTGCCTCAGGGATTAGGCAACAAGTAAATGGATAGTTCTTTCTTTCCGTGTCTCCTCCTGCTATCCTGCCATTACAACTGCAGGACACTAAGAGGGACACGGCGTTCAATTGACGATTTTCGTTTGTTGGTGCTATCTTGAGTCATTAAACTGATGCGTTCTATAGTACACCGGGAAACACCAACAAACGCATCTCGCGCCTGAGGACATGGCAGGAATACCAACAAGAGCAAAAAAATCAACCCACCAAATGAAGGAGATCCATATCATTAATAGATCCGCCATGAGAAAAATAATAGTATTTTTTTCATACTTCTTACTATTTGGCAATAACCTTCTTTTTTGCCAGGCCCCTACCATTGCATTTTCTAAAGGATTCTATGCAGGAGGCGACTTGCGCGAAGGAAGCAGAACCTGTGGTTATTATTGGTTTAGTAAT
>JADGPW010000011.1 GCA_017882265.1 Chitinophagaceae bacterium | reverse complement strand
ATGGTTTTATTGACAGGGCCAGCAGCGACCTGAGATCATTTTATTTTTCCAACGCTTATATTGGAAAAAAGACATCGTTGCGTTTCAATGTTATCGGGGGCAGGGAGAAAACCTACCAGGCCTGGTACGGTATTTCAGAAGCAGATCTCAAAAGCGGTAAACGAACTATTAATTATGCGGGCACCGAAAAACCAGGCGAGCCTTATGATAATGAAACGGATAACTACACCCAAACCCATTACCAGTTATTTTTTAGCCAGTTATTGAATACCCGGATCAGTTTCAATACAGCTCTATTCTATACCAAGGGCAAAGGTTATTATGAGGAATACCGGGCAGGACAGTCATATGCAACCTACCACATGCCCTACCCTGTCAACGGGCCGGACACAATATTTACATCCGATTTTATCCGGCAGTTATGGCTGGATAATGATTTTTATGGAAATACTTTCTCCTTCCAGTATAAAAACGATAAAACACAGGCAACACTCGGTGGCGGTTATACCAGGTATTCCGGTAACCATTTTGGCAAACCGATATGGGCATCCAATGGCCTGACCCGGTTAGGAAACTGGTACGACCTGGATGCGCTCAAAACTGATTTCAATATTTACCTGAAAGAACAAAAACAATTTGCCGGTAACTGGAATTATTTCTTCGATCTCCAATACAGACATGTGAATTATAATATAAATGGATTCGAAAATAACCCGGCCTTATGGATAAAAAATCAATATGATTTCTTTAATCCCAAAGCCGGTATCAGTTACAATAAAAATGGCTGGAAAGGTTATCTTTCTTATGGCCTTGCCAATAAAGAACCCAACCGCGATGATTTTGAAGCGGCTACTAACCAGCAACCCAAGCCGGAAAGACTGTATGACCTGGAATCGGGAATTGAAAGAACGAAAAATAACTACCACTTTTCAGCCACCCTTTACTATATGCGGTATAAGGATCAACTGGTGCTGACAGGAAAGATAAATGATGTGGGCGCTTATACCCGAACGAATATTCCAAACAGCTACAGGATGGGTATCGAATTGCAGGGAGGAGTGAAATTCAACTCCAGGGTAACAGCAAATGCCAATTTTGCCCTTAGCCAAAACAAAGTGTTGAACTTTACTGAATATATTGATGATTATGATAATGGCGGGCAAAAGATCAATAACTATCGTAGTACGGATATTGCTTTTTCGCCGGCCATGGTGGGAGCAGCATCACTTAATTTTCTTCCCATTAAAAATGTTGAGATCAGCTTACCGGGCAAGTATGTAAGCAAACAATACCTGGATAATACCCAAAATAATGGCCGCGTGCTACATTCCTTTTACGTGCAGGACGCCAGGATCACCTATACGATCAAAAGAAACCCGAAAGCTATCAGGTGGCTGAAAGAACTGAACATCATTGCCCAGGTCAATAATATTCTTAACATGAAATATGAACCCAATGGGTACACCTATAACTATATTTCCAGCGGGGCCTTGGTAGTGAATAATTATTATTTCCCGATGGCTGGGGTAAATTTTATGATGGGGGTTAATATAAGGTTGTAAAGAAAAACAGGAATTTGGAATTGGTAATTTGGAATTAGGGCGTTCATTTCCTAACACAGGGCCTTTTCGCCCTAATTCCCAATTCCTATAATTTATTTGCACCCATTTCCTGCCACGCCAGCACCCCACCAACCAGGTTTTTAGTATTCTTAAAACCGAGGGTCTCTAAAAACATACAAGCCACCATGCTTCTTTGACCACTCCTGCAATGTAGAATGACCTCTTCCTCTTTCAGGTCTTCTATTTCATCAATTTGCATAGTCTGGATCTTTCCCAGGGGGATCAACAGGGCGCCAATATTAAACTCAGCATATTCATAAGGCTCTCTTACGTCGATAAGATTAATTTTTTCGCCGGCATCCATCCGGGCTTTCAGTTCTTCCACAGAAATGTTCTGCATAGACAATCGTTATAATGGTAATGGAGTATCTGTACTGTCCTTTTGCGAGGGTTTATCTACCTGGAGCCATACATCCATGGTTTGCCCCGAACGAATATGCTGAATTCTTTTTCCCTCATCAAGGCGTTCGGGGTTTTGTTTGTAGATCCAGGCGCTGCAGGTATCCGTAACATTAGCATCGGTTACAATAGCGCCGATCACGATCCCGTTTTCTTCCAATATCTTTTTTGCTTCACAGAATTTCATCCCCGTCATCACCGGTACCACAAATTCCCGCTTTCCCACCCCATCCCCTAATACCAGTGAAATGACACTTCCCATCGGGATCTTTGTTCCCGGGACTATAGAATTTCCATTGTACAATTGCTCCAATATCGCATTTTTGGCAAAATCGGGTTTTGAGGTCGTATCCCCGATCTTGATATTCATATTTTTCAGTTGCATCTCCGCATTACGGTAACTATAACCTATCAGGTTGGGCATTTCCACCAAGGGAGGAACGGTTCGGTTAATGGTCAGGTAAACAGTGCGGTTTGATTTAACCTCTTCTTCCCCATCCGGTATTTGTTTGATCACCATCAGCGGCGCCAGGGTGTCCACATAAATAGAGTCCTGTATCGCCACATCAAACCCGGCTTTGATAAGTTCCTTTTTTGCTTCATCAAATTTTTTCCCGGTCACCGAAGGCACGATCCCGATACGGCCGTGATGCGTAAGCCACTTTAGTGAAAGAAGGAACACCGCAAAGATGATAATAGCAAGTAAAAGACCCGCCAGGATGTTTACCCATAAGGGGCGATGTGTGATGAATTTGAACATGTAATTTATTTTGATCCCGATTGCTTTTTTGTGGAAATTGGGAATTTGGAATTAGGACGAAAAGTTTCGAAATAAGAAATCTCCGCCCAAATTCCTAATTCCCAATACTAATTATTATAATATTTCTTCAACTAACTTAGTATAAAATTCCTTCAAACTCCAACCCATCACTTTTACCTGTTGGGGTATGATGCTGGCTTCACTCTGGCCGGGAACAGTGTTTACTTCCAGCATAAAAGGCTGGCCGGCTTCCTCATTATAAATAAAATCAATACGCACCACTCCCTGGCAATTGAATGCGGTATAGATCTTCTTCGCAGCATCCCTAATTTTATCCGCGATCACTTCTTCTACCTGCGCCGGAGTCATTTCAGTTGATTTCCCCTGGTACTTGGCCTCAAAATCAAAAAAGGCCTGATCATCATTGGCTTTTACTTCCGTGAGTGGGAGTACAATGATGTTTCCTTTCGTTTTAAAAACACCTACAGTAAATTCTCTTCCTTTTACCATTTCTTCCACGAGTACCTGGTCATCTTCCCGGAATGCTTTTTCGATGGCATAACCTAATTCATCCGATGATTTATCCACTTTGGACATCCCGATACTGGAGCCCCCATTGTTGGGTTTTACAAATACAGGGAATGTCAACCCGGCCAGGATCTCATCCGGACTCGTAAAATTGCTTTTTATCAATACGACTGATCTGGCCACATGAATACCGGCCATCGCCGCTATCGCCACGGCATATCTTTTATTAAAAGTGATGGCTGATGTGGTCGCGTCACAACCCATATAGGGGATCCTGAGCGTATCAAAATATCCCTGCAGTTTTCCATCCTCCCCCGGTTCCCCATGGATGGCAATAAAAATAGCGTCAAAGATTATTTTCTTGTTGTCGATCTGGAGGGAAAAATCATTTTTATCGATCTCCACTTTGCGCCCGTCGTCAAGCAGGTGGTGCCAGCCCTGCAGAGTGATATCTATTTTATATACATTGAAAAGATCCCGGTCTAAATTGTTGCCGATGGTTATAGCACTTTTATAGGAAATTACCGCTTCACCTGAAAAACCGCCTGTCAGCAATGCTATATTTTTCTTCATCGTGGGTTAATAATGTGTTTTGCCATGCAAATATTGAGGAAAATTAGCTTAGCCGGAAATCTGGAATGCTAAAAATGACTTATTTATTTGTTTTAGAGGTCGGAAAGTCAGAAAGTCCGGATGTAGGAAAGAAACAGTTATTTAGTTTGAACTGTCTTCCGGTCTTTCAGACTAAATAAGAAAGGTGAAGGCCGTTTCTCCTTCACCTTTTTACGACGGGACATATCACCCGTCACTCGTTGGGCAGCTTTCACTGCTGTATATCCTGAGATATGCTGTAAGTTATTGATATTTTCGAAGGATGTAACCGAAAAGCTTCAAATTTTATGCACATGATTATACCCTTTTTCAATGCTCAATGTTCAATAGCGGGTCCCTAAATATGAAGCTTTGCTTTTTTAGCCAATAACTCGTCCACAGTTTCCTGGTACATTTCATCCGGCACACAACAGTCAACAGGGCAAACAGCGGCACACTGGGGCTCCTCATGAAAGCCCTGGCATTCCGTACATTTATTAGGAGTGATATAATAAATGTCAACAGCTACGGGTGGGTTTTTCTGGTCAGCATCCACCTCAGTTCCATCCAGTAATGTGTAGTTGCCTTTTACAGAAGTCCCATCGGCAATTGCCCATTCCACACCGCCTTCATAAATGGCATTATTGGGGCATTCCGGTTCGCAGGCACCACAGTTGATACATTCTTCGGTTATCTTAATGGCCATAATAATCTTAATTTAATGTATGAGGGTTAGTTTTGCGGCAAATTTAATTATACCGAATGAATTTACAATACCGTATTGATTTATTGTTGCGTTTAGGCGAATATATTTTATCCGATGATGAAGAGTGGCGGCTGGCTAAAGAAAAAGCCGGGCAGGAAAATGGCTGGTTCATCCCTGAATTTGTTGACCAGGCTTCCATAAACATTGCCAGGGCTTTCCTGCAAAAAGAAGTGCTCGGGAAATGGAGCACTAAATACCAATTGTCCTCGCTAAATAAGACACCGAAAAATATAGGGGTTGTTATGGCAGGCAATATACCTTTAGTCGGTTTCCACGACTGGCTCTGTATATTCATCAGCGGGCATAAAGCGAATGTCAAGCCATCCATCAGGGACCAGGTATTGATTGAACACCTTGCCGGGAAGCTTGAAAATTGGGAACCCCTGGCAAAGATTCATACCCAATTTTCAGCTATGTTAAAAGGCTGTGATGCCTATATTGCCACCGGCAGCAATAATTCATCCCGGTATTTTGAATATTATTTCGGGAAATATCCGCATATCATACGTCGAAACAGAACTTCCGTAGCCGTGCTTACCGGTGAAGAAACGAATGATGAATTGGAAAAATTAGCGGATGATGTCTACCTGTATTTTGGTTTAGGCTGCCGCAATGTTACTAAGATCTATACCCCGGCTCATTATGATTTTGTACCCTTACTGTCCGCGTTTAAAAAATATAACTGGCTGGCGGATCATCATAAATATAAAAATAACTATGATTATAACCTGGCCCTCCACCTGCTTAATAAAAAATACTATATGACCAACGGGTCCATCCTGCTGGTGGAAGAACCTTCCGTTTTTTCTCCTATCAGCCAGTTGAACTATGAATATTACGATAATAAACAAGAACTTGTATTATCCCTTCGGTCAAGAGAGGACCTTCAATCCATAATCGGTATGAATCTTGTACCTTTTGGCCAGGGTCAATCCCCCGCGATCGATGAGTATGCGGATGGGGTGGATACGCTGGCGTTTGTTGCCAGTCTGTAGTGGTTGAGGAATTAGGAATTGGGGCGAGCACCCCAGGAAGGGGAATTTCAATTTTTGGGCCAAATTCCCAATTCCAAATTCCTAATTCCCCATTTAGCATTTCTCAAATTTCTTAATAATTTTGTGGGGGGAACTACGAAGAGCTTAGTAAATATATTGTTAAACTAAACAGGCGGGAATTGAATCAGCCGTAGTATTCGTTATTTTGTACGTCAAAGACATGACCTTTGAAAACTTAATTTCTCAATACTAAAATTCATGTATACAATGAAAATGAAACAAGTCTTGCTGATCATGGCCATCAGCGCAATGTCTGCCGTAGGCAGTGTGTGGATCTATGGCAAAGTCGCCAATAAAAGATCCGATTTTGTTCAGGCAACCGAGGGCAAAATGCCGGTCAATTATGCAGGATACTTTGACAAGGCAACCGTGGCCGGTGAACCCGTGGATTTTACCAAAGCTGCAAATGCAGCTGTGCCGACCGTGGTGCATATCAAAACAAAGATCCCGGCGAAAAGAATAAGCAACCAATTGCCCCGCAACAACCGTGGCAATGGTATGGAAGATCTGCTGGACCAGTTCTTCAATTTTGGCCCGCAGATCCAACCTGAACAAAGAGCATCGGGTAGCGGCGTTATTATTAGTGATGACGGGTATATCGTTACCAATAACCATGTGATCTCTGATGGCGGGGATGGTGTGGCGGAAGAGATCACTGTAACGCTGCACAATAAAAAAGTGTACAAGGCAAGGATCATTGGACGTGATCCCAGCAGTGATATCGCCGTCCTGAAAATTGATGGCACAGGTTTTCCCTTCATGCTCTATGGCAATTCAGAAAATGTCAAACTAGGTCAATGGGTATTGGCTGTAGGCTATCCCCTTACCCTGGAAACGACGGTAACCGCTGGAATCATCAGCGCGAAAGGAAGATCCATTGGTATAAACAGCAGCCAGAGCGATTCACCTGTTGAATCATTCATTCAAACCGACGCAGCGGTAAACCAGGGTAACAGTGGTGGTGCATTGATTAATACGGATGGCGAACTCATCGGTATCAATTCAGCTATCCTGGCTCCCAGCGGCACCTATGCCGGTTATTCCTTTGCCATCCCGGTTAATATCGTGAAAAAGATCGTAAACGACCTCGTGCAATACGGCAATGTAAAAAGAGGTTATCTCGGGATCAGTTATTTAACCACGAATGATGAAAATGAAAAAGCGGTAAAACAAGCAGGGATAAATGATGGCCAGGGCGTGTATGTATTAGCAATTCCTACGGATGGCGGTGCCGCAAAAGCCGGAATTAAAAAAGGTGATGTTATTACCAGGGTCAATGGAAACCCTGTTACTACCGGTCTTGAAATGAGCGCCCAGGTTGCCGGCTTTAAGCCAGGTGATGATGTTCCCATTACTTATGAAAGGAACGGCAGAGAATATACCGCTGCGGTTGTACTAAAAGAATCCGCCGGAAAAGTGGAAGCGATCGTCGGCAGTAATATCAATGAAATGATGGGAGCGGAACTGGAAACGCTTTCCAAATCCAAAGCTGATATTTATGGAGTGGATGGTGGCGTAGTGGTAAAAACGATAAAAGAACGCGGTCCTCTCAGCAGAACAAGGATGCAGGAAGGTTTTGTCATTACCAGTGTGAACGGACGGGATGTAAACAGTGTGGAAGACCTTGGTAAATTATTATCTGGGGCGTACGGAACGGTAAAATTGGAAGGAATGTATCCCCCCGGCCCGGAAATGTATACTTATCCATTTACGATCGGAGATCAATAATGCAAAGAAATTAAACAGTTCTTGAAAAAATAAAGAAAGACCGGGGTTTTACTCCGACCTTTTGAATGTCGAACAGACAAACAAGGAATTAAGAACAGAAGAAGTAAGTGCATTCATTATGAATATACGTCACTTCGTCATTCTTAATTCCTTGTTCATCTGTTCGACATTCTTATTTCTCGTACACCCGGTATTCCCATGACCCCATTTCAAAACTCATTGACATATTCAGATCATACTCAGCGCCTGAAAAAACATTCCGAAAAATACCCCTCAGCCTTTCCTCTATAATTTCAATACCAAGATTGTTTCCGGAAAGATTGAGTACCACCAAAACTTCATTAGCCCCCTTCTTTCTTAAATAAGCCAGGACATGGGCGGGTTCACTGGTTTTAATACGATAAGTCTGAACTAAAGGATCACCAGACCGGAGAGCCGGGTTTTTGGTATGCAGTTCCAGCAGGGCTTTGTAAAAAGAGGCTAATGTGGGTTCGGCAGAAGCCCATGCAATGGTATCCCTATCAAAGAATTTAAGCCTTTTGAAATTTGGTATCTCCTGTCCTGAATATAAAAGAGGTATCCCATTCCAGGTAGCGCTGAAAACGGCCAGCGCTTTGGCCATATCTCCATATTTCTCATATTCGGTTCCGTTCCAGCTATTCTCATCATGATTGCAGGTGAACCATGCCCGCATACAGCTGTCACCAAGGTCATCGTACTTTTTCAAAACCGTTAAAAGCGAATCCAGTGGCAAATCCTTTTTATAAAAGTCTTCAGTGGCATGCATCCATGTCCAGGTATAGCTGGCATCAAATGCTTCACAATATTCAGGATGCACCAGTTCATCAAACTCACCCAGCCAGAATAAAGGTTTGACAACATCCAGTTGGTTGCGGGCTTTTTTCCAGAATTCAAGTTTTACCCAGAAAGCAAGATCGCAGCGAAAACCATCAATAGCACATTCCTCCACCCAGAATTTCATGGCATGGATCATGGCCCTCACCAGTTCGGGGTTATGAAAATCCAGCGCAATGATATCATCCATGCCTTCCGGCGTTTTGAAATCCTGAGTGGATTCATCTTTTAAATAATAATCCGGGTGTTCCCTGGTCCATACATGATCCCAACCTGTATGATTGGCCACCCAATCAATAATGACCTTAAAATCCATGGCATGAGCCTCCCTGATCAGATCTTTAAAATCGTCGATAGTTCCGAACTCCGGGTTAATAGCTGTATAGTCAGCGCAGGCATAATAACTACCCAGTGAACCTTTCCTCTTTTTTTTGGCAATCGGAGTTACTGGCATGAACCATAGAGTTTGCACGCCCATATCCTTTAACCTTGTCAATTCTTTCGCGAATGCGTTAAATGTCCCTTCCGGAGTATACTGCCGGATATTCACTTCATATATATTAGTACCATTCGCCCAGTCTACAGGCTTAAATTCCTTAATCATACCATTTTTATAAATGTAAGATAATCAACCGTGAGGGAATTAGTTATTGGGAATAGGAATTGGGATGAAGAGTCAGGAATGGCCGCCCCAATTCCAAATTCCCAATCCCTAATTCCCAATAACCAATCCCTTAAACAAAGTAACTTTACATCTTTATGAAAACATTCGACACCCCGATCATTTACAGGAGTCCGCTTATATCCGCTATTAAAAAGAAAAGGAAAGAAGTGGATAAGATGAAAAAAGACTTTGAGCCTACTCTGCTTGATTTTGGACCCCTGCAAATATACCTGGCCCGTCACTTCGGCTTTTGCTATGGTGTGGAGAATGCTATTGAAATCGCATTTCGGACCGTAGAAGAAAATCCGGGGAAAAAGATCTATTTGTTAAGCGAAATGATCCATAACCCGCAGGTCAATGCCGATCTGCAGGCCCATGGGGTTTCTTTTTTACAGGATACCTATGGTAACCAATTGGTGCCGATTGATGAGATCGGCGCTGATGATATCGTCTTGATCCCTGCATTTGGTACCACCCTGGAAATTGAAAAAAAGCTGCATAATATCGGAATTCAGACGGAGAATTATAATACTACCTGTCCGTTTGTTGAAAAAGTATGGAACCGCGGTGAAGCGATCGCCAAAAAGGATTACACTATCATTATTCATGGTAAACCAAGGCATGAAGAAACAAGGGCCACTTTTTCAAGGGTTGCGGCCCACGCGCCCTCGGTCATTGTAAAAGACATAGAGGAGGCAAAAGAATTAGCTAATTATATTACCGGCGAAAAACCGGCCGATGATTTCTATATTGAATTTAAGGGGCAGTTCACAGAAGGGTTCAAGGCAGAGAAAGACCTGGAGCGGATCGGCGTGGTCAACCAAACGACCATGCTGGCCAGCGATACACAGGCTATTGCCGACCTACTGAAACAAACGATGATCGGGAAATATCATTTAACAGCAGGTAAGGTGGAAGAACGATTTGCCGATACCCGGGATACCTTATGTTATGCCACAAATGATAACCAGGGAGCTGTCAGCAAAATGTTAGAAACAGCAGCCGACCTGGCCATCGTTGTCGGCGGATATAATTCATCCAATACTTCCCATCTCGTGGAATTATGCGAAGAGAAGTTACCGACCTACTTTATTAATAGCGAAGAAAAGATCTTGTCACCCAAAGAAATTCTCCATCATAACTTTCATACAAAAACCGAAATACTGACAACTGATTTCCTGCCGGCAAAACAAAAGGTAAGTATCCTGATCACCAGCGGCGCTTCCTGCCCGGATGCCCTGGTGGAAGGGGTGATAAAAAAAATGGCAGATTTTTACCCTGTAACAAAAACAGTGGAAGAGCTTATTCACCAGTTTCAATAAACGCACATAAAGATTTAACCAAAGACCTTGCAGGATTAATATTCACCATTCACTTAATTTCTCTTATTCTTATAAACCCACCGCTCAGGTGGTCAATCTTCATTTCGAAAATGGAGGTGGCTGATGAAGCCATTAACGCACCCATAATCCCAAAGAAAAGTTGTGCAGTGGCCACATCAGTGCTTTTAGCATCAAGCGCTTTCCCGGTAAAATAAAATTCATTACCCTTTTTTTCCAACGGATAACAGGAAAACTCTCCTGAAATATAAGGCTTGCCATTGTAAACAAATGCATAGATAAACTGGTTTTCTATATCCGTTTTTTCGCCTTTTTTATTGGTATAGCTGATCTTCTGGACTTTCCCTTTTTTATCAAACCCGGCCGATACACCCGTTTCATCGGGCTGCTGGTTTACAAAAGATTGGAAGTTATAATAAAGGCCGTCCGTAAAAGTAGTTGCTGTATATAATGGCAGCCTGATTTTCTCCATGCTATCTATCAATGGTAATTGTTCTTTAGATAAAGAAAAATCAGGGATAGGTTCCTTATTTATGGCTGAAACGATAAAATCTATAATGGTTTGGCTTCCCACCCGGAACATTTTTTTGGTTACATCCATTGCTTTTACAACCACCACTGTATCTATTGTTTGCACCTTTTGATATTCACCGTTTTTGATGGCGAATAAAACTGCCCTGAACTGGAAATAACCCCTTTCACTCATGCCGCCGGTTACTTCAGCAAAGCTTAATCGCCTTAACAGGAATAACAGTTCTCCATGTTGAGCGGTGTTATCAATGATGGCATTTAACACATTATTAAGTTGAACAGTAAGTGATGTTTCTGCCACCACGTTTACTCTTTTATTAAATGCCCCCTTTTGTACAATCCCAAAGTCAGTTGTATCATCTCTAATATCCAACAAGTGTATAGTGCTATACCTGGCGTTCACTACCTTGCTTTCTGGTAAGGTGATTTTGAAATCTTCTGTCCTGGTTTGCGCATGGATTGCCAGCCCGGCAAAAAATAATATGAATAGTATAATTACTTTATTTCCCATGTTGCCAATCCTTATAAAACCAGCTTTTATTCTCAAATAAAGTTAATGAGTTTAGGTTATTTTTATTCCCTTACCCGATAAAAACGACCCAAGCCAGAGCAGGGGTCTTTAATAATTATTTTTGAGTCCCATCCAACATTCACCACTCACTTTTCACCATTCACTTATACAACAACTCATAATACTCATCCGCCATCCGGTTACTGTCAAACTGAAACCGCACGTCCCGCATGCCATTCTTGATCACCTGGCGCCAGGTGTAATAATCCTCGTAGTATAATGGAAGTATTTCTTTCTCTAATATCTCGTATAACTGTTCCAGGTCATATTCATCCTGTTCATGAACGGCCATGTTTGCATAATCAGCCTTGGGTACTACAAATCCATTATGCCCATGATTAATGAACTCGGGTATCCAGCCATCATCAGTAGAAAAATTTACGGCGCCATTCATCGCTGCCGTCATCCCGCTAGTACCGGAAGCTTCCCGGGGCACCCGGGGATTATTCAGCCAGCAATCTGCCGCCTGTTTCAGTCTTTTTGATAAAGCCAGTTCGTACCCGATCAGGACAGCCACATTTTTATAGGGTTTGCTTAGGTGTACCAGTTGGTTGAACTCACTGATAGCCGGATGATCAACCGGGTAGGGTTTGCCTGCCCAGATGATCTGAACGGGGTATTTGATACTGCCGAGTAATTCCTCAAACCGCTTTTCATCACTGGCGATCAGGCTGGCCCGCTTATATCCGGCAAAACGCCTGGCCCAGACAATTGTAAATATATCCGGGTTGAAAAGCTTACCGGTCTGATCAGCTACAATATCAAAAGCTCTTCTTTTTAAATATTTTTTGCGATCATCAATACCATAATCATCACCGGCGTCCATAAAACGGTACAATTGCTTATCGGACCAGTACCGCCAGTTTTGAGCGTTCGTTATCGAAATGATCGGGCATATATTATCATATCTACTCCATAAAGCTCTTGATACTTTCCCATGCAGCTGGGATACACCATTGGCAAGATGTGCGAATCGCAAGGCGGCGAGTGAATGATTGAACTGGTCATCGGGATTACCCGTCAGTTTCTTTACCTCCTCCACGCTCAGTCCGCAGAAATAACTCATCTTATGGCAGAGATAAATATCGTGTTTCTCATTCCCGGCTTCTTCGGGTGTATGCGTGGTAAATACCAGCCTCTTTTTTACTTCCTCAATATTATTATCGTATTTATTATATAAATAGAAAGCAGCCGATAAACCATGGGCTTCGTTAAGGTGGTAAAGATCAGGATCAAAACCGATCAGGTCCATCAATTTGGCGCCGCCCACACCCAGTAAAATAAATTGCGCCACTTTGGTGGCTACATTCGCGTCATACAAACGATGCGTGATGGTTTGTGACACATAATCATTCTCCGGAACATCGGTGGATAATAAAAAAAGCGGGGCGGTCTTGAATGTTTCCGGATTCAGGTAAAATACTTTTACCCAAACCGGGTGTTCGTGTACGGTAAGCTGAAATTTAATACCGGTGTCCTCTAAAAAACAAAATTGTTTTTCATTCCATGCCACATCCAGGGTCTGGTCCTGGTTACGTTCCTGGTCGTAATAACCATATTTCCACAGGATGCCTAAACCGACCAAATTTTGTTTTAATTCGTAAGCGCTGCGGAGGTGGGAACCGGCCAGGAAACCAAGACCTCCGCTGTAGATCTTCAGCGGCTGGTGTGTAGCAAACTCCATCGAGAAATATGCTATTTTTTTGGCGTAACGCTCATCCACGGGGTATGGAACGGAAAACTGGGTAAAACTCATGTTGTGTTCTTTTTACACGAGGGCGCAATATAGGGGTTAATTTTTAAATGTTTTTTTGCTGGTAAGGGCAGGAAGACGGGAAGATTGTCGAACAGTTGAATCCCGCATGGCGTGGGGTAGGCAGATATAAGAACAGAGGAAGTAATTCCCGAACGTATAAAAGATAAAGGAAAATAAGGAATGTACCCACTTCGACATTCTGAATTCCTTGTTCTCTGTTCGATATTCATCTTCCCATCTTCCCGCCCTTCCCGCCCTTCCCGCCCTTCCCGGCTAAATTCTACCGCAATTACTTTTTCTTCTTTTTAACTTCCTGCATCCTTGAAAAACTTCCATCAAATAAACAGCCCATACCCCGGTGGGAACCGCAACTTTCTTCCTTTAAAGTAACAGAAGATGAGGAAAAATTAAATTGCAATGAACAAGGTTCTCCGGCCATCTTGTATTCTGCCATGCTGGCAGAACGCAGTATGGCTTCTCCTTTTAGTTCACCACTGCACACCCCGTTATTCTTTTCAAAATGAACAAAGAAACTGAGCCGGTCATTCCGGCGACCATCCCGTATAGAAACCAGGTTCATTTTACTATTGCCATAATCGGCTGAAAATTTGTTTTTACGGGGTAACGTATCGATGGGATTAATGAGTTCAGTGATCTTATCATCCAGCGCGTCGGTCATGATAAGCATGAATTTTTTTGTGGCTTTATCCAGGGTATACACATCTTTTCCTTCACTCATACTGGCGTCAGGATTCTTACGAAGTATTGTTTTATTAATGGTATATTTCTTATCAACTGATACTGACTGCAGGGTGGAAGGCTGCTGCCCGGGCCCAATCACAAGCAGGGCGGTCATAAATTGCTGTTTTTTATCAAAGCCAAGGAGGAATAAAGCATTTTTATCATCCACGCTGGTCTTCACAAACAATAAAGTTTCCGATTGGGGAAGATCCACTCTGCCCATGGAGTATATATCAGGTTCGGCGGTTTTCCCAAATACATTACCCAGCACGGAATCGGGAACAAACTGCGTGAATACTGTATAACTGATCAGCAGGGAATCCTCATCATCTTGCAGGAATATACTATCGTTACACTGGAAAGGCAATTTCAAAGGATGAAAGAAAGCAATAAAGTCAGAGATCTTAACGGGTTCTTCACCCGTAAGGGATAGTTTTTTAGTGTGCTTACAACCCGGCAAAATAAGCCACATTAATAACAAAACGAGTAGATTCCTGGAAAAAGGCATGGTGAATTATTGGGTACCCGAATGTAATAGATAAAAGTGAATAGATAAAAGATAATAGTGAAAAGATAATAGTGCCCTTAACAGAAAAGACCTCACAACTTTGAGACTTTCTCAAAACCGTAGGGTCTTTTCAAATGTAATGCACTTTTATCTATTATCTATTCACTTTTATCTCCCACTTTCTTTATCCACTATCCATAATAAATTTTGCCACTATGTAACAATCTTTTAGTTTTGTCTAAAAATATTTTTAGCCATGTTGAACTATTCTACCAGCGAAGAGAATTATATCAAGGCTATTTTTCACCTGCAGGGGGAAGCCACCACGGTAACCACCAACGGGCTGGCACATGAACTGAGCACCAAACCCGCCTCGGTAACCGATATGATGAAGAAACTAAAGACCAAAAAACTCCTGCATTACCGGCCCTACCGGGGTTTTCATTTGAGCCAGGAAGGAAAGAAAGTGGCGCTGGGCATTATCCGCCGGCATCGGCTCTGGGAATATTTTTTGTCGGAGAAATTGCAATTTACCTGGGATGAAGTACATGAAGTGGCCGAGCAGCTGGAACATGTCAGCAGTAAAAAACTCATCGATAAATTAGATGAATTCCTTGGCTTCCCCCGTTTCGATCCGCATGGTGACCCCATACCTGATCGTCACGGCAGAATACTTTCCAGCCGGCAGATCTGCATTACAGAGCTTTCACTCAACAAAACCGCGATCGTTTGCAATGTGAGTGACCAGTCCAGTGAGATCCTGGAACTGCTCAAACATAAAAATATCAACATCGGTACTAAACTGGAGGTAAAAAAGAAATTTGATTTTGACAACTCGATGGAAATAAGTGCGGCATCCCGGGGAAAGATCCGGCAGCCCCAGCTTTTTACCATCAGTGAACAATTAGCTAAAAATATTTTCGTCACTTCTACGCTTACCCCTCTCCGGGTTGAAGAAGGCAAGAAGAACATATAATATATTTTCTCATGGCTCGTAAACACCACCCCGGTTTATCATTAAGTGAGGTACACGAAAGTGTAGACACTACCAGCACCCGCCGACCCAACTGGAGAGGAGTATTATCTTTTTTTGGACCCGCTTACCTCGTAAGCGTGGGGTATATGGACCCGGGAAACTGGGCCACAGATATTGCCGGTGGAAGTAAGTTCGGTTATAAACTCATCTGGGTTTTACTGATGAGTAATTTAATGGCTTTATTGTTGCAGAATCTATCATCAAGATTAGGGATCGTAAGAGGTAGGGACCTGGCGCAAGCCAACCGCGAGACCTATCCCAGGTATATCAATTATGCATTATATGGACTGGCTGAAATAGCGATCGCTGCGTGCGACCTTGCAGAAGTATTAGGAATGGCCATAGGAATTCAATTATTGACCGGTCTTCCGCTGATCTGGGGCGTATCGATCACTGTATTGGATACATTCCTGTTCCTGCTGCTGCAACGCTTGGGTATGCGTAAAATGGAAGCGTTTATTATTGCATTGGTGGCAATTATAGGACTATCATTCCTTATTGAAATTGTCCTGGCGGGGCCAAACCTGCGCGAAGTGGCTTCCGGCTTTGTACCAGCCATCCCTGGCAAGGAAGCGCTGTACATTGCAATCGGGATCATCGGAGCCACTGTAATGCCACATAATCTTTACCTGCATTCGGCACTGGTGCAGACCAGGAAATTTACAAGAGATTACAAAGGAATTAAACGGGCATTAAAATTAAACTTCATTGACAGCACAATTGCGTTGAACCTTGCGTTCTTTGTCAATGCAGCGATATTAGTTTTGGCTGCCACTGTTTTTTTTAAATCCGGCAGAACGGATGTGGCAGAAATCAAAACGGCACATGAGTTACTTGACAATTTCCTGGGAACTAAACTGGCCCCAACTCTTTTCGCAATTGCCCTGATCGCCGCCGGCCAAAGTTCAACCATCACGGGTACTCTGGCTGGGCAAGTTGTGATGGAAGGCTATCTGCACCTGCGCATCAATCCCTGGATAAGAAGACTGATGACGAGGCTGATCGCCATTATACCCACCCTGATCGTTATTCTCGTTAATGGAGAAAAAAATATCGACAGCCTGCTGATACTGAGCCAGGTGATACTAAGCCTGCAATTAGGATTTGCCGTCATCCCGCTGATACTTTTTGTAAGTGATAAAAAATCAATGGGTGTTTTTGTCATCAAACCACTTATAAAAGCAGTAGCATGGCTGGTTACATCCGTACTTGTTTATCTAAACATGCAAATGGTAACTGAACAGGCCGGTAGTTATTTGGCCACACCGGGTCATCTTATTTGGAAAACTGTAATCATTTTGGGCGGATTGTTATTTGTAGCTTTACTTATCATTTCCGTTGTTTATCCCCTTATGGGCAGAAGACGCCGCAATATGGCTGATCAATTCCATCCGGAAGCAAGCGGGTTAAAAGAAATAGCTGTGCCGTTATATAATAAAATTGCCGTAGCACTTGAATTCAGCGAAAAAGATGAGAAATTATTGTCTTACGCAATCGGGCAAGCCAATAAAAACAGTTCATTTGTGTTGATCCACATCGTGGAAAGTGTTCCGGCAAGACTCCTGGAAAAAGAAAGTGATGATCTCGAAACAAGAACCGACCAGGAGCATATTGATTTTTACACACAGCGGCTAAAACAAATGGGACACGAGGCAATTGGCGTCCTTGGATTTAACCGGCGTTCCAGGGAGATCGTCCGTATCTCGAAAGAAACACAGGCCGATATGCTTGTGATCGGCGCACACGGGCATTCGGGTATTAAAGATTGGTTTTACGGACAAACGATCAATTCAGTCAGGCATGAATTAAGCATACCGGTACTTGTAGTTCATGTTTAAAAAAATTATGGGCGTCATAAAAGTCAAAAGAGTCATATTACACCATGATTTCTTTTAATTCTGTAAAAAACATTTGTCCTTGTCATTCCGATCTGCTTCCTCCCCGCACCTTGTCATCCCGCACTGCTTTAATGAATCTCTCGACGTTCAGAGTCGAGGGATCTACCCTTCGAACAAAGACCGAAGGGTAGATCCCTCGATTCTAATAGTAGAAAGATTTCTTAAACCAGAACGGGATGACAAGGTCGGGAAAATGAACCGCGGGATGACAAGGTGCGGGGAGGTAGCAGTTCGGATGACAAGGTGCGAAGTGACAGCAGAATGGGTTGACTTACTGAACAAGCCTCCCATGAGTCCGAATCAAATGTTTGAACCGGCTGAATGTTTCAGGTTTTATATTAAGGTAGGAAGCCAGGTATTTTTGCGGTACCCGTTGCATTAGTTCAGGATTCCGGGTCACAAACTTCAAAAAGCGTTCACGGGGTGTCATTTTTACCAATTGCATCTGCCAGTTATCTTTAATGACCATCGCATGTGTGATCAGCAAGCGGGCCAGGTGTTCCATCCGGTGAGATGATGCATATACCCTTTCCAGGTCATCATGTGTGATGGAAACCACAGTGAGGGGCTCGATCGCTTCTACAAAATATTCAGATGGCAGGCGGGAGTGAAAGGATTCCTGGCTGAGAATAAGATGACCCTCGAAAGATATCTGGGTATTGATCTCATGTGGTCCTTTCTTGTAATACTTTCGGGCAAGACCTTTGATAATAAAATTGAAATGATCTTCTATTTCTCCTGCCCTTGTCAATATTTCCTTTTTAGCATATCGCCGGATCTTGATCACCGGTAGCAGGATTTTGGTATATTCATTATCGGTAAGATCAATGAATTTGCGGAGATATTCCAGAAAAGTCTTTGTAGTCTCCATACTAATATTTACCCTTAAAAGTTACGATAGAATTGATTCAAATCAATCAAAAAAGTTCATTTTATTTTAGATCTATCTTATTCACCCAAAATCACTCCCGGCTCTGTTATTAATGGATTGAAATTTGTTCTCTGACAATAAAAGGATCATTTCCCACTTAATGAAATTACTAAAGGGTAAAACAGGCTCATCATAATCCCTTAGTTTTGCAGCCCTGTCTCCTGGCAAGCCAATGAAAATATAACCGTAGAGTCGCAAAGGCGCAGAGATAAGTGCGAAATTGATTTCTTCCTCAGCGTCTTTCTGTCTCAGCGATTATAATTGTCTCAACAAAATGAATTTGCCCGGAAGACAGTCCTTTTAAATAAAAAGTATGCCACAAAAGATCATTGTTACAAACCCTGTAGTAGAACTGGATGGTGATGAGATGACCCGGATCATCTGGAAGTTTATCAAGGATAAACTTATCCTTCCTTACATTTCCGTGGATATAAAATATTTTGACCTGGGAATTGAATACCGTGATCAAACCAATGACCAGGTAACCATTGATGCCGCCAATGCCATTAAAGAATATGGAGTGGGGATCAAATGCGCTACGATCACCCCGGATGAAGCAAGAGTGAAAGAATTCAACCTGAAACAGATGTGGAAAAGCCCCAATGGCACCGTCCGCAATATTTTAGATGGTACGGTTTTCCGGGAACCTATAGTGATCAGCAATGTTCCCCGGCTGGTTACTAACTGGACAGCTCCGATCATTATTGGCCGGCATGCATTTGGTGACCAATACCGGGCCACTGATACAGTGATAAAAGGGAAAGGGAAACTGACCATGACCTTTACACCCGAAGACGGAACTGAACCGAGAGTTTTTGAAGTGTTTAATTTTAAAGGGGATGGGGTGGCAATGAGTATGTACAACACCGATGAAAGTATAACAGGTTTTGCGAGAAGTTGTTTTAATATGGCCCTGAGTAAGAAATGGCCCTTGTATCTTTCCACCAAGAATACGATCCTGAAGAAATACGATGGAAGATTCAAAGACATCTTTGAGGATATCTATCAACATGAATTTAAAGCTGCTTATCAAGCGGCCGGTATCACATACGAACATCGGCTGATCGATGATATGGTAGCCAGCGCCTTAAAATGGAATGGCAATTTTGTTTGGGCCTGTAAAAATTACGATGGCGATGTGCAAAGTGATACCATTGCCCAGGGTTTTGGTTCATTGGGTCTAATGACCTCTGTATTAATAACGCCTGATGGAAAGACCATGGAGGCGGAAGCAGCCCACGGCACCGTGACAAGACATTACCGTGACCACCAGGCGGGCAAACCTACCTCTACGAATCCTATTGCCAGCATCTTTGCCTGGACCCGGGGCCTGGCATTTCGCGGAAAACTGGATGGCAACCAGCCCCTTATTGATTTCTGCCTTGCT
Source organism: Chitinophagaceae bacterium (assembly GCA_017882265.1). GTDB lineage: Bacteria > Bacteroidota > Bacteroidia > Chitinophagales > Chitinophagaceae > JADGPW01. The sequence continues at coordinate 193 of JADGPW010000011.1, read as the reverse complement.
TTGGAAACAGTTTGCATTGAAACAGTGGAAGAAGGCAAGATGACGAAAGATCTGGCGGTTTGTATCCATGGCAATAATGTAAAGCATGGAGAACATTATTTGTATACAGAAGAATTTTTGGATGCGCTTGATCAGAATCTACAGAAGAAATTGAAATAAGGATTATCCCTGATCATAAGGGATCTGATTTTTT
>JADGPW010000083.1 GCA_017882265.1 Chitinophagaceae bacterium | reverse complement strand
TTTTTGGCTACTTCAAACAGATCGCTGATCCAATAACCAGCATATGTTTTTTTCAGGCTGCTTTGCAGGGCCAGGGGCAGGTCAAGCGGACTGAGATAGCGGGTCAGCCCCAGCAATTCCCCTTCCGTATCATAATAAGCAAACACATGCTTATCATTATAGGTAAACGTGGCTTTGTAATAATTGCTGCCCACGGTCCATTCTACTTCTTTAGCTGTGTTGAATTCGGTTTTAAAAGCATCCAGTACTTTAGGACTTACATTGTCTTCCCCTGCGGCCGCCATAGGCTTACCGTAGGCGCTGCCGGCAAAAGCACTCAGGGTGCTTACAGCGATTGCCAGTGTCAAAATCATCTTTTTCATATACTTTAATTTCAAGGTTTAGGTTTTTTTATGTCCCCCGATGATTATCGGGGTTGCTTACTGTGACGCCACAAATGTAGAGAAGGTTACAGCCGACGGCAAGGCAATTGTGACTAATGGTGAGGACTGTTAATTGCTGTTAACAGATGTTGGCGAATACTAACCGCTGAACATTTTTTTAAACCGGTTATCCCACCGGCGTTCGGATTCATAACAATAACTAAATAATTATTTTGACATGTCTGTTATTATTTAGACATTTGTCTAAATATACAATCATCGAAGCGTAAGACTATGAATACTGTGTTTAAAGCATTAAATGACCCCACCCGGCGGGAAATACTGGCCCTCTTGCAGGAAAGGGATATGACCGCCGGCGAGATCGTTGAAAAATTTAATATGTCGGGGCCCAGCATTTCACATCATCTCGACCTGCTTAAACAGGCTAAACTTGTGATCGCCGAAAAAGACGGCCAGTTTATTTATTATTCACTTAATACCACGATGGTGGATGAGATCATGAAATGGTTCCTTCAATTCAAATCAAAAAAGAAATAAGATGAATAATTTTTTTAAAAAACTTGTCTGGCTCATTATAATTGCCCCATCTATTTACTTAGCCATTGTATGGAATAAAGTGCCTTCGAAGATTGCAATACATTTTGACATTCATGGTAACCCTGATAAATATGGCAATAAAAAAGAATTCTTATTCTTTATGGGAATTATGATCCTTGTAAGCATTGGGATATATCTTCTTTTAACAAATGTGTACCGAATTGATCCAAAAAAACACGCGGCAGATAATAAATATCGTTTACAGAGATTAGCATTTACCATAGTTGTATTTATGGCTGTTATTTCTTTTATGGTTATTTATGCAGGTATAAGTGGAGTTGTCCGCTTAAACATGCGCTATATGTTTGCTATTATGGGCCTTTTTTGGGCCATCATAGGAAATTATATGCATAATATTAAACCGAATTATTTCGCTGGCTTTCGTTTGCCATGGACACTGGAAAATGAAGAAAACTGGAGAAAAACGCATCTGTTGGCTGGTAAACTTTGGTTTGTTGGTGGTTTATTAATTACAATTATTTGTTTGATCATCCCGATAAAGCTTCTGATTCCGTTCTTTATTCTTATTCTGATTCCGTTGATAATTATTCCGGCAATCTATTCATATGTTCTATATAAAAAACAAAAAACGCTCAATTCAACCAATTGATTCCGTTATGAAGAAAATCCTTTTATTGACTGTCAATATTCTGCTGACTATTGCCAGCAACAGTTTTGCACAATCCACTACAAAATTCACTGGTACCTGGGAAGGAAAACTGGATGTAGGTGTTGAACTCCGGATCGTTTTCCATATTAAAGAAAATGGAAAAGGAGGATTGGTATCATCAGCCGATAGTCCTGACCAATCTGCTTATGGACTAAAATGCGATACCACAACGATCAGTGGTAATACAATTCGTATTGAGATGAAGGCGCTTGGCGCCAGTTATTCGGGCGAATTAATGACTGACTCCACCATTGACGGCCTTTTCACCCAACGCGCCGAAACTGCACTCAACTTAAAAAAAGTAGACAAGCCCACTGAAAGAAAACGTCCTCAAACTCCTCACCCACCTTTTCCTTACAAGAGTGAAGACATCATTTATAATAATGCAGATAAATCCCTGCAGTATGGCGCCACTATAACGATCCCCGAAGGAACAGGTCCCTTTCCTGCGGCCATTATGATCACCGGCTCCGGCGCCCAAAACCGTGACGAAGAGATCATGGGACATAGATCATTCGCCGTGATAGCCGACTATCTTACCCGGAAAGGTTTTATTATATTAAGAGTGGATGACAGGGGTATGGGTAAAAGCACCGGTAAATTCAGCGAAGCTACCAGCAAAGATTTCGAGGATGATGTCAGCAACAGCGTAGATTATTTACTGTCAAGACCGGAAGTGGATAAAACAAAACTGGGATTGATCGGCCACAGTGAAGGCGGTATGATCGCCCCCATGGTTGCCACGAAAAGAAAAGATATCAACTTTATTGTACTGCTGGCCGGGCCCGGCGTAAAGATCATTGACCTGATGGGTGAACAAAGCGCGGCTATTCTTCGTTCTGAAAAAACGGATGAAGAAGCCATTACTGTTTATATACCATTATATAAAGAAATGATCACGGAGACCATTCATGCAAAAGACACGACTGAAGCATTGGCTGCCGTTAAAACCACCATGAATAACTGGGTAAACAAAACAGATAAAAAACTGGTGGCGGCGCTCGGAATGGATAAGGCCCCTCAGCGTGATAATATGGTCAACTCATTAGTCCGGACCGTATCCTCTCCCTGGTTCAAATATTTCATATCCTTTGATCCGCAACCCGTGCTGGAAAAACTGGAATGTAAAGTCCTGGCATTGAATGGTGATAAAGACATACAGGTTGTTTCCAAACAAAACCTGCCGGCCATCGAAGCGGCCCTGAAAAAAAGTAAATCGCCCGCTTACCTTGTCAAAGAAATGCCCGGGCTGAATCATCTTTTTCAAACCTGTATTAAATGCACCGTGAATGAATACGGAGACCTGGAAGAAACTTTCTCTCCGGCGGCATTACAGGTGATGGGTGACTGGCTATTAAAGAATGCCCGGTAGCGACAAGGTAAGGTCGTAGAGACAAGGCATGCGAGAGACAAGGCATGCCTTGTCGCTACGATCTTGACATCTTCATAAGTTAATCTTAATTTAGATTCTTGTTTATCTAGAAACCAGCAACCAGCAACCCCCATTAACTACCTCGCCCACGCATACCTTTCCTTCGATCACCCCGATATCCTTACCGGTAATATGATCAGTGATTTTGTAAAAGGCAAAAAGAAATTTGATTATCCCGGGAGTATTCAAAAAGGTATCGCCCTGCACCGTGCTATCGACACTTTTACAGATACTCATGAAGCCACGAAAGAAGCCAAAGAGGTTTTCAGACCCGCCTATCGTTTATACAGCGGGGCGCTTGTAGATGTGGTATTTGATCATTTCCTGGCGCTGGATGAAAATGAATTTAAAGAACAGGGTCTGTTTGGCTTCTCTCAACAAGCATATACCATGCTCGACCAGAATGTCCAATGGTTCCCTGAACGGTTTGCCCTTCTGTTTCCTTATATGAAGGAATATAACTGGCTATATAATTACAGCACCCGTGGGGGGACAGCAAGAAGCCTGGGCGGGGTGGTCAGACGCGCGGCTTACCTGACCGATAGTGAAACTGCTATTCGTTTATTTGAACAACACTACCAACTTTTGCAGGACGCTTATCGTCAATTCTGGGCCGATCTGAAACCCTTTGCACGCCAGCAATTCGAAGAACTGTAAAAAGCCTGTATCCAATATATAATTGATAAACCTTAAATAGACAAATCAGTTACTTTTGGGAAGTGGGGCAGTTTGATGTTCGGTAAAATTGTCACGCAGAGAGCGCAGGGCTCGCAGAGGATATTAATTTATCTCTGGGTACTCTTTTTTCTCTGTGCGAGATTTAATTCCAGTTTGATGTTCAGAAATATTGTTGCCCAGAAATGTTGTCGCGCAAAGAACGCGGAGCTCGCAGAGAAAATTAATCTCTGCGAGCTCCGCGCCCTCTGCGTGAGACTTAACTAATCTAATTTCACAAATACACCATTTATGAGAAAACTAATCATCCTTCTTTCGCTCTTCCAGTTATTCTTTATCTCCTTACTTGCCCAATCGGGCAATCTTCCTCCTATGGACAAATCGCCCATGGATATGAGTTATTACCCCAATAATTATCCTGTGCTCAAGATCCAGGATAAAATAACAGAACCGCTGGTAGCAAGAGTGGTATATAGCCGCCCCCAAAAAACAGGAAGGGTCATTTTCGGCGACCTGGTCAAAAATGGAGAGGTCTGGAGACTCGGTGCCAACGAAGCCACCGAGATCGAGTTTTTTACCAAGGTAAAGATCGGGGGCAATAAAGTTCCCAAAGGACGTTATACCTTATATGCTCTTGTCAATGAAAACACCTGGACCATCATCATCAATAAGGAAACTGATACATGGGGCGCATTTAAATATGATGCCAAAAAAGATCTTTTGCGAACCGATGTACCCGTACAAAAAACAGACGCGATAGTGGAGGCCCTATCCATGGTATTTGAAAAATCAGCAACCGGTTGCAACCTTATCATGGCCTGGGATAATCTCAAAGTCGCACTACCTATTGTTTTTTAAATAAATTATTTCGGGCAGTCCAACCTGTTAATATGGTAATATCATTTTTTAAGTTTTCACACAGAGGCCGCAGCGCACGCAGAGAAAATTCTTTTATCAGCTCTCTGCGAGCCCCGCGCTCTCTGCGTGACCCATATTTCAACCTAAGTTGCCCCCGTTTCTATTTACTCCTAATTCCCCTTCTCTTCATAATCTCCTGTACCACCCAAAAAAAGAAACCCGAAGAAAAAACCATTCTCACTCTTACGGATAGCCTGGCAATGATAACTCCGGACACCGCAGCCAATCTGAATATCCCTCTTGATATTTCGCCCATGGACATGAGTTACTACCCTGTTGATTATCCCAAACTGAAAATGGCCAAGACGATCAGCACCGCTCCCCTGGCGAGAGTGATCTATAGTCGCCCCCATTTACAGGGGCGTATCTTATTCCAGGATCTCTTGAAATATGGCGAACCCTGGAGGATCGGCGCCAATGAATCCACCGAACTGGATCTTTATCATGACGCAACCATCCAGGGCAAAAAAATAAAAGAAGGGCGTTATGTCATCTATTGTATTCCCCAACCCGATAAATGGACCATAGTATTAAATGCCAATATTGACAGTTGGGGGCTCGAGCCCGATTCCACAAAAGATATCGCCCGTTTCGTGATCCCGGTGACCCATAACACCAACCAGCTTGAATACCTGACGATCGTCTTTGAGAAAACCAGGGCCGGCGCCAACCTCGTGATGGCCTGGGATGATTTTGAAGTGAGGTTGCCGATTAGTTTTTAGATCTATAATCGCGGAGACGCAGAGGCGCAGAGATTTATAATCCTTTGGATGTTCGGCTCTGTGCCTGCGCGCCTCAGCGATTAAAATCAATCTAATAACTCTGCCATACTTGAAGTTCAATTGAACTGTTCGACGAATTAGGGTACTAGAGTATGTCCCGGAGGGACATCTCATGGGTAGCTATCAAAATAAGAGGTCGGCAAACGTTCCGTAGGAACGTATCGTACTATCTGCCATTTGAAAAACAAGCACGATGTGTTCCTCTGGAACACTTCCTATCCTTGTGAATCTTTCTACCCACGATGTGTTCCGCTGGAACACAGATTAAATGGCTACTACCATATTTTAAGCTTACGATGTACCATGTCCCGGAGGGACATCTCATGGGTAGCTATCAAAATAAGACGTCGGCAAACGTTCCATAAGAACGTCTCGTGCTAACTCCCATTTAAAAAACAAGCACGACGTGTTCCGCTGGAACACTTCCCAACTTTGTGAATCTTTTCTACCCACGATGTGTTCCGCTGGAACACGGGTTACTTCAAAGGAGAAATAATTTTACAGCGATGAAAAAGCCTCAAAGCTGTAAAGTATCTTCGATTTAGGGCACAATTAGTTATTAGTTATTATCTATTAGTTTATTTGGATATTTACACTATGTGTGGCATCGCCGGTATTATTCAGCCCAACCCATCAGGGTATAACAAAGAGCATTTACAAAAAATGACCACCGCCCTCTCCCATCGCGGACCGGATGGAGAAGGTCTATGGCAAAATGATGCCGGTAATGTCTTGCTTGGTCATCGTCGCCTTTCCATTATTGATCTTAGCGATGCAGGTCAACAACCCATGCACCTCACCCCTTCCCTCTCCATAAATGGACCCCGCTACACCATCATCCACAACGGTGAAATATATAATTATATCGAGCTGAAAGAAGAGCTACAAAAGAAAGGATACACATTCCTCTCCCAAACCGATACCGAAGTGATCGCCGCCGCTTATGACTGCTGGCAGGAGGACTGCCTGGATCATTTCGATGGCATGTTCTCTTTTGCCATCTGGGATGAAAAAGAAAAAGAGCTCTTCGCGGCAAGGGATCGTTTTGGTGAAAAACCCTTCTTCTATCATTTTGAAAATAACACCCTTGTCTTTGCATCTGAAATGAAAGCGCTCTGGGCGGCGGGCATTGAGAAAAAGCCCAACCGCAAAATGCTTTTCAATTTTATCACCATCGGCTATACGGACAATCCTGCTCGCCCGGAAGAAACCTTTTACGATAATATTCAAAAGCTACCTCCCGCCTGCCGTCTTTTCTATTCATTAAATGATAATGAACTGGTCATTGAAAAATACTGGGATATTGACCCGGCCATCCAAAACAAAACCATTACCGATAAATGGGCCATTGAACAATTCAATCACCTTTTTACCCGCTCTGTACAAAGAAGGTTAAGAAGTGATTTCCCCATCGGCACTTCCCTCAGCGGTGGCCTCGATAGCTCCTCGGTCGTTGCGATGGCGGCCCAATTCCCAATCCCTAATTCCAAATTCCAATCCTTTACGGCTATATTCCCGGGCTATGATAAAGATGAATCAGCTTTTTCCAAACAGGTCGCTGATAAATTTGTTCTTGAGCAACATACCGTAGCAATTGATCCCGCTGAAATGCTGAAAGACTGGGAAAAACTTTGCTGGTATCAGGAAGAACCGTTTGGATCAGCCGGTGCTTATGCGCAGTATAAAGTGTATGGCTTAGCCAAACAGGAAAATGTAAAAGTGCTTTTGGATGGACAGGGCGCGGACGAAACCCTGGCAGGTTATCTTCAATATTATAAATGGTATTGGCAGGAATTATTCCGCAAAAGAAGATTGTTCAGGAGCAAAGAGCTAAAAGCCGCTCATCAACTTGGCGTGCAGGAAAAATTCGGTTTTAAAAATATCATCGCCTCTTATTTCCCTGATTTCGCGACGGTGACGCTTGAACATCAATACCTTTTAAAAGCCATCGGGCAGGAAGACCTCGATAAGGATTTTGTGAAATGGCAAAGTAAGGAAGCGTATTATACCACCCCGGC
>JADGPW010000082.1 GCA_017882265.1 Chitinophagaceae bacterium | reverse complement strand
TCCCATCACTACGCAATGCGCCCGGTTCTTTATAGGCGGATCGTTGCTGCTCTTCGCAATAAACAATAAGGATCGCTGTATCCTTTGCTTTTGCTATTCCTCTTCCGCTATTGTCGGTCCAGTTAAATTGGATCTTTCCGGGTTCGGGCGAACTGGCAGCAGCCGTATCCACATTTGGAAGATCACCTCTTGCTACCAATACATGGGAGTAATCAATAAAAAAGTTGGGGTTTTGGCCATACACTGCATTTTTCAATGTATAGGATATAATTCCATTCGTCCCCTGCATTTCATCGGTAAAATCCCGGTAAGTAAGGTTCAGCATTTTCTTCATCGTATTGGCAAATTTCATAGCCAGCTTGAACCTGGCTTGTTGCGCTTCCTGCCCAATACTGAATGGTTTGGTACGTGGCTTTGGTAAACCCCGCATTACGTCTTTTCCCTTCCATTTGGAGCCAATCACGGTTCCGCATTTTCCGGAAAAAGGACCTAGTATCCCGTTCTTAAATTTTGCCATTTTTCATTGTTTTAAAGTTAATTATTCGGTTTTTATGCCCTACCTGAACTGGAATTTGGAATTTCCCGGCTAATCCGTAAGAAGTTTACAATTACCCCAAACCTTTATTTCAGATAAAACTTCATTAATTAATTGTTTTTCAAATATTTAGCAAATTTTATCTTCACCTATAATTCCGGTTTTTGATCTAAAGAATCCTGGAAAAGTCCCAAAAAACTGTCAAACTCAGTTCAAATAAGATGCCAAATTCTTCGGTACTTCTCCGGTATTTACCCAGTTCTTACGTTTATCAAGCCGAAGAAATACCAAAGAATGATCAACAAATTTACAAATTATTTTCGAAGAAAATAGACACTAGTTTAAGAAAAATTTGAACTGAGTTAGGGTCTCTTTTAGTTAAAATAGTAGTTTGATTGGGAAGAAAACTATAATGAAAAAACCTTCCGGGAGAGGAAGGTCTATTTTGATTTAAATTAATAATACTGGGTTTTGGTCTTCTTATCCCCTGATTTATAAAGGAATGTAAATTAAGAATGGTTAATAAAATACCACCCGGTCAGAAGAAACTATTGTTTACCAGCCTACCAATTTCCTTTGCCGAAAGACGTTGGCTACGGAGCCCAAGCAGGTTAACTACCAACTTTTCCTCCTCAATTCCCCTTCCTCAGCATCTCAGCATATTCATCCGGCAGCGGACTGTCTTCTACCGCTTTGGCTGCTTTTTCTATATCATATTCAAAACGGATAAATTCCACTTTTATACTTTGGGGTAAGAGCACAGAACTTGTATCGTCCAAACTAAGCAGGACATAACAACCCCGGGGATCGCCGTCTTTTGGTTTGCCTACCGAACCGATATTGATGGCATGGCGGTAATGTTGATCATCGCCAGGCTGAGATGGAAGTATACGGTGGTAAGGTTTATGTGTATGACCAAAACACATCATATCGGCATCGGCCTGCTCCATAATACGCCATAGGCTTTTTTCTTCCCTGTCTTCAAACAGGTATTCATTTATTTTTCTTGGGCTTCCATGAACTAACAGGAGATTGAGTTTATCATTATTCAACTGGAATTCTACTTTAATATGAGCAGGTAATGTCCTTAAATAACTTCTTTCTTCGTCTTTCACAATTGAATTCGTGAAGGAGATGGAGACTTTCCCCAATTCTTTTTCATGATCGGTTTTATAAGCACAGCCGCAATCATCGCTGGTTCGCCCAATACCATAGTCGTAATTGCCTGCAATGGTGGGAATCCCCCTGTCCCTGATCATATTGATCACTTCGTTTGGCCAGGTATTATATCCTACCAGGTCGCCTAAACAATAAACAGCATCGGGTTTTTTTGCATCCATATCGTTTAATGCCGCTTCCAGTGCAGGAAGATTGGCATGGATATCGGAAAATAAAGCAATTCTCATGGCGCTCTATTTAAGTGGTGAGCGGTTTTGTATAATATTTTTTGCGAAGCCAGAACGCCACATTCACCAATGCAATCAAGGCGGGAACTTCTACCAGGGGACCAATGACACCTGCAAAAGCCTGGCCGCTATTGATACCAAATACTCCGATAGCTACGGCTATAGCTAATTCAAAATTGTTTCCCGCTGCCGTGAAAGCGATAGACGCATTGGTAGCATAATCGGCTCCGAGTTTTTTACCAATCAAAAAGCTCACGACGAACATGATGGCAAAGTAGATCACCAGGGGTAGAGCGATCCTTACCACATCAAACGGTATCTGTACGATCAGTTTCCCTTTCAAACTAAACATGATCACGATGGTAAATAGCAGTGCAATAAGTGTAATGGGCGAAACAAAAGGAATGAAAGTTGACTCGTACCACTCTTTTCCTTTCATTTTGAGTAAATAATATCTTGTAAGAAAACCAGCTACAAAAGGGATACCCAGGTAAATGGCTACGCTCCTGGCAATCTGCCCGATGCTGATATTCACAACCGAACCTGAAATGCCAAACAGGGGCGGAAGCAGGGTAACAAAAACATAGGCATACACACTATATAAAAGCACCTGGAAGATGCTGTTCAATGCCACCAATCCTGCCGCATATTCCCGGCTGCCCCCAGCCAGTTCATTCCAGACGATCACCATGGCAATGCAACGGGCAAGACCAATGAGGATCAATCCTATCATGTATTCGGGATAACCATGTAAAAATACAATGGCCAGTAAGAACATGAGAATGGGACCAATGACCCAATTGAGTAATAAGGAAGCCCCCAACACCCTGGTGTTTTTGAATACTTCCTTCAGTTTATCATACTTTACTTTGGTGAAGGGCGGGTACATCATCAGGATCAATCCAACCGCTATCGGGATATTGGTGGTGCCGGAGGAAAATGAATTGATGAAGGTGGATGAGCCGGGGAAAAAATAGCCAATCCCTACCCCAACCGCCATGGCTAAGAAGATCCACAAGGTCAGAAAGCGATCTAAAAAGCTCAGCTTCTTTTTTTCAGGCGCCGGGGTGTATTGGGTTGCGTTCATATCATTAATTGTAATATTACGATGAATGAGGTCAAAAAAAATCAACAACAATTATCCTTGTTCACATAAGGGATAAAAAAGGATTCCATTTCCTTTTTATATTGTTTCCAGGTTTTTTCATTAATACAGTAACAAACACTTGTGCCTTCAATGGTTCCCCTGATCAGCCCTGCATTTTTCAATTCTTTCAGGTGCTGTGAAATAGTAGCCTGGGCAAGGCCCAAGTCCTCCACCAGGTCGCCACAGATACAGGTATTCGTTTTTAATAATTGCTGGATGATAGCAATACGGGCAGGATGGCCGAGGGCTTTTAGCATCGTGGCCAGCTTGTTTTGCTTTTCCGTAAATATCTCAGTTTTAGTAGCGCCCATCAATCGCAATATTACGATATATTATATGAACCCCAAAAATTTGGGTAGGGGGTCAATTTGAATAACATCACGCATATTGCGGGACAGAGCACGCAGAGGTTTGATCCTCAAATAGATTCTCTGCGTACTCCGCGATCTCTGCGTGCTATTTTTTCAAAACTGCCCACTACCAAAAATTTGAGAACAGTACTAATCCTATTAAAATTGCATAATATTGGTCGCGCCCCACTTTATTTTTTCCCCTGTATTCCACAGGCATTCCTTTATTTCTAATTGATGCTTAGCAGGATGTATGATGATTTCCTGGAATGACAACAACTTTTCATCTTTTGATGAAAGCTTGCCCTTCATTGGAGAATCTACCCGGTCACAGGGTAACGAAAGATCGCCATCAACGCCGGTGTAAGTGTAGAATTCCTGGTAGTTTGAATGACCATGAAAATAGCCTTTGATATTATAGTGTTTTCTTAAGAACAAATCCCACTCGCGTTCATAGCCAGTATTGTAAAACTGGGTAAGCAGGTATTCAAATTTATCCTGCGCATTGATTTTTTTTCCCGCCGGATCGGTAAAATGTTTGGGATCTCCTTCCGGCGGATCATGTGCGAATACCAGTACAGGTGTACGGGGACTTATTTTTGTCAGGTCTTTTTCCATCCAGGCCCGGTTCGCCGAATCTGGCCACATATTGATAAATTCAAAATGAATACCACCGATATTACGGGAATAATTAAATTCCGTAGGAACATATTTAAACTGTGAGGTATCCCGGAGATGACGGGGATGCTCCATCAGGTTGTAAATTCCGACCAGGACAGAGGCGTCTCTTTCAGGAAACATTTTTTTATAATGACCAATGGCATTTGAAATATCGTGGTTGCCCGGGAGGAGCAGCAAAGGAATATGAAGTGGCCCGAAAACCCCCATAAATTGTTTCCAGGAAACCGATGCGGATTGCAACGGTATTTCTTCGCGATTCGCGATATCCCCTGTTACAATGATATAGTTGATCTTACCAAGGGCGCGGATAGATGTCGACATGGCCTCGTTCACCTGTTCGCTTGTTACGCTATCCGGTGAATTTCTGAAATGTGCCTTTTTTAATCCGAAATGAGGATCAGAGGTGAAAACAATACGTATATCTTTTTGTTGTCCCTTCGCAAAAACGGCGATCAGCAACCCACAACCAATAAAGAAAGTTCTACTCATTAATAATGCTGGTTACCCGTACCGTTTAGCTGGAAAGCTCCAATATCACTTCCGGGAAGTGTTATTTCTGTTACACCAAAAGTAGGGCTTATGGGTACAACAGCAAGTGGAGTAAAACCCGTATATCCTTTTCCAATGGCCGGTGATCCTGGCTGCAACCTGAAATCATAGTTATTGACGGCTTGTATTCCGTATAAAGGAACCTGGTTTGGAACAGGAAGAGGGAAATTATAAAAAAGCGGGTTATTTGCTTTCAATACCGGTGTTCCGTCATAAGTATCACCAAAGTGGTAACCAGCAGGTAAAAAACTATGGTAATTGGGGATATCTGTTTCCTGAGGAATGGTCCAGCCGCCCGACAGGCCGGCATTGGTCGGATAGATCTGGTTGGCGGTGATAAGGGAATCCGCATATTCATAGTTGTTGCCATAGCGGATATTTGCTGTATCTGCGGGCGGATTATTTACGATACGAAGACCGAATTTACAATTCACCATCAGGTTATTATAGGCCATGCCTTTGGCGCCCTCTTCGAAATTAATATTGGCACCGCGACCTGTTTGAATCTGGCGCCAGCCACAGGATATGAATGTATTATTCCACATCCGTATATTGGTTTGTGAAGCGCCCACCGGTTGTCCCTTATTAGAAGCTTTCTGCCCGTTAGTAGCGATACCCACAAAAAGATTATAGGCCATATCTCCAACCGTTCCCCCTTTTGTATTCAGGCAATCTCCTCCTTTTATTCCTGCCTTTTCAAAAGTGCAGCGCATAATACAGATCTTGCCGTTCGAAATACGTATTGGATCATCCACTCCTCCATAAAGCCATGAGTCTTCCATTACATAGATGCCGTTAGGGTTTTGAAACAATATAGAAAACGCAGTCCCTGAACTTTGATTTACAATTGATCCCTGCGCGATCGATAGTCCCGAGCCACCATATTCCACATGTGTCCATTTTAAAATCAACATCGGACAGGTTGATGCACAATAAAGGCCTGCCCATCCACCTGAGAAAGCTGGGTCATGGGAAGGGTCCTGGTTTGGCGCGTCGTTTTTTAAAGCACGCAGGCTGTCCACCGTAATAAAGACCTGTTGTGCTTTTGTACCAAGGCTAACCAATGATCCTTTTACAAAAATACCGGCCTTGTTTTTTACATTGATATGAACACCTGGTTGTATCGTGAGCGTATCACCTGCATTTATAGTAACATCGCATCCAACGATATACGTTTTACCCGCCAACATGGTTCCCTTAATGGAACCGCAAAGTGGGGCCGCGTCACTGATTGGTGTGGCTACCGGGACATCCGCAGTGGCAAGATTTAGTTTTTCGGTTGACCACTTTTTGCAGGAAGCGATCAGGATAGTGGAAACAAGTGCTATACGATACATGCGCATAAAAGCCGGGTTTTGAATTTATAATTTGAAACGAAGACCTGTAAGAATGGTCAATTGATAAATATCTTTTCCTACTACAGTCCTGGTAGCGTATTGCTGATCGGGGAATTTAGAACCGGGATCGGGAGCCTGGAAGATCACAGTTTTTGATGGAGCATTGGTCAGGTTATTCAGCTTACCATATACAGAGAAGCGGTGACCAATTCTTTTTTCAAAAGAAAAGTCCAATATGCCTTGTCCCAATTGATAATAATCAAGGGAATAATAGGGAGATACCTGGCTAAGCCTTTTTCCTGTGTAGACAAATGCCAGTTGCATATCCAACCCGATTTTGGGATTCTTATACAATAGCGACAGGTTCCCGATATGATCGGCTTGTCCTTGCATCGGCCTTGTCTGCTGAACGATTTTTGAAGTAATACCTAAAACTGGATCTCTGTAAAAATATTGCTTGGTAGTTGTGATCCGGCTTTTAGTATAGGTATAGTTAGCTGATATGCCAAACATGCCTTTATACTTGGTGATGACGGCTTCGATCCCATAATTATGCGCATTTCCAAAATTTTCCGGCATCAGGAACTGTGCGCTAGGCCCTCCATTGCGCACCACAGCGTACTCGATGGGGTTTTGAATGATCTTATAAAATGCCCCTATTAAAAACTGATCAGCGCCACTTGGGAAAAATTCATAGCGAAGATCGAAATTGTCCGCGATGGAATGTTTTAAACTGTCATTTCCCTTGATATCGAAAAGCTCTCCCACAACCTGCGTGGGTATTATCTCGTAGAAATCAGGGCGGACAATAGACCTGAAATAAGAGGCTCTCAGATTTTGTTTATCTGTAAGTGCATATTTTAAGTTAAGGGAAGGCAGCATGTCGGTATAGCTTACCGTGCCGGATCTGCCGGTATATGATTTTGGCATGACGGTATTAAAACCCTGCAGGGTATGCTCCACCCTTGCTCCTCCCAATACCTGGAGATCAGCATTTCCCATAAATTTAAACTGCAGATAACCCGCGCTGACATTTTCATAAGATGTATATGTATTAGGATTGGTCGTTGTCACATCGCCGGTGCCCAGGCTGGCTGGACTAAACTGATATTGCGCTGAATTAATATCGGTCCAGGTTTGAGGCAAACCCCCGGTGAGTGTTGGACTTAAAGAATAATCGTTATAATAATTGTTCCTGGTTTTGTGCCGGTACATTCCCCCTAAACTCAACTCTGGTTTTAGCGATGAAAGATGCGGCGTAAATACCAGGTTAAGATAACCGGCCAGGTCACGGTCTGTATTGGCCTGCCAGATGCGTGACATCTTCTGAACGATATATTTACCCGGCGTAGTAGCACTCTGATAATCATATTCAGCCATATCGGGGACCTTGCTTTTTGCATTAGCATATACACCAATCCAATTGATATGGAATTGATCAAGGATCTTATGATCGCCTTGCAGGGTGGAAGAGTAAATAGATTGTTTCTGCAGGCGGCTGCGAGTGAAATTATCAGAAAGTTTGTTTAGATATACTGAATCATAAGTTGATCTAGCCTGGAATTCATTCATCTGCACAAACATATTATACAGGGAAATGGTATGGCCCGGCGCCAATGTATAGTCAATCTTATTGTGCAGGCCAAATCTAACTGTCTGGGTAGAATAATGCCTTGTATAAAGATCACTGATAACAAACTGGTTATCCTTATTGTTCACTACCTGGGGCTGTGCATTCGGAACAAGGAAATCAGAATTGGATCCTCTAAAAATATTCTGGTAAGACAGGGAAAGTATCGCGCCTAATTTTTTGTGTATCCAGCGGTCGCCGATAGTAAGTCCCGCTGTTGTATTGAGTGGCAGGTTTTTAGAATTAAGATTAAGGTTGCCTCTTGAAAAATCTGCCTGGGTAGCCATATAACTGTTCCCGTTAATCTCTGCCGGAGATCTGGGATTTACAGCTCCATGATCAAAAGCAGAAAACGGACGGCTGGAAGAAAATAAAGTTGATAAGCCCATACTGGCATTAGCAGAAAAAAGCATGCGCAAAGGCGCGTTTTTCATGACAAGGTTCATAGTGCCGCCCACAGCATCGGCTTCCATCGAAGGGATAAGAGATTTGATCACCTCCAGCCTTTCCAGCATTTCAGAAGGGAAAAGGTCCATGGGAACATATCGGTATTTTGAATCCGGGCTGGGTATCTTAACCCCGTTAACAAGCGTATTATTATATCTTTCATCCATTCCGCGAATGATCGCATAGCGACCCTCCCCACTGGTACTGCGTTGAATAGCTACCCCTGAAACTCTTTGCAGCGCATTGGCCACTGTTACATCCGGCAGTAACTGGATTGTTTTTTCTGATAATATATTCTGTAAGGTGGAAGCGTTTTTTTCAAGACCCCTCACCCCGGCATCTGAACTTTTACCGCTTGTTGCTATATTGACCGATGCCAGGTCAGCGGTTTTAGCTTCCATTGAAAAATTGACAATTTTTTGCTCTGATGTTTCCTTTAACTCAGTATTGATAACCGGCGCCTCAGCATATTCAACAATGGTTGTTTTCAGCGAGTAAGAACCTGCGGGAATATTTTTAAAACTATAAGAGCCGTCCAGTTGGACAATCGCATGCCATGTGTGGCCCTGTCCTTCCAGTACAACGACTGCGCCAACAAGCGGTTCCCCGGTTTTGGAATCCGTAACCTTGCCGCGGATAATACCAGCATATAAGGAAAAAGAAACAAAAAGAAATATTACAACCAGAAAGCTTCTGAAAAAGGTAAAATAAGATTGCATATGCAAATCAGTTTGGAATGCGAATCTATTATGCTAACGGATTCAAATAATGCGCAGAAGCTGACATAACTCAATCTTAATAATATCGTAACTATTAATTAACCTTAATTTCAAAGCCCATAATGAATCTTCAAATGGGGAAAGTAAAGCAACGTAAATTATGAATTCTCAAAATCTCAATTTGGGGTTGCCCCCAACTGGCTATTGTATTGCCTGACCACGTCAAAACTTGAATTCATTGGATTTTCAACTTCTCAAAGGTTTGAGCCCTTTATATGAGATAATAACCTGGAATAATGCCGAATGTTAAAATGTAAATGGCTAATGGAAAGAAAATACAGGTGTACAATGGCAACCAAAACATAGCCGGTATGGATAAGGTATCATATAACTCAGAAATTGAAGGTTAAGTGAGGAGTGAACATAAAAAAGCCACCCCAATAAAAGGGCGGCTTTACTATTTAGTTCAATATTTTCCTAATGGCAAATGCATCCCGGTTTATTGGGACATTTTGCTGTCTTATGGCAGTCCCTGGTTTCAGTGCATCCTTTAGGGCATACTTTAGCATGATGCTTTGGATGCTTTACACTACTTGCAAAAATGAAAGCAGTTGACATTACCGTCACCGCTAAAATTGCAAAAAATGATTTTTTCATGTTACTGATTTAATGTGAATATAGGCTGTTGTATTATTCTGCTATAAAGATAGTTTTTTTAAATAGTAAGTAAACCTGATTCTCAATACCGTTTTTTTGTTCATTTGGTAAGGTATTGATAACTTATAAACCTGAAACTGATGCTAATAATAAATGTCAGTCAACCCCC
>JADGPW010000081.1 GCA_017882265.1 Chitinophagaceae bacterium | reverse complement strand
GGGAAGGATACGTGCGGGTACGGGTATATAAAGGTCCCGATATTTATATGCCAACAGGGTTTACGCCAAACGGGGATGGAAAGAATGATAAATTCACCCCGTTCCCGGTGGGGATCAAGAGCTATGTTTATTTTAAAGTATTTAACCGCTGGGGACAAATGATGTTTTCCACCAGCACATTAAATGATGGCTGGGATGGCAAATTCGGAGGCAGGGAACAGCCAAGCGGAGTCTATGTATGGATGATCCAGGGTATTACGAAGGATAACCTGGTGATCACTAAAAAAGGGACAGTGACATTGATACGGTGATCCCGACATTCGAGATAATAGATAAAAGATAATAGATAATAGTGTCTTCAGGCCGAAACAGTATTTTCGTGTTTTAATACACTATTATCTTTTCACTATTCACTTTTATCTAATCAAATGGTAGATGTTATTCTCGGCCTTCAGTGGGGTGATGAAGGGAAAGGAAAGATCGTTGATTTTTTTGCAAAGGATTATGACCTGATCGCCCGTTTCCAGGGCGGACCCAACGCCGGGCATACACTCTATGTAAATGACAAAAAAGTAGTCCTGCACCAGATCCCATCCGGTGTATTTCACACCGATACGATCAACCTGATCGGTAATGGCGTGGTCTTGGATCCCATAACACTGAAAAGAGAATGTGATACGGTGGCTTCCTTTGGCATTGACATACGGAAAAACCTTTTTATAGCTGAACGCACTCACCTTATTCTTCCTACACACAGGGCATTGGATAAGGCCGCTGAATTATCAAAGGGTAATCAGAAGATCGGTTCTACGCTGAAAGGGATCGGTCCAACCTATATGGATAAGACGGGTCGGAATGGTTTAAGGGTTGGGGACCTGCTGGACAAGAATTTCACCAGTGCCTATATCAAACTTCGTTTAAAACACCAGCGCCTGCTTGATAATTTTAATTTCCAGGAGGATATTACAGCCTGGGAAGAAGAATTCTTTGAAACACTGGAGTTTTTGAAAACATTAAATATTGTAAATGGAGAATATTTTATCAATAATCATATAAAAGCAGGTAAAAAGGTATTGGCGGAAGGGGCGCAGGGCAGTATGCTGGATATTGACTTCGGGACTTTTCCCTATGTTACTTCTTCCAGTACTATTTCTGCAGGGGTTTGCAGCGGATTGGGGGTAGCGCCACAGCAGATCAGGGATGTAATAGGGATTTCCAAAGCTTATTGTACACGGGTAGGCAGCGGACCTTTCCCCACCGAACTTGACAACGAGATCGGGGAGGCATTGAGAAAGACCGGGAATGAGTTTGGGGCTACTACCGGCCGACCGCGTCGTTGCGGCTGGATCGACTTGGTAGCCCTGCAGTTTGCCTGTATGATCAATGGAGTCACGAAAATAGTAATGACGAAAGCAGATGTACTGGATACGTTTAAGGAATTACAGGTTTGTACAGCTTATAAAGTAAATGGCGAAGAAACCAGGGAAATTCCCTTCCAGATGGACAGGCAAAAGCCTGAACCCGTTTATGAGAGCTTTGCCGGTTGGAATATGGAAACCAGTGCAGCGAAATTATATGCCGATTTGCCTGAAACGATGAAGACATATGTTAACTTTATCAATCAATACCTGGGTGTAAACATTGAATTTATATCAAATGGCCCCGGGCGGGAACAGATCGTACAGGTTAAATAGCCGGGAAAGTTAATAATCAAAAAAAACATTTTAAAAATTTGGCGAATTCAAAACTTCGCTGAAATTTACAGTACCAATCCCGTTAGCGTATGACGTCAAAACCTGATAAGGAAAAAAAATCCACCGGAAAATCCGATAAAGTATCCGGTAAAGAGTCGGGTAAGAAAATTTCTTCTAAGCCTAAAAAACAATTGGAGGAAGAGGAGGAGGATGACGAACCCGATGATGATAAAGAGCTGACCACTCCCGCTGCCAAAAAGGGCGGGAAAACGGGTGCTGCTTCCAAAAAACCCAAGGCAGACGACGATGATGACGATATTGTTGATGACGAACCGGATGAATGGGAAAAGCCGGAAGAAGAAGAAGAATGGGATCCCGACTTTGAAGAGTTTGATGTACCCAAGTCAAAAGGCAAGAAAGCCATTGGGGGCAAAAAAGCACTCGAAGAAGAGGAGGATTTTAAGATCGATGACGAATTTAAGGATATGTTCAATGAAAGTAATTTTGATGAAGAGGAAGAAGACGATTATTAACCCCAACCCCTAACGGCGCTTAAGCTTAGCGTCGGCGCAAAGGGGCTAATAAATATTTTGAGCCAAAAGTCCAAAACCACCTGCACATTTAGTATATCTGATTTTCAGCAAACCAAACAAAACGTGTTGAACTGGGTACAAAGGTTCGACACGTTTTGTTTTTTAGACAACCATCAATACCAGATTGAACCCCATTCTATGGAATGCCTGTTGGGAGCCGGAGTAAAACGGCAACTCAAATCAGGAACCGGTCGGGCGCTTGACAATTTGAAGATCTTCATGGATGAAAAAGATAGCTGGCTTTTCGGCCACCTCGGTTATGATCTTAAGAACGAGATCGAACAACTTTCCTCCGGTCACCCTGACGGAGTTCAATTCCCCGAACTTTTTTTCTTTGAGCCCGAAATTATTATCCGGTTAACTACGCGTGAAATGACGATAGAAGGGGATGATGCCGGGGAAATTTTCCAGGCCATTGGTAAGTCGTTTTCCCGGTCTTTGCATACACCCGTAACAAATATCAGGCAACGGTTCTCCAGGGACGAATACATAACTGTTATTCAGCAATTACAGCAACGTATTCTCCGGGGCGACTGTTACGAAATAAATTTTTGCCAGGAGTTTTTTGCTGACGATGCTGATATTGATCCTGTTATTATTTATAAAAGACTTAGCACTGTTTCCCCCAATCCGTTTTCTGCCTTATACAGAGTACATGATCAATGGCTGATCAGTGCCAGCCCTGAACGGTTCTTAAAAAAACAAGGAACCCATATCCTGTCACAACCCATTAAAGGGACCTCGAAACGGGTATTGAATAATGAAGAAAAAGATAAA
Organism: Chitinophagaceae bacterium; assembly: GCA_017882265.1. Lineage (GTDB taxonomy): Bacteria > Bacteroidota > Bacteroidia > Chitinophagales > Chitinophagaceae > JADGPW01. The sequence goes on along the minus strand of JADGPW010000081.1, from coordinate 875 downwards.
CATCATAAGGAAGAGCTGCAACACAGTGCTAAAGACCGTTCAGAGAATGTGATGGTCGTGGACCTGGTGAGGAATGACCTGGCGAGAGTTTGCAAAAAAGGGACCGTGCAAGTAGATGAACTATATGGGATTTACAGTTTTCCGCAGGTTCACCAGATGATCTCCACGGTTAGCGGTGAATTAGACGGTACAAAATCTTTTTATGATATCATCAAAGCCACCTTTCCCATGGGATCCATGACGGGTGCGCCCAAAAAAAGGGTGATGGAATTGATAGAAAAGTATGAACGAACAAAGCGTGGACTCTTTTCAGGAGCGGTTGGCTATATATCCCCTGGTGGCGACTTTGATTTTAATGTAGTGATCCGGAGCATCCTGTATAATGCCGCCACGAAATATCTTTCATTCCAGGCCGGTTCCGGCATTACCTTCTATAGTGATCCGGAAAAGGAATGGGATGAGTGTTTGTTGAAATCAGGGGCGATAAAGAAAGTATTGGAAGAAAAAAGTGATGAGATAAAAGATAATAGTGAATAGTTCTCAAATTCGAAAAGACCTTACATCTTTGATACCATCTCAAATCTGTAAGGTCTTTTCAACTGAGGACACTATTATCTACCTGCCTGCCGGCAGGCAGGTTCACTTTTAGTTTTTATCTCCCTGCCGTGGTCTGCTTCAATAATAAACCGATACTCTCATTCAGGATCTCGTATCTTTTAGAAACAAAAATATTCATCTTGGCGGTGGGTAAACGCAATTCATATTTTCCGTTGATGGCAATCTCGTTATCAAAGTTGGGATTGTAATGGTTAAATGTGGCCACATCCATTTCCACATATTTTATGATAATGGAAGAATTGAAACGGCCATTGATC
>JADGPW010000080.1 GCA_017882265.1 Chitinophagaceae bacterium | reverse complement strand
TTTTTGGGATAATGATTGGGCGGGTTTATATAGGCAGGGTAGTATTTATTGAGGAAAAAGGTAAAGGCATCAGGAAGTTCCTTCAGGCTAAAGTCCCCGTCAATTTTGGCGGTGAATTCATTTGAAACAGCGCTCAATGTTTTTACATTATTGATATAAGCGGAGGAAACGATCAGTGAATCAAAAGGAAGCCGGTGACCATCTTTTATTAGTTCCGCACCGGTTATTCTTGCTTCACCTAAAAAATTCTCAAGAGAACTGCTGGTAAAAGCAAAATTGAGTTTGCCTTTGAATTCAAGGCTGTCATTGGTCAGGTGCAGGTTTTTTAGATTTGTTTTTACCACATCGGCCCGCAGGTTGAAACGGGGTGGGTCGTTGTTGAAGTCAATGATCCCATTCAGGTCAAGGTCCGCATTTTCATCACGGATCGTAGCCAGGCCATTAAACATTTTTTTATCAAACTGCCCTTTTACGGTAATGTTTTTATACCGGTACTTTTTATAATCCGCAAAGCCAATGGTTGCATCAATTAATGTATTACGGGTCCGGTCACTAAAGCCCCTGCCTTTTACCGTACCATTCACAGCAATGGACCCGATATCATTATTATCTAAAAGTTCTCCCAGGCGAAAATCATCTGTTGCGATCATACCCGAATAAACGGGTTCCTGGCCCTGTGGAAACTTCATATTCAGGTCAGTTTTAACGGTTCCCAGGTTTGTCCGGATAGTGCCAAAGGTTACAAAATCACGTACAAAACCGGTAAAATTTCCTTTGAAATTCAAATAGCTTATTTTCCGGAGATCGGGGCTTGTTACTTTTCGAATGGCCGGAATGATCGTAGCTATATCACTATAGGCTGTCTGGAATTCATTAGCCTTAAAATCAATAAAGGTTTTATTGATTTCAGGTAGCCCGGTAAGGGTGATATCACCATTTATTAAGGTATTATTCCCGGCCTGAACGATCATTTCTTTACCCGAAATATCATCTACTGTTCCTTTTACTTTTCCTTTGATGCTGATCTTTTTTTTCCATGACTTCAGGGAAGGCTCAAAAAACGCAAGGTCATCACTGTCTACCCAGGAGTCTTCAAAATTGGCGGTCATTTTTACTTTATGAATAAAATCGCCCATATCACCGAGATCCTCATACGACATCGTAAATAAATTACGGATATGACTCTTGTTCGTTGCCAGGTCGAGATTGGAAAAAACCATATTCTTCGGACTCAGTTTTACATCGGTCGAAATGCTTTTCACTTCAAGCCCGCTTCTTTCTTTCGCTGATACTTTTACTGTCGAATAAAGAGTGTCGCCGGTAAGACCGGTATTGCTTAAATCGGCATTTATATTTGTAAACAAAACATACTCCCCATCGAAATAAGGATAGGGTTCCCTGTCTTTTTGCTTGTCCGACGTTAAGCTGCCATTTATAATCTTAATATCCGTCACATGAAAGATGTTTTTCTCCTCGTTCCAGGAGGGAGTTGAAGAAGTATCATCAAATGGCCTTCCGGGGTCATAATTGTGCAATACAAAAACAGGATCAGTGATACGAATGGAATTGACATTAAATATTTTGCCTGATAAGTGGAGATCATTCGCGTCCATATCCAGGGCACCTATATAAGCCGTCATATCCTCCCCGGCCCAGGCATCTTTTTTTATAAATTTCACATTTTTCAGTTCAACCTGTTTCAGGGTGAACTGAATGCCTGAATTCTTTTTATTTCCGGTGGGTGGGGACGGGGAAGAGAAATAATCAGCAATGAATTGATGCCGCCATACCGAATCGGTTCGTTGGAGTTTTATGACAGCGTTTTCCAACCCAATGTATTTCAAATCAGCCTCCTTTTTAAAAAAGAACCAGTCTGTTATTCTTATCAGGACCTCTCCTGCATATAATATTGTATCCCCCTGGCGGTCCTCCACCATCACATCCTGCAGGTGCATTTTGTTGAATAAAGAAAAATCAACATGCCTGATGCTGATACGGGTATGGAGATCCCGGGAAAGACGTTTAGTGACCTGCGAGGCGATCCAATTTTGGCCGAAAGGAGTTTGAATAAAAATATACGCTGCTATTATGAGGAATAACAACGAAAGGAAGAACCACAGCACTATTTTTTTAAATCTCTTCAGGCTCAGCAATTTAGGTGTAAAAGTAGGCAACTCGTCTCCTTTGGGCAAATTCAGTACCAAGGTTTCCCGCCAGTTGCCTTCTGGCAAACAGGATTATGACGGGCACCACGATTTAAATAACGGGAATAAAAATCAGCCTATGTGTTCCCGGAGCTTTTAGGAGGAAGTTTTAATTTCCAAATGGCCCAAATTTCTGTAATGTCCAGTTATGAACCACATAGGCACATAGGAAACATAGGGTTCACATAAGGTTCTATCCATGCCTTTGGCGGGACAAGTTGTGCATATTTCTATGTATCTATGTGCCTATGTGGTTCAAAAATCGAAAACTTAATACTACCCAAATTTCTTAACGGGAAACGCGGTTCATCATTTTTACTTTTACTTCTTAACAAAAATTTTGAATATCGGGGCTGGTATTTGAGACCTACAGGGGCAGATCCATTACCTGAATTTTTTGGCGGGATCTTTTACAGCATCGGACGTGTTATAGTTCTGGGATTGGTTTTTGGGAATGGATAGGTTTTTCCAGTCATGGTCCCTGATGATCTTGCCCAGGTAAATGATCTGTCCTATATGATAAGGATAATGCGCCAATTGGCGGTTGATGGCATCTATCACAGGGAGAGCTTCTCTGCGGATATAAATAGTCTTTAAAAGATCATTTTCATCCAAGGATTGCAACGCATTCAAAAAGCAATCCCATCCCTTTTCCCATGAATCCAGCAGTTGTTGTTTATTATATGAACAGACGCCAAACTCATCATCTCTTTGCCTCCATTCTTTTTCACCATCTTCCGTAAGAAACCTGGTCCAGCGACTGAGCATATTTCCTGCCATATGGCGGATGATGATCGCAATACTGTTGGATTCATCATTGGGACGATAATGGAAATCATCATCATCTAATTGCGCAAAAGTTTTATCACCAAGGTCCTTATAATATTTTACCCGGCGAATGACCGTTTGCAAATATTCTTGTCCTATAGAATTCATGAATAAATATTTTATTGCACAGACAAGGCATGCCTTGTCTATAATGCCGCCTCTCGGCTGCGCTCGGGGTGACAACACTGACTGCTGTCTGCCGACTGCCGACTGAATTCACCATCCTTCGGCTGCATCTTCCCCCCGGTTATCAGCTACTGCTTCAAATTTCCCATCGGGTAAAACTTTGATCACTTCAGTTCTCCCAATGGCACTTCTTTCCCTGATAGCATAACCCATTCCCTTTAAGGACTCCCGTACTGATTTGGGAAATCCTTTCTCTACATCTAATGTATCCGGCAGCCATTGATGGTGGAATTTGGGTTTATACACCGCATCTTCCGTACTCATTCCAAATTCAATAATATTTACCAGGGTTTGAAAAACAGAAGTAGGTATCGTAGTACCACCGGGCGTGCCCACTATGATAAAAGGTTTCCCGTCTTTTAAAACGATGGTCGGTGTCATGGAGCTTAGCATACGTTTCCCCGGCATAATAGCATTGGCTTCACCACCTATAGCGCCAAACATATTTGGCACACCTTGCTTGATACTGAAGTCATCCATTTCATCATTCAGAAAAAAACCTGCTCCCCCAACCACGGTCTTGTTTCCAAATGAATTATTCAGCGTGGTAGTGATGGCCACAGCATTCCCATCCTTGTCGATCACATCCAGGTGGGTGGTTTCTTCACTTTCATAAGGTATAGCGTTGCCCGCCTTTATCCTGCTACTCACATTGGCTTTGGAAGGATCGAAATCTTTCATTCGGTCCTGCAGGTAGGCCGTGCTGGTTATTGCTTTTACAGGAACTTTATAAAAATCAGCATCTCCCATAAATTCAGCCCGATCGGCAAATGCCCTTCGTTCCACTTCCGTCATTAACTGAACAGATTGAAGGGATTGAAAACCCATCGAAGCAATATGACGACCCTCGATCATTTTCATCATCTGGTGCAATAATACGCCACCACTACTGGGCATAGGCATACCCACGACCTGGTAGCCTTTATAATCAAATACATGGGGTACCCGGAATTTGGCAACATAATTTTTCAGATCATCATAACTGATGATCCCGCCGCCCCTTTTCATTTCTTCCACGATCAGTTTTGCGGTACTGCCTTCATAAAATCCTTTGGCTCCCTGATCTCTTATTCTTATTAAAGTGTTTGCAAGATCGGTCTGGACAAGTGTATCCCCGGCTTTCCAGCTTCCTTTCACAAATACCGGCATCACTGTATTGAATTTTTTAAGCTCACCCTGGAGACCATTAAAAGAGCTGGCTTCGCGCTGACTGATCACAAACCCTTTTTGGGCAAGATCGATAGCAGGCTGTATCAGTTTGGCGAATGGAAGTTTTGCATATTTCATAGAGGCAAATATCCCGGCAACTGTTCCGGGTACACCACTGGCCAGGTGACCATCCTGGCTTTTATCTGTCCTGGCTGTTCCATCAGGGTCAATATACATATCCCGATGAGCTTTGCCCGGCGCCATTTCGCGGTAATCCAGCGAAACCAATTGGCCATTACTCAACCTCGCCACCATAAAGCCTCCGCCGCCGATATTACCGGCATTAGGAAAAACAACGGCCAGCGCCAGTTGGGTTGCAATAGCCGCATCAATAGCATTTCCTCCCATTTTCAGGATCTCAAGACCAGCTTTGCTCGCTAAAGGATGAGCAGAAACCACAGCTCCGTTCCCGGCAATGATCTTTTTTATAACACTATAATGATAAGAATCGATCCGGGATTTTTCAATTGCATTTTTTGTGTTTGCATCACACGTGAAGAAAAAGATAGCGATAAGAAATACCCGGTTTACTTTTTGCATGGGGCAACTAGTATTAAAAGTTAATAAAGCTACATAAATCGGAGGGATTTGGAACACGGATGATACGGTAGTGCGTCAGCTGATGCTAATAGGTTTGAAATATTGAATTTGAATCGCTGAGGCGCAGAGATGCAGAGACGCAGAGTATTTAATTTATCTCAGCGCCGCTGTGCAGAGATGCAGAGTATTTAATTCATCTCAGCGCCTCTGCGTCTCCGCGGCCTCTGCGATTCAAACCCAATAGCAATCGGGTGAACCACTACCGTGTCATTTGTGCTCCTGATTACCGGGCACGGAAAAAGAATGGTAAATCGTAAGTCGTTCATTAACTTGCCGGACCAAACATTCTCCACATGATCCGGAAGACAATATTGATGGTGCTGTTTTTTTCGACGTATAATTTACTTCAGGCACAATTAAAATCACCTGAAGAATTCTTTGGCTATAAAATAGGTACACGGTACACTCCACATTGGAAGATCGTGAGTTATTTTAACTATATGGCGGCTTCGATTCCTGCGATGATGAAATTGCAGCAATACGGTGAAACCAATGAAGGGCGTCCGCTGGTGCTGGCTTTTATCAGCAACCCGGAAAATATTCAACGGCTGGAAGCAATCCGGGTGAATAACCTGCGGCTGGCCGGCCTGGCGAATGATAAAACGGCTGCGGTGGAAGAAACCGCGCCTGCTATCGTTTGGCTGAGTTATAATGTGCATGGTAATGAAACATCATCCTCTGAAGCAGCCCTGCTTACATTATATGCATTGGTTGATCCTTCCAATAAAAACACAAAAGAATGGCTGAAGAATACAGTGGTAATTATCGACCCTTGCATTAACCCGGATGGAAGGGATCGGTATGTAAACTGGTTCAACTCGATCGTGGGCAGGAATTATATGCCCGGCCCTGATGCCAGGGAACATCATGAACCCTGGCCCGGTGGCAGGACGAATCATTATAATTTTGACCTGAACCGCGACTGGGCCTGGCAAACACAGGTAGAAACCCGGCAACGGATAAAAGTGTATGGTCAATGGCTGCCCCAGGTACATGTTGATTATCACGAACAGGGCATTGATGAGCCCTATTATTTTGCTCCCGCGGCGCCATCGTATCACGATGTCATAACACCCTGGCAAAAAGAATTCCAGGTAACTATCGGTAAGAACCATGCCCGTTATTTTGACAGTAATAACTGGTTGTATTTTACAAAAGAAGTATTTGATCTTTTTTATCCATCCTATGGAGATACCTATCCCATTTTTAATGGATCGATAGGAATGACCTATGAACAGGCAGGCGGCCCGGCCGGTGGATTAGGGGCGCTAAAAGAAGAAGGGGATACATTAACACTCCTGGATAGGGTGATGCATCATTATACCACCGGCTTAAGCACCATTGAAGTAGCTTCACAAAATGCAGGCCGGCTTATCAAAGAATTTAGAAAATATTTTACAGATGCGGTAACCAATGGTGTGGGTGAGTACAAGAGTTATGTTATTAAGAAGGGAACAAATGATGATCAGCGGCTCAAGCCCTTGTTGGCCTTATTAGACAGGAACGGTATCAGCTATTCTGCTGCAGCGGAAGGAACCGGAAAAGCTTATCATTACAACAGCGGCAAAGAAGAAACATTCAATTTCACTACTAATGATATTTTAATAAGCACCCTGCAACCTAAAGGTGCCTTGGTAAAAGCCTTATTGGAGCCTGTTAGTCACTTGTCCGATTCCATTACATATGATATAACGGCCTGGTCATTGCCCTATGGTTTCGGACTTGATGCTTATGCTGTAAAAGAAAACTGGCGATCATCAGGGATCCCGGATAAAGTAACAGAGACGGCTCCGGCAAAAACAGATTATGGTTATGTGATCCGCTGGGAAGGTTTACAAAGTGTAAGAGTATTGACAGCGCTGCAAAAAAAGGGGGTTCTGATTCGTTATGCGGAACAGCCATTTGAAGTGAATGGTCAATCATTTGACAGGGGGTCTCTTATTATTTTAAAGAATGGCAATAAAAAATTTGAAAATAATCTATGGGATATTGTGCTGCAGGCCTGTAATAATGAACAGGTAAAACCCAATGCGATCTCCACGGGTTTTGTGGATAAAGGATATGACCTGGGTGGGAGTAAAGTACATTCATTGAAAGCGCCCCGGGTGGCGCTGGTAACGGGGGAAGGCATTGATCCAAGCGCCGCGGGAGAAGTATGGCAGTTCTTTGATCAACAGATCGATTACCCGCTTACCCTTATCAATGGAAATGACCTTACCAACATCAACTGGAATGATATTGATGTACTGGTGATACCTGATGGCAATACGTATCGTTTCCTGAATGACAAATCAAATGTTGATAATTTCAAAGAATGGATCAGTAAGGGTGGCAGGGTAGTTGCGATCCGAAGGGCCGTGGCCCAATTGGCCAAAGCAGAGATCGGTATTAAGGCCAAAAAACCGGATGAAACTGCTGCCAAGGATGCCAAAGACAACACTAATTATGACGTGTTGAAAAAATTTGGAGAAAGGGATAGAGTAGCGGCTTCTTCTGATGTACCTGGAGCCATCATCAGAGTAGATCTTGACAACACCCATCCGCTTGCCTTTGGTTACCCGGATCATTATTATTCATTGAAGCTGGATGACAGGGTGTACGAATTTTTTAAAGACAATGGCTGGAATGTAGGAGTGATCAAAAAAGATAACCAGGTGGCAGGTTATATCGGCGCGGCCCGCAGAGATAAATTCAAAGACGCTTTATTGTTTGGGGTGCAGGATATGGACCGGGGCTCTATTACCTACCTGGCCGATGATGTACTATATAGAGGTTTCTGGGAGAACGGTAAATTGATGTTTTGTAATGCCGTGTTTTTGGTGGGACAATAAGTTCATTTGCTTTTCAACAAAAGCTTTTTTAAATTCATTTCCCAAAACCCCGGATTATGTTTAGAAGATCGCTATTATTGGTGGGAATCCAGTACTCTTTGAACGTAGCTGCCCAATATAAAGGGGGGAGCAATGATGGATTTAATTCAGCCAGTGTCACTAATCAAAATTCCTTATCGGGTATTTATGCCGGTGGCAGTGATGACGGGTTTTCAGGTTTCCTGGCCACTGCTCAAAATACATCACCGAATATTTATGCCGGCGGGAGTAATGACGGATTTTCAAATTTCATTGCTACTTCTCAAAATGGGCTACCCAATATCTACACGGGGGGTATCAATGATGGCTTTCATTCCACTGCATTATTCAATTTAAATGCGCTGCCCAATGTTTATTTGGGTGGTTCAAACGATGGTTTTGATATGACAATTGTCATTGCTCAAAATGGATTACTCAATATTTATAAAGGAGGAAATGATGACGGTTTCGCCTCTATATTTAAGGCTGACCTGGTATACACCTTTATTGGAACGGGTAACTGGAGTATCCCGTCTAACTGGGAAAATAACCTGATGCCCCCATCGCCATTACCGGCAGGCTACGAGATCCTCATTGATCCCTTCAGCGGATCCTGTATATTAAATGTTCCACAAATTCTTTCCCCAGGTTCAAAAATTACGGTGGCTGCCGGGAAGAGTTTTATTATACCGGGTAATATCCAATAAATGCGTTTAAATAAATTATGAAAAATAGAAAGCCTTTTCAACCATAAATTAATAATCATAAGCTGGTTCGTTTATAGGAAAATATATTATAGTAAATAAGTAAAAATCTACGCATGAAGAAGTCCCTTTACATTTTATTTAGCTTCCTGTGCCTGGCAAGTGTTTGTATAGCCAATAATATCCAGATAGCTAATGTATCTATTGTAAATAATGGCCCGGGGCTAATCCAGGTTAAGTTTGACCTGAGCTGGGATAATAGCTGGCGGACCCCGGCCGGCCAGAACAATTATGACGGCGCATGGGTGTTTTTCAAGTATAAGACTGCTTCCGGTAACTGGACGCATATGACCATGACCGGGAGTAATAATGTTTTACCCTCAGGATTTGATGTGTACCAGACCACCGATTTCCTGAAAACGGGGGCCATGATCTACCGGGATGCATCTAATCCTGGCAATGGATCTGTTTCGGCGACGAATATATCCTTAGGAGTGATCAATTCACTACCTTATAATATTGATATAAAAGGGTTCGCCATTGAGATGGTGTATATCCCGGCACCCACCGTCCGTCCTTTTTGGGGAGATGGGAATGGAAGTCAGGAATCGCTTAATGCGTTCCATTATACCGATAATACCGCTACTACTTCCAGCGTATTACAAATGAGAGTGGATGCCAATGGTTTTGATGATGCTGAATTGACATCTGACGGCATTTTTGTATACAGTAACGACACCCTTCAACTTACCAATCCATTAGGTACGCTGGATCCTTTTCCAACTATGAAAGCGCTTTGGTGCATGAAGTACGAGATCAGCCAGGCAGGCTACCGTGATTTCCTGAATACCCTAACGGAGACCCAACAAGCAACGCGCACCACCACCTCGCCGACAAGTGCTATTGGCACCAATGTAATGCCCCCCACGGCTACCACTGCACGTAATCATATCCAGATAAAAACGCCGGGAGTAAATCCGGGTACGCCTGCAGTATATGGTTGCAATGCCAATAATAATGGAGTTTTTGATGAGGCCAGTGATGGTGAGTGGGTAGCATGTGCTTGCCTGAACTGGCCCGATGTAGCCGCTTATCTTGATTGGAGCGGGCTGGGGCCTTTGTCAGAATTCCAATATGAACGAATTTGTAGGGGGCATACCTCAGCTGGACCGCAGCCGGCTGTGTTTGGGGAATTTGCATGGGGAACCAATTCAATTTTTAATGCAATTTATACGTTAAGCGGCGCGGGTACCGCGGGAGAATTGGTCACCAACAGTGCACCACCCGCAGGGAATGCGGTTTGGAGCAATACATTTCCTTCTTTTCCCGAATTTGGTGTTGTACGAAGCGGAATATTTGCCACGGCTACTTCAGACAGGGTCAGCAGCGGGGCTTCGTTCTTTGGGGTCATGGAAATGACTGGTAATGTCAGTGAGTATTGTATCACTGTCGGTACGATTGCAGGCCGTTCTTGCCGGTATGTTCCTAACGGTGACGGCAATATTTCTGTCAACGGAAATGCACAATTACCTAGTTCATATGGCGGGTTCTGGCCTGGTATGGAAGGAAATACAAACTCCTCCGCTATTAATACATGTATAGGTGGCTGCGAAGTAACCGGCACAGCCGGTGTCATGTTACGGGGTGGTAATTGGATATCGGCGCCATCCAGTATACTGGCTGTCTCCTACAGGGTCTCTGCTCAGCCTACTATTTTGCCCAGGTATGAAGGATATGGCGGCAGGGGTGTGTTATATATTCGATAGAATTGGTGGGCAATTTTCAATAAGCAATGGACAATTGACAATAGGCAATGGACAATTTACATAAACGGGTTAACTACCTGACGGGTATCATTTATATTCGTTGAATAATTTACTCCATGAAGAAGCTGTTGTTATTGCTTATTGCCAATTGTCTATTAACCCTGAGCTTGCCAAAGGGTCTTTATGCCCAGGCTCCCCAAAGCTGGACCTCGGCCGACATGTACCTGGCACTTCGGAAACTAAATGTGCTTGGGTCGGTATTGTATATCGCCGCCCATCCCGATGATGAGAATACAAGACTGATCGCTTATTTCTCCAAAGATAAAATGTATCGCACCGGATACCTCTCTTTGACAAGAGGGGACGGCGGGCAGAACCTGATCGGCAATGAACAGGGTATTGAACTGGGATTGATACGGACACAGGAATTATTAAGCGCCAGGAGAGTGGATGGCGGCGAGCAATTTTTTTCAAGAGCATTTGATTTTGGCTATTCCAAGAGCCCGGATGAAACATTTACCAAATGGGATAAGGAAAAGATATTGAGTGATGTGGTGTGGGTGATCAGGCAATTTCAGCCGGATGTGATCATTACCCGTTTCCCCACTACAGGCGAGGGAGGGCACGGTCATCATACGGCTTCGGCTATCCTGGCCAACGAAGCATTTACCGCCGCTGCCGATCCCAATCGTTTCCCCGAACAATTGAAATATGTAAAACCCTGGCAAGCCAAAAGGATACTATGGAACACATTCAATTTTGGCAGCACCAATACTACCAATGCCGACCAGTTCCATTTTGATGTGGGCGGTTATAACCCCCTGCTGGGAAAAAGTTATGGTGAAATAGCTGCAATCAGCCGGAGTAATCATAAAAGCCAGGGTTTTGGTTCCACAGCATCAAGGGGTGAGGCTATTGAATACTTTAGGACCACTGGAGGAGTTGCTCCCACCAATGACCTTATGGATGATGTGGAGCTTACCTGGAACCGGGTTGCCGGAGCAGGAAATATCAGCAAAATGGTGGACAGTCTCTCCGCCTCCTTTGATCTTTTGCATCCTGAAAAAACAGTGAAAGGATTGGTGAGATTATACCAGGCTTTGAAATCATTATCTGATGGTTACTGGCGAAGTAAAAAGATGGCTGAAACACAGCAATTGATCGAGCAGTGCAGCGGGTTGTTTTTAGATGCAACCAGTACGCAACAATTTGCCGTTCAGGGAGATTCTGTAAGGATTAATTTTTCTTTGAATAACCGTCTTGGGGTTAATGCAACATTAAAAAAGGTATCCGTTGACGCTTTTGATTCAACCTTTGACCAAATACTCAGCAGAAATAAAAATATAAATTTTGGTAAATCTTTTTATGTCTCTTACAAAAAGTCATTTACTATGCCATACTGGCTTTCGGGAAAAATGGAACAGGGCTATTTTAATGTGACAAACCAGGCAAAGATCGGACAAGCTGATGTTGATCCGGCTTATGTAGCCAATATAACATTGAATATTGAGGGACAGGAGTTGAGCTTTGACAAATCAATTAAATACAAATTCACCGACCCGGTGCAAGGTGAGTTATACCAGCCAATGGTGGTCGTTCCCATCTTTTCGGTTTTTACTACAACACCTATTGTTTACAATACAAAGAATCGGTTAAATAGTTTTAACATATCTATACGTCCTAACACGAATTTTTCAATAACTAATGGGCCGGTTTATGCAGGTCCTTTTTGTGATACAATTTATTTAAGGGATTCAATTACGAATAACCTGGTTAAGGATAAGGTCTTAAGTTTTGATTTCAGTAATTATAAAAGGATAAAGCCTGCCTGCATGGACAAAATTTTCCCGGCCGCTGGGATAGTGCAGAAGAACGGTCTGGTTTTAGACTGGGAACAAATACGTATAAGTTATAACCATATTCCTGATATCATTTATTTTAAAAGGCCAGAGATAAAATTTGTATATAATGATGCGGAAATATATGGCAAAAAAATCGGCTATATCATTGGCGCTGGCGATAAAGTTCCCGAAGCATTAGAGCAAATGGGTTATGAAGTGACGCTGCTCACAGAAAAAGAACTGGCAAAAATTAATCTTCAGCAGTTCGATGCAATTATTACTGGTGTAAGAACATACAATACGAAAGGATGGATGAATAACTATTATGATAAACTGATGAAATACGTGAACGATGGCGGTAACCTTATCGTGCAATACAATACCAATAATAATATCGGCCCTGTCCGGGCCAGGATAGGGCCTTATAATTTTGATATTGTCAACAAAAGAGTGACTGACGAAACAGCCGAGGTGACTTTTTTGAAACCGGATCACCCCGTAATGAATTTCCCGAATAAGATAACCCAGGAGGATTTTAAAGGATGGATACAGGAACGAAGTATCTACCACGCTACTAATTTTGATAAGACCAATTTTGAGACCATCTTTTCCATGCATGATCCGGGTGAGGCAGCAGATGAGGGGAGCCTGGTCATAGCTAAATATGGCAGGGGCTATTTCACGTATACGGGAATTGTTTTCTTCAGGGAATTACCAGCCGGCGTACCGGGAGCTTATCGTTTGCTTGCCAATATCATTGCATTGAATAAAAAGAAGGGGTTCTAAAGAATGTCGAACAGATGAACAAGGAATTCAGAACAGATGAAGTACTTCGCGTACACAGAAGAAATTTCTTAATATAGGAACTGCTCACCTTCGACATTCTTAATTCCTTGTTCCTCTGTTCGACATTCTTTAGGGTGAGGTCAAAAATGTTAATCATGTCAGAACAACATAAACCAAGTACAGGAAGAGCAGAAACGGTATTCATTTTTATGATTGGCCTGGGGTTTATACTGGGCTTTCTTATCAAACGTATCAAAATTGGGATCATTATTGGTATTGTGTTGGGAGTACTGATCCTTTTAACCGGGATGCTCCGGTCAAAAAGCAGATAATTATGACATCACCTGAAAACGATAAGCCACCCCTGTTTAAAAACTGGAACGGCTGGTATGTGTTTGTCATTCTTTTCCTGGTCCTGCTCATTGTTTTGTTTTATTTCTTCACCAAACATTTTACATGAGCCAGCTCGATTGGATAGTGCTGATCGTTACCCTGCTGGCTATAATAACATACGGCTTATATAAAAGCCGTGTCTCTCATAACCTGGACGGCTATTTTTTATCCAACCGGAGTCTGCATTGGGGTTTGGTATTGCTAAGCATCATGGGAACCCAGGCCAGCGCTATCACATTTTTATCGGCCCCGGGGCAGGCCTATACCGACGGAATGCGGTTTGTACAATACTATTTCGGTATTCCACTGGCCATGGTCGTGATCTGTATTTTCTTTGTTCCTATTTTCAGCCGGCTGAAAGTGTATACCGCGTATGAATATTTGGAGAACCGGTTTGATGGCAAAACAAGAACCCTGACCTCTTTCTTGTTTTTTCTGCAACGGGGCCTGTCAACAGGCATCAGCGTTTTCGCTCCTTCTATTATCCTCTCCTCCCTGCTCCACTGGAATATATACTGGACCAATTTATTCATGGGCGGGCTCCTTATCATTTATACTATCTCGGGCGGTGCAAAGGCGGTAGCCTACACACAGCGATTGCAGCTCATTATTGTTTTTATAGGTATGTTCCTCGCTGCATATATGGTGGTGCATATGTTACCGGCGCACGTGGGATTCCTGGATACTTTGAAAGTGAGCGGAAAACTGGGGAAGCTGAATGTGATCACCACCGGGTTTACTAAAAAAGGATTTAATTGGGGTGATCAGTATAATATATGGAGTGGAATTATCGGGGGATTCTTCCTCGCCTTGTCCTACTTTGGAACAGACCAGAGCCAGGTGGGCCGCTACCTGACGGCCAGTTCACTGAGAGAAAGCCGGATGGGCCTGCTGATGAACGGGCTGGTGAAAGTGCCGATGCAGTTCCTGATCCTGCTGATCGGTACCCTGGTCTTCACCTTTTACCAGTTCAATAAAGCCCCGATCTTTTTTAATGACGTACAACTGAGAAAGCTGGAGCAATCTGCTTATAAAGATTCCTTTTTTCTGGTACAGCATCAATATGATTCGATCGCGGTATTAAAACAAAAGGAAGTAGTTACTTATTCGATGGCATCCGGTAAGGATAAACCATCGGAAGATCAGTCGTTGTTATCACTGCGCAACCTCCAAAAATCATCCGATAGTTTGCGGAATAAGGTGATCAACTGGCTGGACAATAAAGTGCCCGGCGGAGATGGTAAGGATACCAATTATATCTTCTTGCATTTTGTGGTGGATCATTTACCAGAAGGGCTGGTGGGTTTATTGATCGCTATTATTTTCCTTGCTTCATGGGGTAGTATCGCTGCTGCCATCAATTCCCTGGCTTCCTGTACCATGATCGATTTCCATAGGCGATTTACCAGGAAGAAAGAGTCTTCCGAAAATCAATACCAGTTGTCAAAAATATATACCCTGGCCTGGGGAATTTTTTGTATCGTGGTAGCTATGTTCACTTACGATATCGGCAACAGCCTTATCGAAACAGTGAATGTATTGGGTTCTTTATTTTATGGTGTGATCCTGGGTGTATTCCTGGTCGCTTTCTTTTTTAAAAACATAAAGAATAGTCACGCTGTTTTCTGGGGAGCTATCCTGGCGGAATTGCTGGTCCTTATTGTTTTTATTCTTACCAAGATCAATTCACCGGTTTTCAAAATAGGGTTCTTATGGCTGAACCCCATCGGCGCTTTCGGGGTGATCTTCTTTACACTGTTGATCAGCAAGTTTTTAAAACAAAAAGCAATGTTGGCATGATAAGAGGGCTTGGTATTTAATTAAGTCATTGCTTATAAAATTGAAATAAAGGACCCGGACATTACTAAAGTTCGCATTATAACCGCGGAGACGCTGAGGCGCAGAGAACAATTGACAATTAGCAATAGGCAATTGATAATGGACCAATTGTTATGTTCTTTTGTTAATTGCCAATTGTCAATTGCTTATTGTTCTCTGCGCCTCTGCATCTCTGCATCTCTGCGTCTCCGCGACTATTTCGTGTTATCCTTTTTCAATTCAGACAGCAACTTTTCATTCAATCTCACATAATCGTCATTCTTAGCCGCTACCGCCAATGCTATTGATTTTTCTGCGGAAGCTTTTGCTTCCTCTATTTTACCCAACTTGGCCAGGCAATTGGCCCTTTGGTGAAATACCCAGTAAGCATCCGGTTGCTGTTCCGCCGCTTTATCAAACCAGGCAAGCGCCTGGTTCAGATCTTTACCGTTATCCATATAATACAAAGCGGCTGCAAAATAGGGGCGGTTGTCCTTATTCATTTCCTGGTCGATCTGTGTCATCACTTTTGTTTCCACATCGGTGGTGATCGGTACCGAAATAGTGGTTGTCTCCCACATCATCTGCAATTCGCAGGAAGCGGGTTTGATATTTACAAACTGCATGGTAAAAGTTTCCGTTTCTTTTACGTGCATCGGCTCGGCCGCCACTTTTACCAGGTCCATTTCAGGTTTATAGGCGGCGGGGCTTGTTACATCCAGTTGTTTCGTTATGATGACTGTCCAGCTATTTTTAGTGGGTATGGTCAGGATCCCGTATTTCCCGGCGGCTATTTTTTTACCGCCGATCGTAACATCATCCCCAAAACTAATAGTTGTTGCCTGGTTGGCGCCAGTGCGCCATACTTTCCCAAAGGGTACCAGTTCGCCAAATATTTTTCTACCCTTCATTCCCGGGCGGGAGTACGAAAGCTCAATAGAAGAGAGACCGAAATCCTGTTTAATGGTCTGTGTCGGACTTGGGGCTGGTGTTTTTAATTGAGC
>JADGPW010000079.1 GCA_017882265.1 Chitinophagaceae bacterium | reverse complement strand
CAAAATCTATGAACATTAAAGTCTGCGGTATCACTTCGATGAAACAATTACATCAACTGGAAGGAATTGAAATTGAGTTTGCCGGGCTGAACTTTTATAAAGATTCACCCCGGTATATGAAAGATAAAATCAATGGTAAAGAATTAAAGAAAGCAGATCTTGATATCAAGAAAGTGGGTGTCTTTGTCAATGCAGAATACGAAGATATCCTCGCCCTGGTGGATGAGTATGCCCTTGATATTATACAATTGCATGGCGATGAGAGTCCCGGACTTTGCGAGGACCTTTCCCAGGATATTGAAGTGATAAAAGTTTTTCGGATCGGCACCGGTGCTGGCACCAATATAGACGAACTGGTTCAGCCTTATGATGGGGTTTGTGATTATTATCTTTTTGATACCGATGGACAAAAAGAAAGCTTGGGGGGATCGGGCCTGTCATTTGACTGGAGTATTTTAAGCAAAGCAAAAATTGAAAAGCCTTTCTTTTTAAGTGGCGGTATCGGCCCGGAAGATGCGGCAAAAATAAAAGCTTTCCATCATCCCGATTTTTTTGGGATTGACATCAACAGCAGGTTTGAAAAAAGCCCGGGAGTGAAGGATATGGGGGCGGTGTTGCAGTTTAAACAGGGGTTGAAGATGTAATTGGGAATTAGGGATTAGGAATTTGTGCCAGAGGTTCGTAAGATGAATAATGCCAAAGGAAAATCAATACATATGAGATTTGTCTTCGCCTTCTTATTTTTCCCGGTTAGCTCATTTTGCCAGATGAGCATTGATGCTATAAAGAATGATGAAGATGCGGTTAAGTTTGTGGAATCTTATAACAGGAAATATAATATGCACTGGGAAAAAGTTGGTGTTGATATATTGGATGTAGTTTCTATGCGATCTTTTAGGGAAGAGGATAAGAAATATATCGATTCCCTTACGAAAAATAAATGGATAAAGTCGGATTTTAACAATGATGGAAAAACCGACCTGATCTTTTCGGGTAAAATAAATAATTCATTTGCTACACTGTCTTTTATTTCACAAAAGGGAGATTCTATATCATGTGATCAGCCAGGAAGCATCCTTTCAATTGAGTATCCAAGTGGTATACGGACATACCAGTTGAACAATTTGAATTTGTTATTAATAAATTCCCTTAACCGAAATGAATTTGAATTTAATATCAGGAAAAGTTACAGGCAGGACACCCTGATCTATAAGTTTGGTGGTTTCGCCGAATACAATACAAAAGCAGATGAAAAATTGGATTTTGATTCAATTGTCTATATAAATATTTCCAACTGGGTGGGTGTTATTCAGGTCCCCAAAATCGTTATTTCAAGTACCGGAACTATTAAACTTTATCGTGATAAATATGCTTCTAATATTGATTCTGCAGGTTGGACAAATAATATGTATAAATCAATTGCAGATTGTGAAACGATTGAAAGCCTTAGAGCAATTTTAGGGTATATAAATTTTCCAAATCTTCGGTCTGAGTATGCTCTTAACTATATAACTGATCTCAGTACGGCTGAAACAGAAGTTTATTATAAGGGGACGGTGAAACGAATTTCTGATTATGGGATGCATGGTACTTATGGATTAAGTTTATTGTATAAGATTTTTCAGGGAATAAAGATGAAAAGTTTATCAAAACAGAAATGACGGGTAGTAATTCATATCAACACCCAAACGAGCATGGCTACTATGGTCCTTTTGGCGGCGCTTACATTCCGGAGATGCTACACCGGAATGTAGAAGAGTTAAGAACAAATTACCTCGACATTATTTATGAACCTGGTTTTCAAAAGGAATTTCGGGAGCTATTAAAAGATTATGCAGGGCGGCCCACACCCTTATATTTTGCAAAACGATTAAGTGATCGATATCACACAACAATTTATTTAAAGAGAGAAGACCTTTGTCATACCGGCGCGCATAAGATCAACAATACCATTGGGCAAATATTATTAGCCGGGCGATTGGGGAAGACAAGGATCATCGCAGAGACAGGCGCCGGTCAGCATGGGGTGGCTACAGCCACTGTATGCGCATTGAAAGGAGTGGAGTGCGTTGTATATATGGGTGAAAAAGATATTGAACGACAGTCGCCAAACGTGGCAAGAATGAAAATGCTGGGAGCTACCGTGATGCCGGTCATTTCAGGAAGTAAAACATTAAAAGACGCTACCAATGAAGCGATCCGGGACTGGATCAATCATCCCAGCGATACGCATTATATCATCGGCAGTGTAGTAGGTCCGCATCCTTACCCTGACATGGTCGCCCGATTTCAATCAGTGATCAGCGAAGAAATAAGAATACAGTTGAAAGAAAAAACCGGTAGTGAATTGCCCACACATGTAATGGCTTGCGTAGGTGGTGGCAGTAATGCTGCTGGTTCCTTCTACCATTTCCTGGATGAGTCGTCCGTACAACTGATTGCCGTAGAAGCAGCAGGTTTAGGTTTGGACAGCGGTCATAGTGCTGCCACGACACAATTAGGCAAGCCGGGTATTCTGCACGGGAGTAAAAGTTTATTAATGCAAACAGAAGACGGACAGGTGACGGAACCGCATAGTATTTCCGCGGGGCTGGATTATCCAGGCATCGGGCCCCTGCATGCTAATTTATTTAAAACCGTGAGAGCAAAATTTTTAAGTGCAACTGATCAAGAAGCTTTGGAGGCTGCTTTTGAGCTAGCCAGACTGGAAGGGATCATTCCTGCATTGGAAACAGCACATGCTTTAGCAGTATTGAAACAACTGAACTTTAGTATGGATGATAAAGTTGTTATCTGTTTGAGTGGGAGAGGCGATAAAGATTTAGCGACTTATATGAAGGAGATGATGCCAGATAATTTGTAAGATTGGGTTTTCTATGTGAAGCCCTATGTTCCTATGTTCTATGTGGTAAAAAAATTAAACCACATAGTATCATAGGCACATAGAAATATACACATAGAATTTAAAGTTTTTCAATGAATAACAGAATAGCAGAAATAATAGCAAAAAAGAAGGGCAATGTTATGAATGTGTACTGCACCGCAGGCTACCCACAATTGAATTCAATATTGGAGGTAATGAAAGCTCTACAGGAAAATAGAGCAGATATTATCGAAATCGGTATGCCCTACAGTGATCCATTAGCAGATGGCCCGGTCATTCAAAATAGTAGTTCTGTTGCACTTGCTAATGGAATGACAATTGCCAAACTATTTGAGCAACTAAAGGATTTTCGTAAGCCCCCTTTAGGGGGTTTGGGGGTTCTATTAATGGGTTACATGAATCCGGTTTTGCAATATGGGTTTGAAAAATTCTGCCAGGAGGCTGCCGAGGTGGGAGTGGATGGCCTGATCATTCCCGATCTGCCTGAATATGAATTTGAAACAGAATACGGTCCCATCATTAAAAAACATGGGTTGGATTTCATATTCCTGGTAACCCCTGAAACTTCAGAGGAAAGGATCAGGAAATTAGACCAGCTCAGCAGCGGGTTCCTGTATGCGGTTTCTTCTTCCTCCACCACGGGCGTCGATAATAATATGTCACATGTAATTGATTATCTTCAACGGCTGAAGGAGATGCATCTTCAGAACCCGGTACTGGTTGGTTTTGGGATCAAGGACAGGGCAAGCTTTGAAATGGCCTGTTCCTATGCCGACGGGGCGATCATTGGCAGCGCTTATATCAAGGCGCTGGAACAGGCAAGGGATGTTAAGGCAGCCACAAAATCTTTCCTTTCATCCATAAACGGCCGATGAGTTTTTGCTATCCGTTCCATTTTTATAAATTTGTACATTATTCCATTAACCCGTATCGTCTATCAATTGATGCGTATGAAAAAAATGTTTCTTGTTTTTTTGTTATTTCCACTCCTGGTCAATGCGCAAACAACTGGCAAGGGGTTTACTATTGAAGGCAAGCTCGATGGATACCCGGAGGGTACACCGATCCGGTTATTCAAGAATGGGGAGAACACGGAAACCGCTTCTGCGAAACTGCTGAATGCAAAATTTGAATTAAAAGGAAATTTAGCTGAACCTGTTCTTTGCTTCCTGGTCATTGGTGAAAATAAACCCATTGAGATCTATGTGGAGAATACGAAAATTTACTTTAAATGCAAGAATGTACAGCCTCCCACTTATGAAATAACAGGTTCGGCCTCTCAAAAGGATTTCACTGATTTTACCAGTGTATTTCTACCGCTGGCGCAGCAATTAAGCGCATTGGCCAATTCGATCAATAATATGGTTCCCGGTTCGGGGCGGGACTCACTAACGATCACGTACACGGCCATGCAACAGGGGCTGCAAAAACAGATCGATAAATTTGTGGAAGCCAAACGCCACTCCTTAGTGGCTGCATTTGTGCTAAACAACACATTCCAGTTTAACGAAGACATTGTGGTGTTGGAGAACAGGTTCAATTTACTGGATGCTGTGGTAAAGAATTCTCAGACAGGGAAACAACTCCAGGGATTTATTGCAGAAAAGAAGATCGGTGCGGTGGGTACGCAGGCTATTGATTTTACACAGGCAGATACCAGCGGCAACCCGGTATCATTATCTTCTTTCAGGGGTAAATATGTACTGGTTGATTTCTGGGCCAGTTGGTGCGGCCCCTGCCGGGCAGAGAATCCTAATGTAGTGAGAAATTTCCAACAGTTCAGCAATAAGAATTTTACTGTATTGGGAGTATCGCTTGACAGACCTGGGCAAAAAAGCAGGTGGCTGGAAGCGATCAATACAGATACCCTGACCTGGACCCATGTCAGCGATCTCCAGTTCTGGGATAACGCGGTCGCCAAGATTTATCATATCCAGGCCATCCCACAGAATATCCTGGTAGATCCGAAAGGCAAGATTGTGGCTAAAAACTTAAGGGGCCCCGCCCTGGATGAAAAACTATGCGAGATATTTGGCTGCGATAAGAAAGTAAATTAGATAGTTAGCCTTCCAATCCCATTAGTTTACTGATCTGTTTCCAGTTCTTATTGCGTTGTGCATCATAAGCATCCTGGTTTTGCTGTGATTTATTATTTACATAATTCAGCATGAACTGGGCCTGCATTTTTAATCCTTTAAGAATACTGATGGCCGTATTGGCATAATCAATATCATCTTTGGCTTTCAGATAACCTCCATTCTCCAGGTCCTCGAATACTTTCACCAGATTGTCCGTTAACTTTTTCTGGGCATCCAGCAGGTTATTTACCGTTTCTTCTTTATAGGCATCATGTGCGAATCCATCCACGATGCTGCCGATGGTCCCATATGTATTATAGAGCAGGCCGGCAGAAAAACTTCCCATGGCTTCCAGAAGTTTAGCCTCTCTCTGTTCACATGTCTGGCATAATCCAGCTACTGAAATTAACGACACACAAATGACAAAAAGCAATTTTTTCATAATTATTATTTGACACAAATTACATTGAAATCCAAATTAAAAAAAAGTCAGCAGGCAACCCAAACTTAGGTTGCCCACTGACTACTGACATTTACCGACTGCCGACTGCCTGACTGCAGACTGCCAGACTGAAGACTGCCTACTAATTCACATCCTTTCCATCTTTCAGTTTTTGTATCATCGCCTCCACATTCGTCTTGTTTTGAGCATTGGGAGCCAATAGTAAGGCGAGGTTGGCATATTTCAACGCATTCTTATAATCTCCATTGGCCGAATATCCCCTGGTCAGACCCATTAAGGTAGTAAACTGGTCAGGGTTTTTTTGATAATTCATTTTAAATACGTCAAGCGCCTCCTTATTTTTTTTCTCTGCCATTAGCTGGCGGCCATAATTGTGTATTTCCTGCATAGTGCCCAGGGGCAATCCTTTTTTCATAATAGTATCGGCTTCATCCGTCCTTCCTAATTTCGATAGGATCTCGGCTTTGGTAGACAGCGTTTGGAAATTAGCTTCTCCTACAAAAGGGTCGTTGATGGCCCGGTTAGCCCATGCCAGTCCTTCTTCCAGGTTCGTGTTTTTATCAGCCGCATACCTTGCCGCCTGGTGATAAGATTGCCAGCCCGGAGAAAAACTTCTTTCGCCACGCAATTCCCTGCGGAATGATTCAAATTGTAATTTGTCGAGGTCGACTTCTACTTTAAAAGGGATCGATAATTTTTCCCAAAGCAAGGCAATGGTCGCCGAATTGTCTGTCTGATCCATGAATTCATATTTCAAACGCTCCACACTTTTATCCAAAGGAACCGGTTTTACTTTTACCCGTAATACATCTTCGGCATCAACATAAAAAAAACTACCCCAGCTCGTGCTGTTTTTTGAAAAGATCAGCGTGCATTCGTTGGGGTCATAGGCGATAAAAAAACCGTATTTGCCAGCCGGGAGGGGTTGTCCCCCGATCTTTACATCGGTGGAGAATTCGATCGTTGTATTTTCATTAGCGCCGGCCCGCCAGGGAGCTGCTTTACTGGTTCCAAAACCGAGGTCCTTATAACCAACATGTATCAGTTGTCCCCAGATCTTTCCTTCACGGCCTTTTACACCCGGTCTGTCATAATGTATGGTCACATCGGTAATACCGATCCGTTCTCCTACTACTGCTTTTTTATTTCCGCCATCAGGCGGGGCTGTAAGTTGTGAGAATCCTGTGCCGGTAAGAGCGGCTGATAAAAAGCAGATCAAAAGTGTTTTTTTCATACGCGAAGTTTTAGTGCTACCAAGCTAAGTAAAAAATGACCCGGAATAAAGGATTGTTACCAATGATGAATGGAATGGATGAATTGCTCCGGGCAGGGATATGAGGTGAAAGGGATTGGTAAATGACCCCAAAAAAGTAACAAATTATGACGTAACTTGAAATGAAAAATAAACCTCCTTCATCCAAAAAACCAGGTATGAAAATTCTGTTTGGATTGTTCCTGCTTTTCCTTTCCCTTCATTCCCCTGCACAAATTCTAAAGAACCTCAAGGATAAGGCTATTAGTAATGTGAAAAACAAAGCGCGGACCGAAGTAAAAAACAGTGTTTCAGATGAGGTCAGGAATTACCGGGCCCAGTTTGATTCCACCGATTTTGATTATGCGCTGTTGCTCAGTGATAATTCGGGTTTGTTCAGTCTGAAGAAGAAAGGCGAGTTTGGTAATAAATTCCTTCAACTCCGGACGATCAGTACTTCTTTAAAGGATGCCGAACTGAGTGATGCAGAAAATGCCAGTCTCAACCTGGAGATGGGGCAAGCTGCTTTCGCTTCAGAGAAATTTGTCTTTGCCGAAAAAAGATTCATCACCGCTAAGAAATATTTCGAAAAAGCCTATCTCACCAACGACTTTGGCTATATGAAAACTATTGCCAACCAGGGATTGCTGTATACAACTATGGGTCGTTTTGCGCAGGCAGAAAAAGCTACGGCAGACGCCCTGAACATGCGGCAAAATAAATTGGGAGGCAATAACATGGCCGTGGCTGCCTCCCTGAATAATTATGGTGTATTGCATTATAACCTGGGACAGTACAACGAATCAGAGAAAGATTTTGAGGCCGCTATAGGGGTGATAAAAACCAATAACCAACTGGCAGCCATGCCTTATTCGATCGTACTCAATAACCAGGCGATGCTGTACCAGTCAATCGGACGTTATGAAGAAGCAGTAAAGGTCCTGAAAGAGTCCATTGCTATCGTAGCAAATATTGAAAATAACAAAACAAAGAACCAGTCATTGTTTCTCTCTAACCTGGCTCTTTTGTACCAGCAAATGGGTCAATACGATGAGGCTGAAAAAATTTACCAGGGCCTCGCAAAACGTTTTGATAAAACAAAGCCGGAGTATGCCAACCTGCTTAATAATTTCGCGACACTTTATTTGTTGATGGATAAACAGGATAAAGTAGAGGATATGCTGAAACAATCAGCTGCTATTTTTAAATCAAGCCTGGGGGATAACAGTCCTGCCTATGCAAAAGTGATAAGTGATCTCGGGAATTTTTATCGCTATAAAGCGCGCTATGACGAAGCCGAAACGATATTACAACAGGCATTACATATAAGGGAACAATCGCTGAACCTCAACCACCCCTTGTATGTACAGTCGCAGGAAGACCTTGCGATACTTTACTGGAAGAAAAAGGATTTCGAAAAGGCCTACCCACTGTACCATGAAGTGATGGAAAAGACCCTGGATTTTATCAACCGCTATTTTGGACCCATGAGCGAAGCAGAAAAAACAAAGTACTGGGATATGCTTTCTCCCCGATTCCAGCGGTTTTACAATTTCGCGGTGGAAGCAGAACCGGTTAACAAAAATAGCATTACTGACCTTTTTGAATACAGGGTGGCCACCAAGGGGCTCCTGATCAGTTCAACCAGGAAAGTCAGCCAAAGCATCCTGGGAAGCGGTAATGAGCAATTGATAAATGATTATATGGCCTGGATCGATAGCAAAGAAGAATTGACCAGGCTTTATGTGTATTCAAAAGAAGAACTAAAAGAACAGAGTGTAAACCTCGATTCTCTTGAGGCAGCCACAAATGCTATGGAGAAAAGACTATCGGAAAGTTCACAGGAGTTCTCCCAGTTCTATTTTGCTGCAAAAATAAATTTTACGGAGATACAGGAAAAACTAAAGCCTGATGAAGCGCTGGTGGAGATCATCCGGTTGAGAAACTTCGACCAGATCCTTACTAATCAATCAAAGTATATCGGGTTGGTGGTGACAAAGAATAACCCGCAACCAAAATTGGTGATCCTGGAAAACGGCCTTGATATGGAAAACAAATTTTCAAAGACTTACCGGCTGTCCATGAGAAACAAGATCAATGACGAACAATCCTATGATCATTATTGGGCTCCTTTTGAAACGGAGACAAAGGGCAAAAAAACAATTTATGTATCCCTGGATGGGGTGTATAACCAGATCAATTTATGTACGCTTAAAAAGCCCGGCGCTGATTTCCTCATCAAACAATATGACATTGTTTTACTGGGTAACGCGAAAGACCTACTCACTGTGAATAACAAAAAGAATACATCTCCTGGCAAAAAAGCTACATTGATCGGGTTTCCCATTTATAATTCTGCCCAGATCCCGGAACTTCCTGCCACGAAAACAGAAGTGGATGGGATCAATAAAGTACTCAGGTCATCCGGTTACCAGGTGGCTGAGTTTATACAGAAAGATGCTACGGAATCCAACTTAAAGTCAGCCAAAAAGGTTTCCGTACTGCACATAGCTACTCACGGATATTTTTTGCAGGATGTGGAAAAAGCAAGCTGGCCAATTGGCGTGAGCGCTGATAATGCAAAAGATAATGTGTTGCTTCGATCCGGACTGTTGCTGACTGGTGCATCTGTGTCAGACAGTTTAACAGTGAGCCTGGATAGTACCAGCAATGGAACCATTACTTCCTACGAGGCTATGAACCTGGACCTGAGTGGTACCAGCCTGGTGGTACTTAGTGCCTGCGAAACCGGACTTGGAGAAGTAAAAGCCGGGGAAGGCGTGTATGGTTTGCAAAGGGCATTTATTGTGGCCGGGGCTGAGTCGCTGGTGATGAGTTTATGGAAAGTAGATGATGCTGCCACACAGCAATTAATGAACAGTTTTTATGCGAACTGGCTTAAAACAGGTGACCGGCAAAAATCATTCAAGCAAGCCCAGCTCGACCTGATGACAAAATTTAAAGATCCCTATTTCTGGGGAGCCTTTGTGATGATGGAAGATTAAGGCAGTCGGGCAGTCAGCAGTCGGCTATCGGGCAGTCGGGCAGTTGGATAGTCGGGCAGTCAGCAATCCATAAAATTGAATGAATTTGACAAAATTTATATTGCCTATTGTCAATTGCCTATTCACTATTACCTAATGCTTAATGGCAAGTCGTGAATTCATAAGTGGTTTCTTCCCACTTATTGGTATCATAGTTTTTGGCGTTGAACACAATAAGCAGTGTTTCTTTGCCTCCGGCTTTTTTTATTGTCCAGGGTTTTTTGGTCCATTCGGAGGCGGCGCCTATAACTGGCGGGCTACCTTTAAAAGTAATGGTCATCTGGTCACCGGCGATCGAACCGGTGAAATCGGCAGTTTGTTTTGTTCCATCGTCAAGGGCTTCACTCGTCACCGTACCACTCACTTCTTTCTCCGATGAAAAAATGGAGACCGAGGTCTTATATTTTAAACCATCGTTCTCAAAACATTTTTTATTGGCTGCTGTCATTTCAACACCGGGCGGCGGAGTGGTCGGGGGCGGGGTAGCTTTTGTTGTGTCCGCAGTGGTCTTATCAGTTGTTGGTTTATCTTTTTTCCCAGAATCGCTATTGCAGGAAAAAAATAGAATAAGCAGGCCTGCTGCTACAAGGCCTCTAAATTGAATCTTGTTACGCATAAAGATTATTTTGATTAATAATTATTGGCGATTGATAAATTCCACCAGGTCCCAAAGATTACCATAAAGATCTTCAAAAACAGCAACGGTTCCGTAATCCTCCTTTTTGGGCTCCCGTGTAAAATGGATTCCTTTTTCCAGCAGGTTTGTATAATCTCTACGGAAATCATCGGTCTTTAAAAATAGAAATACCCTTCCTCCGGTTTGATTACCGATCCGGCTTCTTTGTTCAGTCCCGATCCCTTTCGCAAGCAATATAGAGCATTCTTTTGCACCTGGTGGAGCTACCAACACCCATCTTTTTGTTTCCGTCTGGGCTGTATCTTCCAATAAAATAAAACCCAATTTCTCTGTGTAGAACTTTATCGCTTCATCATAGTCTTCAACCAGCAGCGCTACATGTATAATCTGTTGTTCCAAGGTACGAAAGGTTTTAAAGTAACTGTCGCCTGTACAACTGGATTGCATTCTCCAATCCCAGGTACAATGCATCGCAGATTAATGCATGCCCAATGCTTACTTCATCCAGCCAGGGAATATTTTCTTTAAAATATTTTAAATTGAACATATCAAGATCATGCCCCGCGTTCAATCCCAGTCCAAGCTCCTTTGCTTTTTTTGCTGCTTCCAAGTAAGGAGTGAGTGCCGAATGCCGACTGCCGGCTGCATACTGCTTAGCATAGCCTTCTGTATATAGTTCAACCCGATCCGTCCCGGTTTCAGAAGCGCCTTCAATCATACTGATAACAGGATCAACAAAGATGCTGACACGTATGCCTGCTGCCCGGAAAACACTTATCATATTCCTGAGATATTCTTTATTCTTTACTGTATCCCAGCCATGATCGGAAGTGAGCTGGCCCCCGGTATCCGGAACCAGGGTTACCTGGTTGGGTTTAGTTTCCAATACCAGGTCCACAAATTTTTGCTCGTGGCAATTACCTTCAATATTAAATTCGGTGGTAATGATCTTTTTTATTTGACGAACATCTTCATACCGGATATGCCGCTCATCGGGACGGGGGTGCACAGTTATCCCATCGGCGCCAAATCGCTGCACATCCATCGCTGCTTTTAACAGGTCAGGGTTATTGCCACCTCTTGCATTGCGCAGGGTGGCTATTTTGTTGATATTGACTGAAAGCTTAGTCATCTTAATCTGACACTTTTAATAATAATACTCCGTGAGGTACCACTTTGCCTGTAAAGGACCCCCTGAAACTACCCAGGTTCTTTTGCCGCCATAAGTCTCTTAATTTACATTGATCCGGTAGTCCAAGTTCATTCCAGTTAATAGTAATTTTCTTATGCTCATCACTGAGATTAAAAATGCCAATAGCTTTATTTCCATCTTCCAGTTCCTTTACCCAAACCTGGTAGTCCTTATTTTTTATGAGTGGTTGCGCCTGTTTACCTGATGGGTCCTGGTCCAGCGCCAGCACTTCATCATTTGTTAAAAGATTCAAAGTAAAATCATCCAGCTTACTCATATCGCAACCGATCAGCAGGGGAGCTGACAACAAACACCATAAGCTGATATGTGTATATTGTTCATCCGGGTTCAGCCGGGTGGGATGTAAATTCTCACCCCAACCTAATTCGCCCACGATCAGCATATCCGGGTCATTCCAGCGGCCGGGTTGAGCATACGCATATTGCACCGTTTGATTAAAGCCGATACTGCTTAAGCTTTTCCAGCTATCTGTAATATCACCCGTGGTTCGCCAGCAATTAGCATCTACGTCATGTCCCCATTTCCACACGTCTTTCATTCCATATTGGCAAAGGCTGTAAATAATATCCCTTTTCTGTGAGCGCAATGCGTTTTGCATCACTTTATATGGCTTTTGATAAATAGCCAGTGTGGTGTCTTTTTTGGCAATATCAGCATAACTGCACCAATCATATTTCAGGTAATCAATACCCCAGTTTGCATAAATAAGGGCATCCTGCTTTTCAAACTTGTAAGAGCCCAGGTAGCCCCCACAGGTTTTGGGGCCAGGAGAGGAATAAATCCCAAACTTCAGCCCTTTATCGTGTAGCCATTTTCCCAATGCTTTCATATCGGGAAATTTGGTGTTCGCTGAAATCTCTCCTTTGGCATTCCTTTTTTCAGCTTCCCAACCGTCATCAATATTCATATAGGTCCATCCATGATCGATCAAACCTTTATCAAGCATAGCCTGGGCCGAGCTCTTCAGTTTTTCATCACTAACACTCAGACCCCAGCAATTCCAGCTATTCCAACCCATCGGGGGTGTCAGGGCTACCAGGTTACCGCAAACCACCCTGAATGCTCTTTTGGCTTCACCCAAGCTGTTTTTCACTATAATGTTCATTGGATAATCACCTGCTTTTAATATACTTCCGGTAATAATGCCCGAATTAGCATCCACCTGTAACCCCTGGGGCAGACCTTCAACTGCATATTGCAAAGGTTTTTCACCCGTGGCAGCAATTTTAAATAAAAAAGGAGAACCGGGTCTTATACCAAATATTTTGGCGCCATTTATCTGCGGGGAGGCCGGTGACGGAGGTGTAAGTATATAAAATGTGACTTTTCGGATACTTACTATTTTACCCGAACTCTTTTCAATAAAATCGGCAACAATATCCAGGCGCTTGTTAACCGGGAGACCAAGATCAGCAACAAGATTTTTATCCTGGGAAATGGTAACCACTTTATCCCTGATATAGATCACTTTGTCTGCTTCCGAATCAGTAACTTTTATTTTTAGTGTGCCTGTTACTGCCTGGTTGATGTAATTAGTGACAACAATGGGTGTAGAAAGTTTATTATCTGCATTTACCTGGCTGGGTCTGAAATCTAATTTGATGCCATCCACCAATTCCATCATATTAATAAAGGGAGTGCCTCCGTATATTCCCCCGGGCCCCCCGCCGTCATAGACTTTTATGGCAATGACATTTTCCATATCCCATTTGATGGCAGGGTTAGTTGTACTGATATGGTAATCCCGTTCTTCATTCCATGCCGTAATATAACCGGCGGGCTGGTTGGGAAATGACCCTTTTGTCCCAATAAGGACTCCATTCAGGTATACCTCATCCGCGTCGTCAATTTTTGCAAGATCGATCCGCAATGAATCTTTCCAGTGAGCCTTTTCTTTTAGAGACGAGGGGATCTTTATATGCATGCGGTACCAGGCAAAACCATTGTAGTCTGTAACGCCCTGCTCTTCCCAGGGAAGGTTTGTTTGTAGGGTGACCCATTGGCTATCATCAAAACCAGGTTGGCTCCAGGCCATATTATCACCGGTCTTGAATTTAGCATTGGCAATAGGGAGGTTCTGGCCAAAAACGGAAACAGATTCAAGTAAAAACAATACCAGCAAAATTCTTTTCATCGAATTTTTTACCAAAATACTGAAATTAAAAGTCCTTTTAGTAAAATAAGAAAAGTAATAAGACATTTTATAATTCCGCCCAGGTATGATCGGCCAGGAGGCGAACGGTGGCTACACATCGTTTGAATGGCCCGCTATGGCCCCATTCTTTGGGAGAGACCAGGGACAGCATAAAACTGTTATCATTTTTTTCATAGAGATAGTATACCTGGCCAATATTTGGTTTGAAAGACATTTTAGCACTATAAATAGTTACCGAGAGCTCCTTTCGTTTTTGAATTTCGTGCGCCTGCAGGGCCAGCAATTCGATCTGTTTTCGGATCTGTTCCAGCTGCATATTGGTTTGTTCTTCCATGGCCGTAAGCGCCTTGTGTTTGATCATCCCTTCTTCCGAGTGCTTAATAACAGCCCCGGAAACAGAAGCCGAATAGGGCAACACGCTCAACTGCTTATGATACATTTCCATATTGCTATAAGCAGTACCATCCATTCTGCTCCCTTGTTGGGTTATTTTTAAATACCCGTTGGGCATGATCTCATGGACTATGTGCAGGGATATTTCACCTTTTTTATAAAAATGAATTTCAAAACTGATACTGTCGGGAAAAATGGCCTGGACATGATCGGCAAGTGCAGGATCGTCAAACTCGTTCAGTTGGCCATCTGCATTAATAGAATAACCGGCAGCAAATGCCTGGTTCTCCAGGGTGACCCAGTTGTGATAAATGATAAGTTCCTTTTTCCCCGCGATCGCTTCGATCTTATAAATGCCACTCTTCGGTCTTTCCCCATATTCATAAATTCCTTTTTCAGGGAACAATTGCCACGCTGCCAGAAAGTTATAAGCCTGAATCATACCGATCGGACCTGATTATTAAAATCCGGCGTAAAGGTTTTGTTTTCCAATCAATTGACAAAAACTAAATCCTTTGTAGTTCAAAAAGAATCAAATCAGGACATTACTATCCTTTTGGGGTTGCTGATATTTAAAAAAGGATGCTCTTACTTTCAAACAAGCACTACCCACTTTACCTTTTATCAATTTTTAACGAACCGAAAATAATTAAACGGCTATCTTTAGTGTGATGATAAAGTTTACGATATGAAATACATGGCTTTTGTATGTGCATTTGTTTTGTTCTGGTCTGCTGCTGTTAAAGCCCAACCCTCACCGGCATCCGCTGATGAAATAATGAAAGAGGCTTACCAGCTGGCCAATAATGAGAATAAAAATGTATTTGTCATTTTTCATGCTTCCTGGTGCATCTGGTGTCATCGGATGGACTCCAGTATGAATGATCCCTCCTGTAAGAAATTCTTTGATGATAACTACGTGATCCGCCATTTGGTGGTCGATGAATCAAAAGATAAAAAGAACCTGGAAAACCCAGGTGCCGTTGAATTGAGAAAAAAATTAAATGGAGATGGCCAGGGTCTTCCTTATTGGGTGATCATCGATAAAAGTGGGAAATTATTATTTGATTCCAGGTTGGTCAAAGAAACCCTGAGCACCGACCCTGCCGGCCTTAACACAGGTTGCCCTTCCAGCGAAAATGAAGTGGCATACCTGGTCGATGTTTTAAAGAAATCCTCGAAACTTAATGACCGGGAACTGGAAGTGATCAGACAGCGTTTCAGGAAAAATGATCAGTGATCTTTTTACTCCAATTACCAGTTTTTTAATTCTTCTTCTATTGCTTTTCGCAGGGTTAGTTCATTTTTTCCTATCCATTCAGGTACATGGTCGGGAACGATCTTCCAGTCATTCTCTTTTTTTTGCATACTGAAGAAAATGCGGTCTCCCCGCTCATTGCAGACATTTACGGCCAGTAGCTCATCACCGGTAGTTCTTAATTTCCGGAAATTAAATTCGCGGAGACGATTATCTGTTTTCACAAGTAGAGAGAACTGGACAAGTTTATTAAATTTCATCGACATATTAGTACTGTTGAGAGTATAATACCTATCAATTAATATGCTAAGAAAGCTTTATCAGCCAAATGGTGTAAAAAATTATGATAAAAAGCAGGATTCAGGGTAAAATGGAGGAATGAACTTGCCCTTTCAAGGCAGGTACTTATCTATTTTATTGGGTATCAGGTACAAAATAGGCGTAATGATATAGATACTTACACTGATCCAGGGTGCAAAAAAAGATATCCCGATCGCTATTCCATATACGACCGGGGAAAGGAGGAATAAGATTTTAGCTTCTCTTTTTACTTCATCCGGAAGGTCCTTGTGGAGCAGGTTGGTCCTGTGGATACCGTAAATCCATTGTGCATATAAACTGAGGTTGCAGAGACTGAGGTTAATGCCATATACCATAATAGCATACCATTTCAGGGTATTATGCGCCAGGAATTTGGTACTGAATGGAACCAGGCATACTACCATATAAAACAATACGCCCAAAAAGATAAAATACCGGTTGGTTCGTCCAATATATTCAAACATCATCCGGTGACCGAACCACATAATTCCCAGCACCACAAAGCTGATCATATAACAAAGGAAACCCCGCCATGATTCATGCATGGCATGGATAAAATCGCTCCAGCCTTCTTTCCCTGTTACCACCGGCGAGGCCAGTTCGATGACAAGAAAAGTCATCGCTACGGCGAATATGCCATCGCCCAATGCTTCCAGTCGCCCGGAAGCCATATGAAGTATATGCCTTTCCTCACTCATAGCCCTAAGCTAATTTTTTTTTGGGTAGCGAAAAAATGCTTTTGCCATTTGCAACCTCCCGGTGGCTTTAACAATCTTCTTCCGCCAATAAGTCCAATAATTAATTATTTTTAAGTATGAATCAGTATTTCATAAGATTTTTTTTCCCCTTTTCATTATTGTTCCCTTTATTCCTGGGGGCGCAGGATTGTAAACTAATCCGGGAAACAGACCCTTATACCAAAGAAACAAAGATCTCTACCGGGTTTATCGCATTGAAGGGTGGCTCTGTCACTATTGATGCTGACAGTAAAGAAGTCGATTTTCTTTTCACGATCGATGGTACTGACAAGTGCTTTGATGATAACTGCATGGCCGTCATCTTTTTTGAAGGCACCAAACAAAAGATGAACGGGCGCAACGGGGGAACCATGAATTGCGAAGGACTCTTTCAATTCGTATTCAGGAATACAACCTCAACTACCACCTTACTGCAAAGGCTTTCTACTCAATTGGTCAATCACATCGTTTTTACCGGCAATGACAAGAAAGAGACGACGGTTTCCCTGACTCCCGCGGAAGAACAAACATTCATGGCGATGATTACCTGTATTGTCAATGAAGCAAAGACACTTATAAAGTAGAAAGAATGTCGAACATATGAACAAGGAATTCAGAACAGATGAAGTGCTTCACGGACAAAGAAGAAATTCAGGAATATAGGGATGTGCGGTCTTCTACATTCAGAATTCCTTGTTCATCTGTTCGAAATTCCTACGCCTTTTACTATATCTGGCCCCGGTAGTATCTTTAACAACTAAATGTTATGGTATGAGATATCTAAACCTGTTAATGATCTTTCTGCCTTTTGCTGGCTTTACACAGCAAACCCAAAAACCCCCGCTACACGGAAAGAACTGGATGGCGATCACTGGCAAACCACTCGCGGCTACCGCTGGCGCTATCATTTTTGAAAGGGGAGGTAATGCGGTTGACGCGGCCTGTGCCATGCTTGCAGCCACTTGTACGATGTGGGATGTATTAAGCTGGGGCGGAGAAACACAGGCCCTGATCTATAATCCAAAGACAGGAAAAGTTATTGGCATTAATGCTTTAGGGATGGCTCCGACCGGAGCCACTGTGGATTTTTTTAAGAACAAGGGGATGAATTATCCGCCGGAATATGGCCCGCTGGCAGCTGTAACTCCTGGTACACCAGGCGGACTTTGTACGATGTTAGCGGAATATGGCACCATGAGTTTAAAACAGGTCCTCGGGCCTGCCATGGAACTCGCTGCAGGTTATCCTATCGAGGCACAAACTGCCAACAGTATGGAAAAAGGAAAAGGGATGCTCAAACAATGGCCCTATTCCAAAGCTATTTTTCTTCCCCATTTGGGTGAGCCGCGTGAAGCCCCGGAAGCAGGTGAAATATTCAAACAATTGGACCTGTTGGCTACCCTACAGAAAATGGTGGATGCAGAACAGCAGGCATTAAAGCAGGGCAAAGACAGGAAGCAGGCTATTTATGCAGCCTATGACCGTTTTTATAAAGGCGATATAGGGAAGGAGTATGCGCGAAGTTGCCAGGAGCAGGGAGGATTAATTACAGAACAGGATCTTGCCAATTGGAAAGTGAAAATTGAGGAACCGCTCTCCACGAATTATAAAGGGTTCGAAGTTTATAAACTTGCCCAATGGACGCAGGGTCCTGTTATGCTTCAGGCGTTGAATATCCTGGAAAATTTTGACCTGAAAAGTATGGGATATAATTCCGCCCGGTATATACATACCCTTTACCAGGCCATGAACCTTTCATTTGCCGACAGGGATTTTTATTATGGCGATCCTGATTTCTCCCCGGAAGAACCTATTAAAGGATTGTTGTCAAAAGCATACGCCAAAGAAAGGGCAAAAGGGATCAACATGGATAGGAATGATGCAAAAGCCGGTCCGGGTGACCCCTATCCCTTTGAAGGAAAGACAAATCCCTTTTTAAGTTTCCTGCAGCAAAAAAAACTTGCATACAATAACGAACCGGTTGACGAAGATTATTTAGACCATTTGAGGAGGGGCACTACTTCAGTAGAAGCGGCAGATAAAGAAGGCTGGGTTGTTTCCATTACACCAAGCGGAGGTTGGCTTCCTGCCTGTATTGCAGGACATACGGGTGTGGGTATGAGCCAACGGATGCAAAGTTTTGTTTTGGATGCTTCACAAAATCCATTTAATGTAGTTGAACCCGGTAAGCGGCCAAGAGTAACGCTGACGCCAACCCTGGCCATGAAAGATGGCAAACCATTTTTAGCATGGGCCGTGCAGGGTGGGGATACGCAGGACCAGAACCTGCTGCAATGTTTTTTAAATATGGTGGAATTTGGCATGACGGTGCAGGAAGCTGTGGAAGCTCCGAATATCAATACCAACCAGCTCTGGCTTTCATTGGGCGGTACTAAGCTCGATGACCGTAAACCCAAACCCGGTTCTATATTAGTAAATTCAAGCACCACGGATTGGATTCGCAAAGAGTTACAGGGAATGGGATATACCTTAAGCTTTGAGGATCGCACATCCGGTCCTATCAATGCTATTTTCTTCGACTGGAAACATGGAACACTCTGGGGTGGCAGCAGCAATCATGGTGAAGATTATGGAATAGGGTGGTGATGAATGTCGAACAGATGAACAAGGAATTCAGAATGTCGAAGGTGAGTAGTTCCTATTTTAAGAAATTTCTTCTGTGTACGTGAAGCACTTCATCTGTTCTTAATTCCTTGTTCATCTGTTCGACATTCTATCGTTCATCTGTTCGACATTCTTTTCACCAGGTTCTCCGGCCCCAATTGATGGATCTCATATCCATTTGGATAGGTGCGGTTCTTTTCGGTTGTAACAAACGATGGATATTTTTTTAAGGTTATTTTCCTCAGGAAAAATGCCCTCATTCTCATAGCTCCGTACACCGTTACTTTTAAAATGGAAGAAGTTGATGGATACCCCAATGCCTTTAACATGGATCTGTCCAGGAGACATTTCATCACGGGTAATACCATGGGCCGGACAAAGAAAGGCATCCATTTTTTTACAATATTCATTGTGGCATTTCCTACCGCATGATTGGTATCGGCTGTTGTAAAGTTCTGACTTTCACAACCCGTTACAAATTTTTCAAAATCCTCCAATGATCCCGGGATGTTCTTAATGTTCATTCGTTCGCCAACAGTTTTGAAGAAATAAAATAAAGCCTGCCTTTCGTTGGCAGTCGTTTTCCGCCAGCCATAACTATCCACCCATTGAATAGGCAGGAAGATAAATGTCGAAAGGACAAAAAGAAAGTCATCGTTTGCGATACTATAAACACTATGAATTTTATTCATATGCTCAATGGCCTGCCGGCCTCTGTCACCATCGTAACCGGTTTCCATAAATTCAGCCACCAGTAAGGCAGTGTCATCATAGCGCTTTTGACCATGCTTTCTGAATTCCGGTTCGGTGAAGGAGCCCTGAGATCCTTGGGCTGCAAAAGGTCCGCATAAGCGCCACTTCCAGAGAACGAACGATATCCAACGGAAATTCATAGCCTGTCATTAAATGAACGATGCGACAATGATCGGTAACAGGATCCAGCGATTTGATCTCCGCAGTTACTTTTTTGTTTCGGATAAATCCCAGGTGTTTGAGATAATGCATAGTAGAAATACTGAAGAGATGCGTAAAAAGAGATGCAAAATATTTTACAAAGACAAGATAATTGAAATTGTCGATTACACCTTTTCCAGCCGATTTAAACAATGCAAAGTTGTAAAATAATACTTAACACTTACGTTTCTTAGGTGGAATTCTGCTGGGGTGTAGTATGATGAATACAATACATTGGCATGGTATTTCGTTTATTTGTCGGGTAGTTTTTTCTTATTCAGCCCATTTGAATTACACGTGTGCTTATCGTTTCATCCTTGAAAAGATTATCGGTATGTGTGGGATAACATTATGGAAAATCAATTAAATGCCGGACCTGCCGGTATATTCGAGGGTGGGATCTCTTTACAATTGCTGGTCAACCGACTTGTTAGTGGATCAAAGGACACTGCCATTCGAAACAAGACATCCATTATTAATGAAGTGCCGCGAAATATCCAGATGCTCGTTGATGAAACTAAGGTCGTCCCTGTCATTGATGAACTGCTCAATACCGTGATTGCCAATGCCCGTAACAGTGAAATTCATATTAGCGCTGACAGGTTCAGGGATATTGTAATTCTTAATATCCAGGACAGGAATAATTACAATGGTTATGCGCTTGCTTTCAGTATCATGTCTATGGAGGCGCAGGTTGCCGAGGCAGGGGGTACCCTGGTTATTATCGGTAAGCAGGAAAAAGTGGCTACTGTTTCTTTTAGTTTTCCGAATAGTATGAAAACATCGAAGTATTACTGTTGAAAGAGTCAACAGAAAGCTGCGAGCTGCAAACTATCAACTTTATGCAGTTACAGTATAATTGCCAATTCCTCCCTCAACATATTTAAGAAAAAAAAGCCCCGAACATTTCGGAGCTTCTATATCTTACTACCCTTTAGAAGGGCCGGTGTTTAATACCTGTAATGTTCTGCCTTAAAGGGTCCTTCTTTACTAATACCTAAGTAGGCTGCCTGTGCATCCGTCAATTCATCCAGTACCACGCCGATCTTATTCAGGTGCAGGCGGGCCACTTTCTCGTCCAGGTGTTTGGGAAGTACATAAACTTTGTTCTCATAATTTTTGTGGTTGGCCCACAATTCTATTTGTGCCAGGGTCTGGTTAGAGAACGAATTACTCATTACAAAAGAAGGGTGACCGGTTGCGCAACCCAGGTTCACAAGCCTTCCTTCTGCCAGGATGATCACATCGTGTCCGTCTACATTATAAATATCTACCTGTGGTTTGATGGTATCTTTGGTGTCTCCATAATTCTGATTCAACCAGGCAATATCGATCTCGATGTCAAAGTGTCCAATATTACAAACGATCACTTTATCTTTCATTAATTTAAAATGATCGCCCCTGATCAGGTCGCGGCAACCGCTCGCGGTAACAACGATATCAGCTTCTTTTACCGCATCGATCATTTTCTTTACTTCAAATCCATCCATGGCAGCCTGCAGGGCACAGATCGGATCGATCTCGGTAACGATCACACGGCAACCCGCCCCTTTCAATGAAGCAGCGGAACCTTTACCCACATCACCATAGCCGCCCACTACAGCTACTTTGCCTGCCATCATGATATCTGTAGCCCGGCGGATAGCATCCACCAGTGATTCTTTGCATCCGTACTTGTTATCAAATTTAGATTTGGTTACCGAATCGTTTACATTTATGGCCGGCATCGGTAAACTACCCTTTGCCACTCTTTCATACAAACGATGTACACCGGTAGTGGTTTCTTCAGAGATGCCTTTTACATGTTGTACCAGTTCAGGATAGGTATCCAACACCATATTGGTAAGATCACCGCCATCATCGAGGATCATGTTCAGGGGTTTGTCTTTACCGCCGAAAAACAAAGTTTGTTCAATACACCAGTCAGCTTCTTCCGGGGATTGTCCTTTCCATGCAAATACCCCGATACCGGCCGCGGCAATGGCAGCAGCAGCATGATCCTGTGTGGAAAAGATATTACAGGAACTCCATTTTACTTCTGCGCCAAGGGCTGACAGCGTTTCAATAAGTACCGCCGTTTGAATGGTCATGTGCAGGCAACCGGCCACCCGGGCACCTTTCAATGGTTGGGAGGGCCCATATTCTTTACGAATGGACATCAGGCCAGGCATTTCCGCTTCGGCTAAACGGATCTCTTTACGGCCCCATTCTGCAAGGGAAATATCAGCCACTTTATAGGGCAGGCTAAAATCAATTGATTTGGTTACAGTAGACATTTTTTGATTTATTTATTTGGCGGCAAAGGTAATATTTATCTGTTAATAAACAGCCCCGTTCATCTGCTTTGGTTAACTTATTTTACACAACTTATCCTGCCAGGGAAAGATTATTATAACAGCGCCCGGTTGAATGGCAAATGTTTGCCAGCCCGGGTTTAAACAAATAAGAATAACTTTGAAATGAATAAACTGTTGCCTGATGATCTCGTATGATACAGTATCAGAAGCCCTGAATGGACTTAAAGAGCGCGGATTTGACCTTGATTTTAACCTGGATGAAAATTGTCTTGTCTGCCAGGACGATAAATTTAATGTGAATGATTTTGAGATCGTGGAAGTATATCGGTTTGAAGGAAATACCGATCCTTCTGATGAAGCAGTTGTGTATGGTATTCAATCATCGAATGGGTTGAAAGGAGTGCTGGTGAATGGTTATGGTATTTCTGCTGACACGATGAGTTCTGATATGGCTAAAAAATTAAGTATGAACCGGGACGAAAGTCAATAGAGGGTTTAACGGTTTGATATATATAGTAAAAAAAAGGGTCTGATTATGAAATTAATGATCATCTGCTTTATGACCGCCTGGTTAATTACGCCGTCTGAGCTTTTTGCGCAAAAAGATAGTATACGTTTAATATGCCCCTTTGAGCATGGATCGGGAAAAGAGCCAAAGGAGGCCTATTCCTGGTATCCGCAGGATAAGAAGATCATCATGATCAGCCATATAGATACCATAATCCGCAGTTCCATAAAAGGTACTGTAAGTAATGTTGATATTACGGAAGACAACGGATACGAGATCGTCATTTACTATAAGAATTTCTATTTCTGGTATTATGGTGTCGCAAAGCCCCTGGTTAAGATCGGGCAAAATGTAAATGCCGGGCAAACAATTGGCACTTATAAGTTGGGTGCTGAAATGGAATTCAGGATGTTTAAAGATGAAGACCCGATAGACCCCAGGAACCTGCTGGAATGTAAAGTTCCCAGGGCGAACGATTAGAAAAGTCAGTAAAACAGAAAGACAGTGAGTCAGTGAGGCCTTATTTTGTCATTCCCTTCGCTCTTGCCCCCCATTGTCTTACTGCCCCCCTGACTTACTCACTATTTTCTCCATGACGTAATCATTCATATAAAAGCCATTGCCGATATCGAAGTCGGCTTCTTCAATGACCACAAAACCTGATTTTTCGTAA
This sequence comes from Chitinophagaceae bacterium, assembly GCA_017882265.1. Taxonomy (GTDB): domain Bacteria; phylum Bacteroidota; class Bacteroidia; order Chitinophagales; family Chitinophagaceae; genus JADGPW01. The sequence goes on along the minus strand of JADGPW010000079.1, from coordinate 25,860 downwards.
AAACTCTTTGCTGTATTCTGCCGGTTAACCTGTAATTGGAGGGAGTTTGCACCCCGTGACTGAATTTCCCTGATGATATGATCGATCACAAATTTTCCTGTTCCTTTTCCCTGCTGGGAAGGAAGAATATATATCTTATGCAGTTTCCAGTCACCCGGTTTTATTTCCTGGTAAGAAGCAAAGCCTACCGGCACCGAGTCATCATATACAAATATAAATTGACACCCATCTACCGCTATCTGTTTTCTCAATGATGATTCACTGTACATCATCTCCAGCATATAATCAATTTTTTCCGGGGAAAGGATGGACGCATAGGTTTGTGGCCATATTTTAAAGGTCAGTTCCCTGATAAGTGGGATATCATGGACTGCTGCGTTGTGGATAGTAAGCACGATTGAAATTTTATAGTAAATACCTGCTTTGAAAGATAAAGAAAGAAGACCGTACTGGTTTTTGGAAACAAAACTTTTCTACTGATCTGTCCATCCAGGTTTGGGCCGGGATAAAACGAGACCAGGGCGCAAAATACGGCACCCAGTTTCAATACCCATTTGCTGAACCGATCCAATCCGGATGTTTAAAAGAATTATTCAAAGAATAAACAAGAAATAATCAGGTAGGGGTCAAGTAGGGGTCAAACAGGGATCAGGATGGGGTTTAACCCCTATTTGACCTCTTTTTTTCCCTTATTTATCCCCTCCTTGTTTATAATCGAACTCAATTTTTTCACATTTTAATTTGTACCCTGAATTTATTTCGCCTAAAATGGAGACCTAACTATTTGATTGGGTTAATGCTTGCTATGGGATAGGGATTAGGTCAATACCGATGGAAATAAGGATAAAGTGGCTTGGAATACCAGGATACTGGCTCTCCCTTTTATTCACCTAACATTCATTTTAATGGATATCTCAAAGCGGGTGAGAAATTTCCGGAAATGGATTCGAAAGAGGAATAAATAAAAAAGTGGCTGACTCAAATGAGATAGCCACTTTTTTTATTGCCTGTAAAATTATTTATTAACCGGTAGTGTTTCAGTTTGAAAAATATCACGCAGAGTCCGCAGAGAACGCAGAGAATACACTTTGATTGTCAATTCTCTGCGTACTCTGCGATCCCAGCGTGCAATTCAAATTGATACATTACCCATTAACCATCTTTTTTCCCAAATATCCGTTTAAGCAGACCTTTCTTTTTCTTTGGTTCTTCCGGTGATCCGATGGGTTTGCTATTATCTTCTTCTTTTTTGATCGGGGTCTTGATTACCGAATCTTTTTTGGGTGGATTTTTATTTTCATCCTCCTTGAAGACTTTTGACTCCGCACCAATTGTATCGGTATTGTTATAGTTATTATAATCCTGTTCTTTGCCTACACCCTGGTCATCTCCCTGCCCGGCAGGATCCGGATCGGAATCACTGATGAGGATATCTGCGCTACCGATCTCATTCTCCAGTTCTGCCGGCTTTACAAATTTTGCATCTTTTTCAATTCCCATCTTTTTATCAGCAAGCACTTTCCTGAAAAAATATTCACAGATCGGTCTTGCTATCCTGTTACCATCTCCCTGGTTGCGGATAAAACGATCATCAAATCCTACCCATGAGCCGGCCAATAGCTGGGGCGTATACCCTATAAACCAGGCATCGGCATTGTCATCCGTGGTGCCTGTTTTGCCGCCCATTTCCGCTGCTCCTACACGGGTGCGAAAACCTTTTGCTGTTCCTTTATCTACAGTACCCTGCATCATCCGGGCCATTGTATAAGCGGTTATTTCACTAATGGCTTCTTTCCGGTTAGCGCTGTAATCAAAGCGTTTTATCAAATTGCCATTACGGTCCTCAATACGACTAATGCAATAAGGTTTCGTAGAAAATCCCCGGCCGGCAAAAATCGTATAACCCCAAAGCATTTCATATAAGGACAGGTCGCAGGTACCTAAGGCGATCGAAGGATAAGGCTTTACTGGCGTGGGAATATTGATGCGACCGAGAAAGTCGGCAAATTGCTGAGGTCCTACCTGTTTCATAATATAGGCGGTGACACAGTTTTTTGAATAGGCCAATCCATTGGCCATTGACATGTTCGCCCCACCACCTCTTCTTCCCGAAGGTACCCAACCGCTACCCGGAAAGAACTGGGGTACATTTTCACATTCCGTTTCTGGAGTAAAGCCCCTTTCTTCAATGGCTTGAGCGTAAAGAAACGGCTTAATAGAAGAGCCTACCTGTCTTTTTGTTTTCAGGTTTACATGGTCAAATTTGAACGTTTTAAAATTAATACCGCCTACCCAGGCCCTGACTTCCCCCGTTACCGGGTCCATCGCCATAAAAGAGGCTTCTTCCATCTGGCGATGGTATTTTATGGAATCGTAGGGGGTCATCAGTGTATCTTTTTCCCGCCTTACATTCCAGGCAAATATTTTCATTGGCACTTTTACATCAAAACTGGCTCTTATCTCCTTATCACTTAACCCGTCATCCGCCAGGTTTTTCCAGCGATCTGATTCCCGCATGTCTCTATCAAGTACTTTTTCATGATCCTTCCATAATGTTCCGGACTTTACATCGTACCGGGCATTTATTTCCTTCTGCAGCATCGCCATTTGCTGGGCCATACCTTCTTCTGCGTACTCCTGCATCTGTGGATTGATGGTGGTGTAGATCTTTAAACCGTCTTCATAAATATCATAGGGATCGCCATCGGGTTTTGTTAAACCTCTTAGTGCATCCCTCACCTCATCCTTGAGTATTTCCCTGAAATAGGGAGCATAACCGGTATTTTCATCCAGTTTCTTATAATTAGTTGTTATGGGCAGTCCTTTTAACTTAATGGCTTCTGCCGGAGTTATTTTACCATTGGCTTCCATCTGGCTCAACACCACATTCCGGCGTTCCCTGGCAGCCACAGGGTTGCGTGTTGGATTATAAATACTGTTTCCTTTCAGCATTCCCACCAACAGGGCCGACTCTTCCACGGTTAATCGATCGGGTTCTTTTTGAAAAAAAGTTCTGGCGGCATTCCGGATCCCATAGATATTATTTCCGAAAGGCACCGCATTCAGGTAAAGTGTGATGATCTCTTCTTTGGTAAAATTTCTTTCGAGCTTTACGGCAATGATCCATTCTTTTAATTTTTCAATCATGCGCCATGCCTTGTTCTTACTGCCCTGGTCAAGCAAAGCTTTGGCCAATTGCTGTGTAATGGTGCTGCCGCCACCTTCTGTTCCTGCTGTAAGGACGGCCCGCATCGTGGATTTAAAATCAATACCGCTATGCTGGTAAAACCGTTCATCTTCTGTGGCTACCAGGGCATCAATAACATGGGGGGAAATATCCCTGTACTTGACATTGCTGCGATTGCCTCTTTCCGTATAGTATTTTCCCATCAGTGTTCCATCCAATGCAATCACTTCAGATGCCTGAAGGATGGAAGGATTTTCTAATTCCGCCAGGGAAGGCATTTTGCCAAATGCGTCATAATTCGCCGCGACGATCAGGCCAATAAATGCCAAAAAGCCAACGGCAAAAATCCACCAGAAAACGCGGACTGTTCTTTTCATACTAATATCATGATTGAGGTTATTCCAAGCTGGCCCAAAGGGAAAATCCGAATCCCGAAATTAAGAAAAACTCACTGCTAAGCCGTAGGGGAGTCATTAATTTTTTGCCAAAACACAGTTCATCTGTCAGGGTGAAAGCAAGTCCCGGCTGCAATTTATTGAGGGGGGATTTTAAAATTGAACGGGGGCGCGCTTCGCCTTGAATATCGTGCAAAGTACTCCTTCAGAGGGAGTTTAAGGAGTAAATATTCAATATTCAATGAAACAAGAGTGCCTTATTTGAATGCCATGGAGGTAAGGGGATATTAAAACTTTCCGGGCAGGCGCTGTTTAAGAAACGTCATGTAATTTTCGATGTCTTTATTTTTCTTCAACAATTCAAAATTGCTGGTAGTAAGGATGGCAAAACTGTATTTACCACCTTTTAACCAGGGAATGATATCGGTTGCCGTTTTTGGACGTGTACGATCAATATAATCCATAGCTTCCTGGGCATCTTTGAATGGACTCATCAGCATTAAACGATTGTCATCATCCAGTTGAAACAGGTCGACAGTTATGGTTTTATTATAGAAGGTCTCCCTGTTGTAACCCATGAATGCATTTTTGGCTTCATTGGAAAAAACAGGGTCCACCTTATTCATAATGAGTACGACATAATGAGGTTGGCTCAGATCAAAAGTGAATGGGGAATTGATCCTGGTTACGGGTTTATTGGTCACTGTATCTTTTAGGGGCTGATTATTCGTGGTTACAGGCTGTGTTTTGGTTGTCGAGGTATCTTTTGGAGCTGGATTATTAGCGATAGTGGTTACCGGTTTATTGTCCTGCGACCGGGTAACAACGAGATTACTTAATTCCTGTTCGATTTGTTTTCTCCTGTTAAGTACATCCAGGAGTGTAGTGGCCCTTTTGGCCAACGGTGTTTTGGGAAACTGGGTTATAATGGAGTTCAACACCTTCTTTGCGGTACTGTCATTCCGCTGTTTGATATAATATACGGCTTCAATATAAAGTAATTGAGGTGTCCAGTAATTTTTCCCATACAGGCTGTCAGCAATTTTCTTTTGCGATACCGCCTCTTTGAAATTGCCTTCAATAAAAAGGTCATAGATCCGTTCATATGTTTTGGTGGCATCCGCGTTAACAGATGTTGATTTCGGATCTTTACCGGTAGTAACAATAGTGGTATAATTACTGGTGGAATATTTTTCGCCCATCAGTTTCTTGATGGCTGCAGCCCTGGCGGATTCCCCGTTCTTATTGTAACAATAGTAAAGATCAAAAAGCACTTCATCCATTTTGTCAAATTTTGGAAAATGGTTGCGTAATTGTTCCAGTGTTTCTGTGCCGGCGGTACAATCTTCAATTTCCTGTATATAGAGTTTGCCAGAAGTATACAAAGCGACCTGGATGGAATCATTAGAACGCTGTAACTGTTCAGGTGTGAGCGGGAGGTTGGCATACAATCCTTCATAGGTGATCTCGCCAGCACCTGCCTGGTTAGGATTCTGTGTTTTATTAGCACCCGGTTGCTGGTTGTTGTTCTTTTGAGCACCCGCTATGATGGTGGCTCCTCTGCGCCAGTTATCGGTATTAGGCCGGTTACCCCACCTGGATTTAAAATCAGCCTGCCCCCTGGAGCGGAAGGCCGCATTGTAAAAATACCATTCCCCTTTTGGTTCACCAGAAGGGAAAAGGGTGGGTATTGTAGGTGTCGTAAAGCCAGGTCCCGCATTGGAAACTCCTTCATCTTTCAGACCCTGTTGTTTGCGAAGTTCCCTGACCAATTTTTTTATAAAATCTTTACGTTGATCCTCGGGCATCATGGCGATACGTTGCAGGCTGTCCTGGCGTTCGATTATTTCTATATTACCCGCCAGCTCCCCCAGCATCGTCTTCCTGGCTTTCAATGCTTCCACATTTTTTAAGGATGGATCGTCAAGATGAAGACTATCATAAAAATTAAAGGCCTGGCGATATTGGCGTTTGGCAAATGATAATTCCGCCAGCTGAAGAAATATCTTATTTCGTTGCGCCGGATTATTACCGGCAAATTGGCTGCCTTTTTTTAAAAGGGCCAGGGCGCCATCCACATTATTCCCCTGTAGTTGCATCTGGGCCGCCATATAGTAAATAATGTCCCGGTAATCCTGGTATTTATCACGCTTAGCCATTTTTATCAATTCGGCTACATTCCGTTCAATATTCTTTTCACCTCCTTCTTTATTCACCCTGATAGAGAAAAGTCGTGCATAGATATCCATGATCGGGTCAGTGGTATGACTGCTGACTTTTGCAAAATATTTTTCAGACTCTTTGTTATTGCCGCTCAGTTCATAAAGCTGGGCCACTAAATATTCCCATCTGGCCCGTTCCTGTTTGTTAGTGGCATTGTCCAGCGCATTGACAAGGTGTGTCGCGGCACTGTCCCACATATTCTGTTTATAGAACCAGTAAGCCTGTACCTCATGCAGATCATTTTTAAGTCGTTTAGGAAAATTAGGATCATTCCTCAGGGTAACGATCAGGCTGGCTGCTTCAGCAAACTGGTCCTGCGCCAGGAAATTCCTTATTTGCCAGATAAAAGCGTCATTACGGCTGGGAGGTTCAGCGAAGATCTTCCGCGGAAGGCCTTTTTTTTCTTTTGTAGCGATACTAAACGCTGAATTGCCATCCTTGTTACTACCGATTGTGATATAATACCCGTCTTTTTCCTTGGGGGCAAAGGCATAGTTGATGAATTGGAACATGAGATAAGCCGAATCAAAATCCTTTTCCAGGTAGTAGGAAGCGCCCCAAAGCAGGTAAAGGTTATCCGCCCAGTCATTGCGCAGATCATGTAAAGCAAGGCCGGTGGAAGATTTATATTTGATAGAATCAAGCTGGATGGAGTCCTTCGCCGTGGCATCCAGTGTGTAATTGTAAAAGGGAAGAAGCAAAGAGTAGTCATCCGTGAATGCACTTTTGGCTCTTTCCAGCACTTCGTTCAGTTTATTATTGGCGTTAAAATAGTAATTGTAATGCGTTATCGTATTCTGGATAAAACGACGCGGAAGGGTAAATTTTTTTTCATCCGATTTTTCGGACCGCAAAACCCTGTCATCGTATTCTTTAGGTTTTTTAATGTCAAAAGAGATCCCCAACTGACTAAAACAAGGGGAACTGACCTGGAAAAGGATAAGGAATAAAGCTGCAGTTACAGAATATCGGTTGGGTCGCATTTTCGGGGGCAATCTAAAGTCTTATTAACTGAATTTCAAATATTTTAGTATAAAAATACGCCATTTTTTTGAGTGTAATTTGATGAACGGATAGGGGCAAACCAGCCCCCAATGCTTACCTTTAATTCCCTAAATGTCTGCTATGATAAAACTGGACCCCGGGTCTACCCTGAAACGGCTGCGTAACCGCTACCGCCTGGTGGTAATGAATGATGACACCTACGAAGAGGTGGTGACCTTTAAATTATCGAGATTGAGTGTTTATATCATGTTAAGTACCATTTTCGTGCTATTGGTGGGATTAACCGTTGCCCTTATCGTTTTTACGCCGTTAAAGTATTATATTCCGGGAACGAATACCGATTACAAATCGGCTATGGAATTAAAAAAGCTCAAATACCGGGTTGATTCGGTAGAAAAACAGGACGCCTATAAAACAGAATACATTGATGGGATCAAAAAAGCATTACTGGGGAATAGTACCGTTAAGCTCGATACGACTAAAATTACCATACCTAAAGAAGATATTTCCAACGATTAATCCTTACACCGATGTTTAATGCCAAAAACAACAGGGATATGCAACATCCAACCACAAATGGTAACGGTGCCACATTAATTGGGGCCGACACCTCGCTAAAAGGTGATATTAGCAGTAATACCGATCTCCGTATCGATGGTACGATAATCGGTAATATTCAGAGCTCGGCCAAAGTCGTAATCGGCGCAAATGGAAGAGTGGAAGGTGATGTTTCCTGTAACCAGGCCGATATTGTCGGGAAGGTTTCAGGTAATATCCGGGCCAGGGAATTGCTGCAATTAAGAGGAGAATCGGTAGTAAACGGGAATGTCTATACCGGCAAACTGCAAATAGAACCTACTGCCACTTTTAACGGGCAATGTCATATGGGGGCAAATATCGTAGAGATGAACAGTAATGAACAACAAGCCGCCATCCAGTAAGGGCAACCGTGATCTCCTACGTTATGCCGGCATGGGCACACAAATTTTCGTGTCGCTGGGACTGGCTGTATTTATCGGTTTGAAAGCCGATAAATGGCTGCACATATCCCCCTTGCTGATCTGTCTCTTACCTTTGCTCACCCTGATCGGGTTATTCTATAAATTGATGAGGGAAACAGCAAAACCACCGAAAGATGATAAATAAAACTGTGGCCATGCAGCCGTTCTCCATTTTTTGGTCTTTTTCCTTTCTCCTGATTTTAGTACTTGACTGGAAAAAAATTCCTGATAAATCCGGGATTGATAGCACGGTGCTTCTTGCCGGGAATTTTATTATTTATGCGGCTACAGCCTTATCATTTTGGCTTACTTTACGCTCGGTAAACTCAACCAACCCTCATGCTTCTATCCGGTCCTTATATGGAAGCTTCATGTTAAAATTTTTCCTGATCGTCATTGCCGCATTTATTTATATAATGATTGCCAGGAAAAATGTGAACAAACCGGCGCTATTTATCTGTATGGGCTTGTACCTTGTTTACACATTTATGGAAGTATATGCTTTGCAAAAGCTGTTGAAGGAAAAAAAAGTTGCTACGTCAACAAAAAACCAAGATAGGTCAGACCGGGACGGTCCGACCATTGAAAAGAATGCCTAAGAAAGAAATCCCGATTGATCATCTGCAAAACTACCTGCCACCGGGTACGCGTGATGCCATCACATCTTACCTGCATCAATATAGAGTACATTTAACCATTGCAAAATCGCGGAGGAGTATTTTAGGCGATTACCGTCACCGCACCCACCAGGCCAATCATCGCATCAGTGTGAACGGGAACCTGAACAACTATTCTTTTCTTATTACCTTGTTGCATGAGCTGGCTCACCTGCTGACATTTGAAAAATACAATAATAGGGTACTGGCCCATGGAAAAGAATGGAAAATAATCTATGGACAACTCCTCCAACAGTTTTTAAATAACAGGGTTTTTCCTGCAGATATTGAAAACGAGCTATTACGATCTTTAAAGAACCCGGCAGCCAGTAGTTGTGCCGAGGAAGGATTATTAAGAGTACTACGAAAATATGATGCAAGCCAGAGCCATCGCCACTTAATTGAAGAAATTTCATCTAATGCTTTATTCCGACTAAAAGACGGGCGGATTTTTCAAAAAGGAGAAAAACTAAGAAAACGATTTAAATGCAAGGAAATTAAAACCGGGAAATTTTATTTGTTCAGCCCGGTGTACGAGGTGGAACTGGTTGGAGGGTAGGCTTCTGGCAGCTACAAAGGGTATTACTAAGTGGTAAATATATTTTGGAGCTGCCTGACCCTTACCGACCCTTGGAGCTGCCTGACCCCTGCCCCCTAAAGTTCTTTTATCATCCACAAACTACACCCGGTATGCCCGCTGTTACCCATGGGGCCTTTCAGAAATTCAAATCCGAATTTTTCATAAACCTTCAGAGCTTGTTTCAATTCAGGCATAGTTTCCAGGTATACTTTATTATATCCTGCCTGTTTTGCAAAGACCACGCATTTTTCGATCAAGGTTCTTCCCAGGCCCCTGCCCCTGGCCCGGGGCAGCAAATACATTTTTACTAATTCACAGGTATCGGCAGGCAGCCTGTCCGTAGGAAAAATGCCCCCTCCGCCAACAATTTCGCCATTCCATTCGGCAACAAAATAAGCAGCCCTTTTAATTTGAAATAATTCATATAATGCATCCGTAGTAGGATCATAATAAACCGTATCGGGATGGTTGGCGCCAAATTCAGCCAGTGTATCTTTTACGATCCTGGCCAGTATGGCATTATCGGAATGCCGGATATGGCGCATTAGCAGGTTGTTCATGGTACAAATATAATTGTAAAAAAACCCCGTCCGAATGATCAGGGACGGGGCCAAACCACCAATATAAAACCGACTTAATCCAATTGTAATACTTTGTCCTTGGGATATTTTACTTCATATTTAAAGTTCACTTTGTTATCCTTTTTGGGATCTACGCTGAACTGCCAGGTTATTTTCTGGGTGTCTTCATCTAATTTGGCGCCCTCATACTTCCTGTCCTGCACTTCTATTTCTTTTTGAGTGGAAACGGGAAACTGGTCTTCTATGATAATGCTGATCGGCTGCTGTTTGTTATTTCTGACCGCGATCTCGTATTGCCTGGTATCCGTTTTATTGCTGCCTATAAATCGTTTGGAGCTGTAATCTTTCAATAATGTTCTTTTCACAGCGACGCCTTTGTCTTTCCCAAGGGAAAGATTCAGTGTATCGCCTGAATTAGTTACATCCAGTAATGATTTGCCTAAAAATGTTCCTTCAAAGAAAAGATTGGCTTCACCGGGTAATAAGTTCAGTTCCTGCCAGTCTACAATTTTAGCAGTCAAAAAAGCGTCTGATTCTATTTTGGGCGCCGCATAATACTCATATTGTGCTTTTACTTCGTAGCCATCAATGTCAGCCATATAAGTTTTGCCATCATTTAAAATGGTATATGGATCTTTGATTTCGTAAACGGTCGTGGTGGGCTGGTAAGCAATGGTGGTAATTAGTTTGTCTGCTCTTTTTATCTCATCCGCTTTCATCCGGGAAACAGAATAGCCAATTTCTTTTTTAACGCTTTTATAATCACTCACATCTTCTGATCCATTACGGTCTTGCCCCATGCCGGTTACTACAACTTCACTCATAGCTTTCGTATCCGTACTCATTGTAACATTCGCATATCCACTCCCAGACACTGCAACCTCTGTTGGCACCATATCCACATGGCTCATCACCAGCGAATTCCCCCCGGCGGGTACATTGACGTGGTAAAAGCCATTATTATCTGTAACGGTTCCTGTCCGGGTGCCTTTCACTATTACAGAAGCACCGGGTACCGGCTCACCTTTTTCATTTGTGACTCTTCCGGAAACATACCCGGGCGTATTCGTTGCCATAATCGTGTTGGTGACCGGCTGGTAGGCATATACATATTTCAAATACCAGGGGCTAATAACCGGTTTGGTTCCATTTTCGTTGGGATTACCTGTAGAGAGAAAAAGCTTTACATCCTTCCAGTCCTCGCCACTGCTTTGAAATACATTGGCCTTATATTGGAGGTTGATCGGGCTGCTGATGTCTTTCACCCTGATATCATAGGAGGGAAACCATCCGGATTGTTTTACGAGGTAACTGATCGTAAAACTGCTAATGCTGGTTTCTTTCGCCAGTACGGTTACATGTATCTCGCTGGTTGAAATATCGGCTTTCTGGTTCAGTTCATTTAACTGCCTGTTCATTTTTCCCAGCTCCGTTTCCATTTTCTTAATGGCCCTGTCGGTTTCCATTTGTTTTTGATATACTTCGGTCAACCTGCTTCGCTGGAAGTCAATTGCTTCTTTCAAGTCACTTGCTTTCAGCCCGGTGTTTGCTCCGCCTATCTGTTGGTTCTTAATAAGCATAGTCTCTTCCTGTTTATACACATTCATGATATTTCTTTGCAGGGCAATCTTTTCTGTCAGTACTTCCTTTTGAGTCTCAATATCTTTTATCTCATCCTGTTTTTCCTGCTCTTTTAAGAAGTTTTGCTGGTGGATGACGGAAAGCACGGTGATATTGTCATCAGCTTTTACCTGTATGCTTTGTTTGTCAATGGAGGGAGAGATATTAATAAACACCAGTTCAACCTTTCCTGCCAGCAGGCTTGTTTTGGCGCTCCGCTGTACCTGTGCGCCTTCCAGGAACACGGTTACTTTTTCGATCTTGCTATCGATAGTCTTCTTGATCTGGGCTGATAACTGGGTGCAAAGAAAAATCCCGGTAAGCGTAAATACCCTTCGCATAATAATTGGTTTTGAAATAAGATGCCAATTGTTAAAGGATTGCATATGCGCTGTAAAAAAACAGAGACAACGCTTGCGTTGTCTCTGCAAATTGGCCGGTGAAGGAGTTGAACCTTCTACATAATATGCGGCGTGCAATTACCGGCACAATCAGGTAAAAGAATATTTTCGGGCCCGTGCTGTCAGGCGGTTCATATAGTCGCTTTGATGATCCATGATGTATTTTACCCTATCATTAAAACCGGTTTCTGTTTCCATCCATTTTTGTCGTTTTCGAAGAATCGCGGATTTTTTCACTTTGCTGTTAAAGACCTGCCATTTATCGGGGATAGACGTATTCAAAGAAAGTAATTGTAACATCAGCTCATGGAGTCGGAAATTCATGGTATTTAGATTGACTGCTTTTGAATTCTCACCCGCGGGTGTAAATGCTTTAGCAAGCGTATCCGTGGCTGCATTCAGGTATTCATCGTTGACGCCCTGCTTCAAATGTTGCAGGGTGAGGATCTCCAGAATGTTTCCCGATTGTTCCCTGTTCAATCTTACCGGTCCCTGTAGGGTTGCCACCCAGGTCACCAGACTTATTTCCCGGAGATGCGTTGGCTTGATCTCATCATAATAGGTGTATACTTTGGAAGTAGGAAAATGCATCACATGGGTCTGGGTATTCATAACCAGCCCTTCATGCATCCATTTCTTCCTGTTATTCGGGGTCTTTTTTGAGCCCTGTGATTTTTTAGCTGTACTATCCTTTCCAGGCCCTGCAGGATGTTTTGATGATTTATTATTGCAGGCTTCCTGCAGGGGAAATATACTTCCCAATACCAGTAACCTGACCGTATTGCTGATGAAACGGCGACGGTTTAAAGATGTTTTATTATGGGTCAATGGCTGCCTCATAATAGTTAGCTCCAATGGTAAGATAAGAAAATTTGATTAATTGTATTTAACCTAAAGATTATTTATTAACAATAAATGGCAGCACCGGATTGAAATCATTGATCAGCTGATTTATATGGGTCGGATAGAGCGTTCACGGAGCGAACGAAAGCCGGGATTGATGAAAAAAATATTTATATTGCTTAATAAGCTCAACAAACCAGCTAATGAAACCATATAAACTCAACGTTAAGGCAATTATTGGCATAGTGGGTTTGTTAAGCCTGGTGGTCTTTTCCCTGGTGCTGGTATTATTACACGAGGCTGAGTTTAAACATCTCGGCGAAGTATTGCTGCACTATGGCTATATTATAGCACCGGTAAGTATTTTATGGTTCCTGTTGGATCATTATTTATGGCATACCCGCCTTTTTCAGTCCATCCGTAAATCACTTAATATTCCACCCGACCTGCAGGGGCGATGGGAGGGGACCCTTGAAAATGCCGATGGGAGCGAACCACAGAAATTTGTCATAGAAGTGAAACAGACTCTGACCATGCTAAGAGTGCATTCATTTTCATCAATAGGGCATTCGACAAGCATTCTTACGGAAGTAGCCGCTGACAGTCACGAAGACCATTTTATGCTTGGTTATTTATGGCAGGGTGAGATGAACACGTCCATGAAAGATATGCACCAGGGAATTAATTTTTATGGGTACACGATGCTTTACCTCCATGAAAAAGAATCGCCAAAGGTCTTAAAAGGCACTTATTTTACTAACCTGCAACCCTCACAAACCAGGGGGGGCATACATTTACACTGGGTTTCCAAAAAAATATTAAGAAAATTTGAGTAAGCCCTTATTCAGGGAAATTCATTTTCTTAAGGTAGGGTAGAAACCGGGGATCTGTTCTGAAGAATTCACTAAGAGGATAAACATTTATGCCAACAAGTGCACTATCGCGTTGTACAAAAGCTTCTTCAATATGTTCAATGGCTTTATCAACATTATTTGAATAGTAAGCTTCACAGCACAAAAATACAGGAGAGATATATTCTGTTTTTGACCGCATCATTAATTCATCTGCAATTTTTTGAATGGCGGATGCATTACCGGTTAAAGAGAACACCCAACTAAGTTCAACTAAGGCTAAAGGCTGCCGAAGCGAATGAGTCACCGCCGTTGTTAATGCTTCAATAGCTTCCTCATACTTATGTAAACCTGCCAGGCTTAATCCTAAGCCCCGATAACCACGGAAAGAAGTGGCATCCAGTTCTATTGCCATTTTACTCGCGCGGACCCCTTCTTCATATTGCCCCGCACAGATGTACATGATGGATAAAATATGGTGAGAAACCGGAACTAACGGCTCTAAATGAAGGGCAGTATGTTGCGCCTCCTGTATGGACGCTTTGAAATTACTTTCCACGAATGATAAATAGTAACTATACCAATAGTGAGCAGGGGCATAGTTGGGATTAAGTTCAAAAACATGTTGAAATTGTTTTTTTGCTTCCTTCCAGTCCCAGTCATAAAAAGTATTGATAAAAGCCAGGGCGGTATAGGCTTCTGCATAAGAAGACTGGAGCTGAATGGCCTTCTCTGCATATTCCCTTGCTTTTGGCATAGCCTCATGCGGGGGTATCACGCCCCAAAAAGTAAGTATATAATAACAATCGGCCATTCCGGTATAGGCTAGGGTCAATTCAGGATCTTTCTCCAGGACTTGTTTAAAAAACTCGATGGCTTTTATGATACCTGCACCGCGTTGGTTAAAATAAAACAGGCCTTTTAAGTACAGGTCGTAGGCTTCATGATTGGCCGTTGGATTTTTATCGATGATCGCTTTTTCTTCCTCTAGTAAAATGACCTTTAATTTTTCTGTAATGGCATAAGCGATCTCATCCTGTATGGCAAAAATGTCATCCATATCGCGGTCATATCGTTCCGACCAGATATGAAACCCATCATTGACATTGATCAATTGAGCCGTAATACGCAATTTATTGCCCTGCCGGCGCACGCTGCCTTCCAATACGTTCTTGACATTCAGTTTTTGTCCTATTTCCCGGAGGTCAATATTCATTCCCTTGAAATGAAAGGAGGAGGTCCGTCCCGCCACCCGGAGATCTTTCAGATGCGTGAGGGAGTTGAGGATATCTTCGGTGATCCCATCACTGAAATATTCCTGTTCCGGGTCATTGCTCATATTCACAAATGGCAACACAGCAATGCTTTTGGCTGAAACCGGTTCACCATCAAATAGCTTATTGAATTTAACGGATCCATCATTCATGGCTACACTTGTATCCTGACCAAATGAAACTTCATAGATACGGACCGGATCCTTTACATTTTTCAACATTTCCTCCCGGATAAAAGTGGAACTGATCTCTTTTTTGTTGGCTATATTTTTAGAAACAACTTCTGAAACCCATATACTGCCAATAGTCGCAAGGGCTTGTATCCTTGAAGCAATATTTACGCCGTCTCCAAATACATCATTGTTGTCAAAAACCACATCGCCAAGATGGATTCCGATGCGGAGTGTAAGGCCTGGTATTCTTTTGCAGGATCGCTGAATAGCCCCTGCACACAGTACGGCATCAGTTGCGGTTGAAAAACTGGCCAGTACCCCATCACCCATTTCCTTTATCCATGTTCCGTTAAATTCTTTTATAAGTGGTTGTTGTAGATGCCTGTTTTGAAACAGGAGATCAAAAGCTTTCTGTTCATCACGCCCCATCAATGCCGTATACCCGGCAATGTCGGTAAACATAATTGCAGTAAGTTGTCTTGTGGGGGGCACTATCAGTTATTTAGAAATAGTAAGATAAGAAAATGAAAGGGTCTTCTATTTAAAATGTGGATGAATATATATTCACCACAGCTACCCGCCTGCCCCCTGTTGTGGTAAGAAGTAAAGGAGGAATATAGCAAGGCTCCACCGGGCTGAAATAAAAAAATGCAACAGGTATTATCATGCCGGAAAATTCATTCTATCCAGGAAGGGTTGAAAACGAGGGTCCGATCTGATGAAGGTACCGATAATATGAACTTTTATAAAAGGAAGCGTGCTGTCTCTTTCTTCAAAAGCTTTCTCTAAATACCCAATAGCCATATCAATATTATTTGAATAATAAGCCACGCAACACATGAACAATGCTGAGATATATTCCGTTTTTGATCGTACGATTAATTCATCTAATATTTCCTGAATTTCGGAATAATTACCAGATAATGAATAAATCCAACCTAGTTCAATCAATGGTAAAGGCTGGCGAAAGGAGAGTAACACTGCCTTTTTCATTGCGGCAATGGCTTCATCATATCTTTTCAAACCTGCCAGGCTTAATCCCAGGTCCCTGTAACCCGGGAAGAAATTTGCATCCAGTTCTATTGCCATTTTACTTGCACGTACCCCTTCTTCAAAGCGGCCGGCATTAATACACACGAAGGCTAATATATGATGTGATATGGGCAATAATGGTTCCCGTATTTCAGCGGACTTCCTTGCTTCACGTATGGCTTCTTCGTCTTTCTGTTCTACAAGTGACAGGTAATAGCAATACCAAAAATGAGCGGGTGTATAACCGGGATCGATAGCAAAGACATGTTGAAACCCTTTTTTGGCTTCTGTCCAGTTCCAGTCATAGAATGTACTGATGAAGGCCAATGCGGTATATGCTTCTGAAGGAGTCGATTGAAGTTGGATGGCCTTTTCTGCATATTGATTTTTGCTTTCGGCATAGCCAAATGGGGTGGTAATACACAATACAGGGATAGCATGCAATAGGCATCGGCCATACCGGCATAAGCCAGCGTAAGTTCCGGATCCTTCTTCAATGCCTGTTCAAAATAGTCAAGCCCTTTCAGGATACCGCCTCCGCGTTTGTTAAAATAAAACCTGCCCTTTAAATAGAGATCGTAAGCTTCATGATTGGCAGTGGGTTTTTTATATAGTATCGCTTTTTCATTCTCCCGTAATGTGATCTCTAATTTTTCAGTAATGGCTAAAGCGATCTCATCCTGGATTGCAAAAATATCATCAATTTCCCGGTCATATCTTTCAGACCAAAGATTATACCCATTCATTGTATCCATTAACTGTACGGTAATCCGAACACGGTTACCTTGTTTTCTTATACTGCCTTCCAGCACTGTACTCACATTCAGTTTTTCTCCCAGTTCCTGGAGGTTGATCTTTTTCCCTTTAAATTGAAAAGAGGAAGTATGTCCAGACACTTTCAGATCCTTTATATGTGTTAAGGAATTAAGGATTTCTTCCGACATTCCGTCACTGAAATATTCCTGCTCCGGGTCATTACTCATATTTACAAATGGTAATACCGCAATGCTCCTTCCAGTTAATTTAGTACTACGTTTTTCCTGGTTAAATGAAGAAGTCGAATATCCAACATCAACGCTGTCAACAATTACCTGATATATCTTTACCGGATCATTTACGTACTTCAATTTTTCTTCCCGTAAAAAAACAGTACTGATACTATTTTTGTTAGCCACATTATCATGAACTGATCCTGAAATACAGATGCCCCCGGCAGTGGCCTGTCCTGTTAACATGGTGGCAATATTCACCCCATCACCAACCGCATCATTATTTTCAAACATCACTTCGCCTAGATGAATTCCAATTCGGAGGTCCAGGCCAGGTGTATTTTTGCATTGGCGCTGGATCAAAATGGCGGTTTGCACTGCCTCTGTAGCTGTGTTAAAACTCGCCAGATCGCCATCTCGGAATGCTTTTATCCATTTACCACCATGGCTTTCAATAAGGGACTGTTGAATCTGCCGACCCTTGTTAAGCAGTCCTAATGCATTTTGTTCATCGGTTTCCATCAAAGCGTTATACCCGATGATGTCGGTGAACATGATAGCAGCAAGTTGGCGGGATGGAGCCACTTCAGGCAATTAATATTAGTAAGGTAAGAAAAGGATAGGGTCTTCTATTAAAAATTTAGGTTAAAGTATTATTGACCAGACTTATTTGTATGGTGGGAAACCGTAATCTATTCAGAATGAAATTAATAATCCCAGCTTCTTAGCTTGATTCACTATCTTCTACCTGCCTGCATCGCCTTTGCGTAGTATGAACGGTTCAAGACAGGCAGGTTCTCTATTATTCTAAGCCACCGCTCTCTTTACCAATTCCGCGGCTTCACTTAATAAAATAGCAGATTGCACCTTGAGTCCGCTTTCGTCAATCAGTTTCTTGGCTTCTTCAGCATTGGTGCCCTGCAGCCGGACGATGATGGGAATGGAGATATTACCCAGTTTTTTATATGCATCAATCACGCCCTGTGCTACCCGGTCGCAGCGAACAATGCCCCCAAAGATGTTGATTAGGATAGCTTTTACGGCAGGATCTTTCAGAATGATCTTAAAACCGGCTTCTACGGTTTGGGCATTGGCACTTCCTCCTACATCCAGGAAATTGGCGGGCTCTCCGCCACTGAGTTTGATCATGTCCATGGTAGCCATGGCCAGACCGGCCCCATTCACCATACACCCTACATTGCCATCCAGTTTCACAAAATTGAGGTTGTATTTACCGGCCTCAACTTCAGTGGGGTCTTCTTCCGTAACATCTCTCATTGAATTCAAATCAGGATGGCGCATCAGGGCGTTATCATCCAGGTTCATTTTACAGTCTACCGCCACGATCCGGTTATCGGCTGCTTTAAACAAAGGATTTATTTCAAGCATGGAGCAATCCAATCCTACATAAGCATTATATAAATTCGTGACAAATTTTACAGCGTTTTTAAAAGCATCCCCGCTCAATCCTAAATTAAAGGCGATCTTCCTGGCCTGGAAACCAAGCAAGCCACCGGATGGATGAACCCATTCCTTAAATATTTTATCCGGGGTGTGTTGTGCCACCTCTTCAATATTCACCCCACCTTCGGTACTGTATATGATCACATTTTGACCTTTGGAACGATCCAATAAAACTGAGAGATAAAATTCTTTCCGTTCGCTTGGGCCATCATAATACATATCCTGCGCCACCAGTATTTTATGGACCACTCTGCCGGCCGGCCCGGTTTGAAGGGTAACAAGGGTGCCTCCTAATAATTTCTTAGCGATATCCACCACTTCATCAAGATTCTTACCCACTTTTACTCCGTTGATACCCGTTTCTTTTACCGTTCCTTTGCCACGTCCGCCGGCATGTATCTGTGCCTTGACGACCGCAAAGCCGCTACCAAATTGTGTCTTGATCTGACGATAAGCGTCCTCTGCTTCATGTACCGTGCTGCAGGCAAACCCTTCCTGCACGGAAACATTATATTTTTTCAATAATTCCTTGGCCTGGTATTCATGGAGATTCATAAAGAAAAAATTTGTTCAAAGGTACAAAGTACTCCTTTGGCCGTGAAGATAATAAAACCCAAGTTAATGGTACCTGCATTAAACCAATCGGACAGGATCCGGTCTTTAACAACTGATTTAATATCCCGTTTTAAATCACCTATTTATATTTTTGCTCACAAATAAAATTATGAGAAAACAGATAATTGTATGTTGTTTGGTTTGCGGCAGCTTGCTATCGGCCGCGCAAGACGAAAAGGTCCCGGAAAAAGAAAAATCTTATGGCAAGGCTTCGCTGGAATTTGCCAATAATTCAGTGTATTTGGGTCGCAAAGACTCAGTAACAACGCCCTATATTACGCCCACTCTTGGGTATTATGACAAATCAGGTTTTTATATTGAGGGTACACTTTCCTACCTGACCCGCTCAGGCGATAGCCGTATAGACGAGTCAGCGGTCAACATCGGTTATGATTTTAGCATTGGTAATTTCTCGGGTGAAATAACCGCCGGGAAATTCTTTTACAATAGCAAGAGCACCAATGTAAAATCAGAAGTAAAAGGTGATATAGCAGCTACCGCCTCATATGATTTTGGTTTTATTGAAACTTCTCTCCAACCCGGAATAAATTTTGGCACCAAAAACGATTATATTCTTGCCTGGGCCATTGATCACGAGTTTGGCGTTGCGGATGATGCGGTAAAGATATCTCCTTCTTTTTTACTAAATGGCTCCACCCGAAACTTTTATGATTCTTATTACGGGAAAAGAAAATTTAAAAAGAAAAACGGTACCGGTACCGGACCGACTATTTCTGCCTCCGTACTGGATGCTTCCAAATTCAAGCTGATGGATTATGAATTGAGTCTTCCTATCAGTTATACGGTGAAGAAATTAACTTTTGATCTTACCCCTTCTTATTCCATACCGGTTAATCCCGCTGTAGTAACAATTGTTACCAAACCGGTGATTGGACCTGCCTTTTCGAGAACCATTACGGAGAAATTAGAAAATACATTTTATTTTTCAATTGATGCTGTGGTAAAGTTTTAAGTAGGGGCCACCCAATAGCTATCGGGTTAGAATCGCAAAGCTACAGAGCGCGGAGGCGATGAGATGGATTAGATCCTCAGCGTCTCTGCATCTTTGCAATTCAAAATCCATAATTCAAACCCGATAGCTATCGGGTGACCCATCACCAGGTTGTGGAGGATGGCCTGGTTTGATAAATAATGTATGCAGGGATTATCTTTGATTATCAAAACGCTGTAATCCCTGCCTGAGATTTCAATCCCGAACTTTCGATACCTCAGGTGTAAATTACATCCAGAATTTAAAACGTTGTTTTCATTGCAAGGATTCTTTATCTTACCGTATGCTCCGGTTCCTGTTATTTATTGCGCTGTTCGCCTGTTCCTGTCAGTCCACCAAAAAAATGAACTGGCCGGTGAGAACTTCATCTCTCACCGGTAATGAATTTTATCACCAGGCATTTGTCATGAAATGGAAAGCAAGGGACTCTTTCGCGTTGAAAGAGATCCTGGCGGGGAATGTTCCGGGATTTCTAAAAAAATTTGTTCCGGTCACTGTTTCCAAAACAGACTCTCTTACGGGTAAGACCATTAAAGCCACTTATTATGTGGCGCCTGATTATCTAAGCATTGGCAACGATAAGGGTTGGGCAAGGATCAATATCACCCCGATGGCTGCGCAGCGAATTGCCGACAGCTTTCATTGTTTTTTGCCTACCAGGAAAATGGTGGATGATATTTATAAAGCCGCGAAAGTAAAGTTGGAACCGGTTCCCTTGTATGCATTCCGGGACAGTACGCCAATCATGTGGCATCACCATCTTATAGTAGAGGGGCAACGGAAAGGCAAAAAGGGATTGATTGCGGGTATTCAGAAAGATGTGGTGATCAGTGGGAAGATCTCCAGGGATCCCAAACCCGACCGGCTGGCTATTTATGGCTGGCACAAACTTGATGGCAAAGCCATTCAACCCTTATACACAGGTCATATTAATTGGTGGGTGGATTATAGCCAGGGCATTCGATTGATTTACCAAAAAATAAAAATTAATGGTAGATGGATGGAATATACAGATGTGTTAAAAGATCCGTCTCTGCAAAAACTGATCTGTGATGAGGAGTTTTGTGATTTCTATCGTTATAGCTATTAAATGCTCATAGGTATCTGGCACCCCGAATAAGCGTTTCCTTCTTTAGTTAAGCAAAATTTTTATACGTTTGCAGCCCCCTGTTGTACTTGCTTCGCTCAAATTATGCGAATATAAATTGCAGGGATCAACGATCATTATGGGAAAAAAAACATTGAAAAAATTTGAGGACACAGTAAAATTTCTCCAGGAGCAATACCCCCATCCCCCACAGGTTGGTATTGTGTTAGGCAGCGGGCTGGGTAGTTTTGTGGAAGAGATCATCATCGAGAAAGAAGTAGCGTATGAAGATATTCCCCATTTTCCTTTATCTACCGTGGAAGGACATAAAAGTAAACTCCTCTTTGGGAAGCTAAGTGGCAAAACGGTGGTGGCCATGGCGGGTCGCTTTCATTTTTACGAGGGTTATAAAGCACGGGATATTGTGTTTCCCATTCGGGTGATGAAGTTACTGGGGGTGGAAACATTATTATTATCAAATGCTGCCGGGGGCGTCAACCCGGCTTTCACGGTGGGTGATATTATGATCATTAAGGATCATATCAGTCTTTTTACCCCGAACCCGTTGATCGGGAAAAACAGGGCTGAATTCGGTCCCCGTTTTCCCGATATGAGTGAACCCTACAAAAAGCATCTTATAGAAAAAGCACGAGCCATTGCGATCCTTCACAATTTTGTCCTGAAAGAAGGGGTGTACCTCGCTGTAACAGGGCCCACATTTGAAACCCGGGCTGAATATCAACTGATTCATACATTGGGTGCAGATGTAGTGGGAATGAGTACGGTCCAGGAAAGTATCGTGGCCAATCATATGGGAATGGAGGTATTTGCCATCAGCGTGGTCACCGATGTGGGGATCCGGGAGCAGGATAATATCATCACGCATGAAGAAGTGCTGGAAGCTGCGCGGCATGCTGAACCAAAACTGGCCACTATATTTAAAGAACTAGTAGCGGCAATTTAATTAACAGTTTTGATCATGAAGTCTACCTTTGCTGTGTTAATTTGCAAAGGTTTTTTATTTTGTAAAGCTGTATATGCCGGAACCTGCGCTAATGGTTCTTATCATCTGAAAACTTTACATTTTATACTGGTATACCCTTTAACTTTTGTACACTGTCAAACAAGTTTACATACCTTTTACTTACCGGGATGCTGATCTTTTCTGTTGCAATCAAGGCTCAGGAACCGACCATTCGTGCCTTAGGAAACAAGGTAAAGCAGCTAAGTGGAAGCGGAAGAACAGGGGGGACCGGTGGTGTCGACAGTCTCCGGCACCGCAATAAACTGGAAGATTCTATTACCATTAGCTTTCGTTACCTGGATTCTACCCGTAATTATAAACTGGATTCTGTTATCGGCGATTTTACACGTCGTTACCCGGTGCCTGCAACAAATATTTACCTCGGAAATATTGGGAATGCCTCCCGTTCTG
Organism: Chitinophagaceae bacterium; assembly: GCA_017882265.1. Classification (GTDB taxonomy): domain Bacteria; phylum Bacteroidota; class Bacteroidia; order Chitinophagales; family Chitinophagaceae; genus JADGPW01. The sequence continues at coordinate 3,436 of JADGPW010000079.1, read as the reverse complement.
TTTTATTTACTCCCAATTTCAAAGCTGGGTTTGACCCGGGTTTTCATGCGTTTGATGTATACAAATGGAAACTGGAACAGGTACGTTTTTTTAACACGACAAGACCTTATTCAGAGATCAACTACATGCTCGGTACCCGGGTGGAGCAGATCATTGAGCTATTGCATACCCAAAATATCAAGCCAAACTGGAACGCTTTATTTCAGTACCGCCTGATCAACTCACCAGGGTTTTTTAAGAATCAAAAAACCAACCATAATAATTACCTGCTGAGTTCCTGGTATCAATCCAACAATAAGCGGTATAATATTTATGGGGTGCTGTTGGGTAACAAAATGATGTCAACCGAGAATGGCGGCATACAGGATACGGCCAATTTCCTGGATGACCCTATATGGAAGGACCGCTTCAATATTCCCACCAAACTGGGAGGTGATCCTATTTTTGGAAGGGATTTTTTTTCCACGAAGATCACGACCGGGAACAAATATTATGAGTTCACGTTTCTGCTGAGACAGCAATATGATATTGGTAAAAAAGATTCCATTGTCACCGATTCAACCGTATTGCCTTTATTTTATCCCCGGCTTCGGTTTGAGCATACTTTGCAGTATAATACGTACAAATACCATTATTTCGATTATCCCAATACCAGCGTAACGCTTGAAGTGTATGTGCCGGATTCCGCTTATTATCAGGATCACTATGGCTATACACTGACAAAAGATACATTTGATCTGAGGGAAAAATGGAAGGATGTGATCAATGATTTCTCCATCTACCAGTTTCCGGATGCAAAGAACCTGCACCAGTTTATCAAACTGGGCGTCCAGCTTCAGAATATCAGCGGCGAATTTCTCTCGGAGACCAAAAGATTTTACAATATTGACGGCCATGCCGAATACAGGAACAAGACCCGCAACCAGCAATGGGATATTGAAGCCAATGGTAAATTATATTTTACCGGATTGAATGCCGGAGACTATCAGGCCTATCTCAGTCTCCAGCGGTTTGCCCGAAATAAACAGGCGTACCTGCAAGTGGGTTTTCAAAATACCAATCGAACGCCTTCTTTTCTTTTTGACAGCCACAGCAGCTTTTATCTTCTTCACACGGTGAGCAATTTTAAAAAAGAGAACAGCACCGATCTTTTTACCTCTTATTACCTGCCCTCTTTCAAATTCAGGCTGACAGGTCATTACTACCTGATGACCAACTATACTTATTTCAGCAACTATTATCTCCTTCAACAGGAAAATTCCCTGTTTAATGTGTTACAGGTAGCCCTGGAAAAAACAATTAAATTTGGAAAACACTGGAACTGGCATGCGGAAATCTATGTCCAGCAGCTGATTGGTAAAGCACATGTGCATCTGCCTGTTTTGTATACGCGCAACCGTATCGCTTATGAAGGAAACCTGGGGTTTAAAAACCTGGATATTGCCATGGGGTTCGAAGTACGTTACCGCAGCCCGTATAAAGCAGATGGCTATTCACCGGTTTTAGGGCAATTTTTTTACCAGGATAGTATTAAGATAAGCAACCCCCTGCCCGATATCTCGGGTTACATGAATTTTCGCATCCGTTCATTTAAAGCTTTTTTCAGGATTGAGAACCTGAATACAGGCAGAAAACTCGGCGGGTTTAATTTTACCAACAATAATCTTGTCGCGCCGGGCTATGCATTACCCGGCCTCCAGTTCAGGATAGGGGTCTATTGGAGTTTTGTAAACTAATAGTTGATATGTTAACAGGCTGACAGTTAACCTTATCAACTTGTTAACTTATCAATCCCGGCCTTTGATTTTGGAGGTTTTGACCGTATCTTTATGGCTGATTCATGAAAAAAATACTGATATCCATATCACTCATTTGTTATCTCGTTCTTAGTTGCGGAGTAGTGATCAATTCCCACTACTGTATGAACCGCCTGGCTTCTACCCGGCTTTTTGAATCAGCAAAAAAAGTTTGCGGTAAATGCGGGATGTACAACAATCAATCCGGTGGATGCTGCCATGATGATATAAAAGTGGTGAAACTGCAACAGGACCAGTGCACGGTTTCCCCGGGATCCTATTCGATTCCTTCCATGAAGGCTTCTTTTAATGTCCCCTCGCAATTTATTAGTGCTTCATTTTATTCTTTTGACGAAAAGGATCATTTTAGCGATCATTCCCCGCCAAATTTATCCGCCCAGGATACTTACCTGCAGATCAATGTTTTCAGGATTTAATATTTCTTTGAAAATGTAATCTGTTACGGTAGTTACCGGGATACATTTTTTATTTTAATTTTAGGCATCTAATTTTTCAAATTGTAAATAAATTATCATGAAAACCTTAAGAATATTTTCCCTCACCACATTATTGATGGCGGTAGCCATCCTGAGCTTGCCGAAGGATTCATTTGCCCAGGCGAAATCTGCCACACTTAAAGTCTCGGGTGAATGCGGCATGTGTAAGAAAAAAATAGAAAAAGCAGCGAAAGATGCAGGGGCCACTTATGCCTTATGGAATAAGGATACCAAGATCCTGACCATAAAATATACCAGTGCTTCCACCAATACCGCGAAAATTGAAAAGAAAATTGCCGGTGTTGGGTATGACACACCTGATTTCAAAGCTTCCGATGAAGCGTACAACAACCTTGAAAAATGCTGCCAGTACGAAAGAGAAGGAGTAAATAAGGACGAGGCTGCTAATACTAAAATGGATTGCAGCAAAACTAAAATGGATTGCAGCACAAAAGATGCAAGTGGTAAAAAAGCAATGGATTGCAGCGATGGCAAAGCAAACTGCTGTAGCAAAAAGACACAACAATAGGTGTCAGGTACTCCCTGATGAAAAAGCTTTTTTCGGGGTAGAGGTTTCATTACGGGCCATTTGATTTGATTCATTCATAAAGATGCCTGGCAGCGCCCAGGCATCTTTATAAGAATATATGATGAACCTGAGAAAATTATTTATAAGCCTGTTTGCGATAGGCATCACTGTTGCAGGGAACACCCAAACCCCTAATATCGGCAACCCCGTGTATGATATTTCATTACCAACCCAGCGGGGCGACACATTAAAACTCTCCACGTTAAAAGGAAAAGTCGTGTTGCTTGATTTTTGGGCTTCCTGGTGTCCGCCCTGCCGCAATGCCAACAGGGACATGGGAAAACTATATAGTGCTTATAAAACAAAAGGATTCGAGATCTACAGTGTTTCTATTGATGATAATGCAAGCGCCTGGAAAAAGGCCATCGCAAGAGATAAGATCACCTGGCTACAGGTAAATGATCGCGGTGGATGGGAAGCTGCTACCGCAAGAAAATGGGGGATCGAGGCGATCCCGGCGCAATTTTTAATTGATAAGGCAGGAAATATCATGCCCGTGGAATTGGAGAAAACAGAACTGGACCGGGCTGTGAAAAAGTTACTGGAAGAATGAT